>WFQO01000099.1 GCA_015486995.1 Nitratifractor sp. | reverse complement strand
TTGTTGTCGCCGCTGGAAGAGCTGGTGAGGATGGAACGGGTCTCTCCGACAAAAAGTTCGGACTCCATGTTGTTGGAGCAGAGGATAGAGGGTTCGCTCAAGACATGGGCGGCACCGTCTTGTTGTAACAGATCGATATTGATCCCCAGGGCAAAGAGGGATTTGACATCACCGAAGGAGAAGCCCGAACTGGAGTTGCCGTCTGAATTGTTCATCAGACTTAGAAGCTGCTGGGAGAAATTGACCGCCTGGCCCCCCATGTTCCCGCTGACGGAGATAAGTCCGTGGGAGGTGAGCCATCCGCCGGTGATGCCGTATTTGGCACCGATGGCCTGGGCCAGTTTGCTGTTGATCTCGACGACACGGGCCTTGATGAAGACTTGCGGCTTTTCGACATCGATCCGGCGGACGACCTGCATGATGTTGCGATATTGTTCTCCCGTGGCCAGCACGATCAGAGAGTTGCGTTCGACGTCGGCGACGACCATTGCTTTACCGATACTTTTCGACCCTTTGGCTCTTGGACTTCTGCGGCTGGTCATGTTGTTCATTTGGTTGATCAGTTTGCCCAGAATTTTTTCCATATCCTCGACGTTGGAGTTTTTCAGAGGGATAACGTACATTTTCTGGCTGACACTCTCCCCCTTTCGATCCAGTTGTCGGATGTATTTGGCCATTTGGTCGACGTTCTCTTTTTTGCCGACCAGGATGATCGAATTGCTTGCTTGATCCTTGAAAATACCGACTTTTTCACCGGGGATCGTCTGGGGAAAGAGTTGTCTCGACATATTGACGGCATTGTTATAGACGTCATTGACGGAGGCGTGTTTGAGTTTGATGACCATCGACCCGCGGTGCCCCGACTCTTCGATCGCCTGGATCAGTTGTTTGATCGATTGGAGCGTTTTGGGATAGGCGGTTACGGCGAGGAGGTTGTTCTCTTTGAAGGAGAGGACTTTGGCGTTGCGGTTGAGAAGCGGTCTGATTTTTGCACGAATGACGGCGGCGTTGCTGTGTTTGAGGGGGAAGAGTACCGTTTTCATGGTCTCCCCTTTGACGCTTTTGCCGACTTGGAGTCCCATTCCTGCAGCTTCCGAGGCTTTGACCACCTCCATGAAGTCTCCGTGATCGATCAGTGCGTATCCCTTGCTGGCGAGAATGGAGTTGGCCAAAGAGAACAAAGAGGCCTTTTTGATAGGGCGATTGGCGATGAAGTTGATTTTTCCTTTCAACTGTCCGTTGATCAGGATGTTTTTGCCGGTGATCTTCCCGATCATCTCCACAAATTGCTGGATCCCCATGTTTCGGATGTTCAGTTTGATCCCTTCGTCGGAAGAGGGGGCAGCCCCGGTTCCGAGCGAAAAGACGAGCAGTACGATCAAAAAATATCTAACGAATTTCATAGTCTAATTCCATCTCTTTTTGGCCACGTTTTATCGTCAAAGTCAGGGAATCAAGCTCCCGTGCTTCCCGAAACAGATCCTGTACGGTTCCGAAATCTTCGATCGGTTCTCCGTTGATTCCGACGATGAGGTCTCCCCGTTTGAGTCCCAGTTTCGAGAAGATACTTCGCCGCCTGATATAGCGGACTTTAAATCCTTCAAGCTTTCCGTTTTTCTGTACCGGGTCGATTCCTATGTTGGACCATATTTTATCGATATTTCTGGTGTATTCCGAAAGCAGACGTCTCGGGACGACGAGGGTTTCACCCTCTTTACGGATCTCCTGTGGATTTCCGGGAGGCTTGGAGGGACCGTGTTGTGTAGAAAAAGGCATCAGTTTCGCGTGGGAACCTACTTTGGGTGTCTCGATCGCCAAACGATACTCTTTGCCGTTGCGCTCAAGTAGGACGGAACGGTCGTCAATTTCGTTCAAAAGATAGCCGAAGGCTCTCTCTCCCTTTCTGACAACGAGTGCTCGGGAGGCTTTTTGGATGACAGCGAGACTTTGGCCCTTGCTCCGATAAACGGCCAAGAGTTTCAGATCCCGGATCGAAGCGCGGATCTTCGGTCTTTTCTTGACCGCCGGTTTGGGCAGTGCTTCGTTGGAGACGACTCGGAAATTATGGGGCAGAGATCGGATGAAACTTTGGGAAGTGTTTTCTATTTCACTGTCGGGTAGAAGAAGGAAATCGATCACGGTCCATCCTACTTTGACGAGAGCGAAAACGAGGAGAACCGTCAATGTGAGAGACCAGAGAGTACTACGCTTAGAACTGTCGTTCATAGTGCCATCCTCTCTTATCGTGTTTCAAGTAGTTTCGCAGGGAACCGAGTTTCCCGATTTTTGTCCATTGCAGGAAGATTGTCCTTTTTTTCAAATCGATCCATCCCTTTGCCGTACCGAGGCTTCCGGAAAGTATGAGAGTGATTCTTCTCGGATGGACAAGGCTGTATCGCAGACGCATTTCCCCGATCGTTCCCTCGAAAAGATGTTGTAACATTGCAGAAGGAACAAAATCTTCCGCATCGATTTCACTGTAAAAGATCAGGGTCCAGACGTGTACCTCTTTCCATGTCCCAAGGGTTAAGCCTTTGTAGGAGAGGCGGAGTTCCTCCAGCGTCAATCCGAAAGGATTCTCTTTTGTTGTTGCAGCCCTGAGGAGAATCCCGGATTTCTGCAGTTTTTTCTGGGCGAAGAAATAGAGATCCCGCTTGGGAGCTAGGAGAATCATCGCGATCCAAAAGGCCAGAAGAATCACGAGTATTTTTTTTACCATTTGCATCGGCACTCCAGACGATAAACTTTCCCCTCACGGGTGATGCTGAGTGAAACAATCTGAATGGGTAAAACCGAGAGCCCGCGTAAAAAAGTATTGAGTCTTTTCCCCTCGAGCTTCTCCAGTGCGAGATCGGCACGGTGGCGTTTTTTCTCATAACGTTTGAGCGTACTGCCCGGCAGAGTATGGACAAGAAGATCGAGTTTTTTCCCAAGATCCTTTCGGTTCCAGAGGGTTTTCATCTGCGATATTTCTCGAATCTCCTGTCGGGCTTTTCCGATCTCTGTACGACTACGCTCAAGCTGTGTCTGCTGAGAAGTCCGATAGATCCAAGTCCCCACGAGCAGAGCGAGCAGTCCGAGCAGGAGGATTTTCTGATGCAGAGGTCTCATTTCCATCGGCCTTTCACGATCAGTCGGTCTCCTTGAACAATCGGATGCAATTCATAAGAGAGCGCCAATTGCTTGAGTGCGGGAATTTTGTCGTTTTTGACATCGAAAACCGCCTTGTAGCCTTCGGAAGAGATTTGCACGGACGTGAGTTTTGACTCTTTGCTTACCAGTTTGCCGAGGCGTTTCAATATCTGACGGATGTTTCGTTGTCTGTGATCGATCAAAGCATAACGCTCGTAAATGTTGTGCCGGGTAATGGAACTGATCAATGTCGGATCGTCCTGCGCACTCTCTTGAAGTTTTTTCTCCAGTTGGACCCGTTCGGAATAGGCGCGGATACCTTCGACGATCCAGGCTCCGGCAAAAAGTAATGCCGCGAGAGTGAGCAGTACGAGGTCACGAGTCTTCCATTTCGAACGGCTCTCTTCCAGTGCCCGGAAAGGAAAACTTTTCGCAGGTTCTGGAAGGGTGGAGAGATACTTCTCCTCGACGGCTTCATCGATAAACTCCGCCGGAAGTACTGTCACGATTCCCTTCACATTCGTCAAAACATTTCTCTCTCCCAGTCTGACGGGATGAGAAAGATGTTCGGCGAATTGTTGGGCGAAAAAGAGGCGTTTGACTTTGCGAGGATTCAGGGAAGCAGTCTCAAACTGACTCAGAATCTGTCGGGGGTCGTAAGCGAGAAAGATCCACCCCTCCTTGTCTTGATACGCTTCGAAGATCCAGTCGGATTTGGCTCCGAACTCTTCCATGATCGAGGGAGCGATTTTCCGTGCCTGATGGGCGAAGCGAATCGGAAAGTCGACACGGTGGACCAGGTACAGCTGGGGGCTCAAAACAACATCGAATTCTTCCTCCACCGAAAGTTTAGACATCTGCGCATAGAGCCAAATCTTTCGTCTAGGGGGTTGCTTGAACGTCAAAATCTTCAATCCTTCGATTTACATATAGAAAACTCACATTATACTGCCCCTCTCTGAAACTGTAATTCAGCCGGCAATCCATGGCGCTTTTGGAAGGAGCGGGCGAAAAGAGCCAACGGTAACGTCGGCTGTCTTCTCCAAGGGTTTTAAGAAAGTCTTTCAGCTTACCGGGAATATAGTCCTCTTTAACTACGTTACTGTCAAGATCATAGAGATAGGCGACGAGTGCGGGAGCGACGTAATCGCTGTCGAGCCCTACGGTCTCTTTTCCTAGGCTTCGCAGGCGGAAATAGCGCTCCCATTCTATCCGGTAGACGTTGGGATCGTCTGCGGAAAATCGATAATCTTCGAGTAGATTTTGAAGGGAACGTCGGTCGATGCCGAGACTCTGCTTTCTCCGGAATCCATCGGAAATCCCGAAACGTTCATGTCGGCCCGAAAGAGTTGTCCTAAGCATCTCCAGCAACAGATCCGGGTCCTTGATCTGCGCCTCATCCGTGATACGTTCGAAAAGATCAAGGGCGAGAAGAACCTGCCGTCTCTGTTTCGGATCTTCACGGTTTCCCGCCAGCCACTTCAGAGGGATTCGGTCATAAAAAGGCTTGCAGCTTGCCGTCAAAGTGAAGTCCCCCTCTTTGCTCACAAGGGTCAACGGTGTGGAATAGAGTGTGCTGAGAGTCTCTTTCGAAGGATGACCTTTCAGATAACGATCCAAGAGTCGGGAGACATCGTTTCTCAATAGATCAGCCTGCAGAAGGGCCGAATTGTGAGCTGCATGGGCTCGAGCGGAAGAGAGAGTCCCCATCAGGATTCCCACGAGAGCAAGCATCACGGCGATGACGGAGAGAGTGATCAGCAGTGTCACCCCTTTGCGCTTTTTCGCTCCGTTCATCCTTGACCCTTTCCGTTTGCACTCTTTGTGCTATTATAGCTACATAAGTTCTACGGCTCGACAAAGGAAGGAGTGAATTAACAAAATGAAAAAAGCGTTCAGCCTCTTGGAATTATTGGTGGTCATCCTGATTTTGGGAATTTTGGCCGCGTTCGTGGCTCCGAACCTCATCGGTGTGGGAGAAAAAGCGAAACGCGATTTGGTCTGTACTCAAATGAGTAGCATCTCTCAGGCATTAAAAATGTTCAAATTGGACAATGGAACCTATCCGGACACCGAAGAGGGGCTTCAAGCCCTGCTGCACAATCCCGATGCGGAAAAGTACCCGAATTATTCGTCCAAGCCCTACCTCGAAAAACTACCCAAAGATTCATGGCGTCAACCTTTCCTCTATGTCAAAAAAGGTGACTCTTTCGATCTGATCAGCTTCGGAGCCGATCGGAAAGAAGGAGGCGAAGGAGAAGGAGCGGATATCTATTACAGTCGATGCCAAAAATAGGAGAATCTCTTTCCGAAAAAAAAGCGACGACGGCTTTTACGCTGCTGGAGCTTTTGATTGTTGTGATGCTGCTCTCTCTTGTCTATGTAGTCCTTATTCGATCTTTTTCGGAGAGTGGAAACAAAACAAAACGTTTCGACATTGCAAGTATCAAGGAACTTTATAGTGCGACAACTCCCTCTCGCCGAACGCTTCTGTGCCTCGGGAACTGTTCGGTTTGTTATCTTCGGGAGAAAGGGGAAGGGACGTTTCATAAAATGGATTCAGGGCTTCATGAACTTAAAGCCTACATTGTTGATCGATTTTCAGACCCCCGACGCATCGATTTCGGTCGTTTTCATGATCAGCCTGTCTGTTTTCGCTACGACTATTACCCTGACGGAAGCAGTGATCGGATGATCGTGGAAACGGACGGTGCATTTTACTATCTACCTAGTTATTTCGGGCATACCATGGGCTATGAGACTCTGCAAGAGGCGGTGCAGCGGTGGAATAGAGACAGTGATGATTTGCATGATTCGGGGAATTATTACTAATGAAAAGTTCACGCTCCGCCTTTACTTTGATCGAAATTCTTGTATCGGTAATGTTGATTGCGATCGTTGTCATGGGAATCCTGAAAATACGGGAGCAAAACCTCCGGGCGGCCGGCTATTTGGAAGATCAGATCGAAGGGGCTTGGGCGAATTCTCTTTTCTTAGGAGATGAGATCGCTCGGTTTGACGGAAAAAAAGTGGATGCCTTGACTCCTTTGAGTTCCATGAATATCCAAAAGAGGACTTCACGGGAGATTTTGCACTCTATCGAACGGGAAATCGAACTGGGGCCTCCTCAACCAATTTCGGGACTTTCGCTTCCTGTTATGCTTCGGAGTGTTCGTCTTCGGGGAGAGCATAGCACGAAATTTTTTCGTATATTTTAAGAGCTTCTTCCGTAAAACTCGGAATTTCTCTGTGATATAATCATAAGAAATTATTGTTGTTGTGTTCAATAAATATGAGAAAGAAGAGGGGAAGTAGATGTTTAAGGGTCTGATTATTCTCTTAGCGGTGGGAGCGGCTTTTTTGTATGCGGTGCTTTTTCTCGTCAATAAAAGCGGTGTAAATGTCTCATCAGATATGGAAACCTCCGGTTATACGGAAAAGCAGGAGTGGAAAAAGTACTATGCCAAAGATGTCCTGGGCGAACCGATTCTCGTTTTAAAAGACGTCCCTCTGAAAAAAGCAAAAAATATTTGGAGACAAAGTCCGCTACGCAAGGAGATGCTTTCCGAGTTTCCGGATTTTGAAGCTATCCGTTCCTTTGCGGAAAATCGCTTGACACCCTCACCGTTTCGGGATTATCTGTTGAAAGGAATCGATAAAATTTCTGGAGATTTTCAGGCAGGACTCATCGATGCCGATCAAGCCAAAGAGAAGCTCTTCGCTCTTTAGGATTTTTTTATCCTGATCTTCTCCTGCCACTCCATCAGACGTTTTTCGAAGCCGATTCCTTTACTTTTGTAAAATTTCATTTTTCTGGGGAGATACTCTTGCGCGACCCATCCTCCGTGATCGTGGGGATAGAGATAGTTTTTGCTGTGCGTCCTGATCTGGGGCGGTATCGGCAGCAGGGTTCCCTCGCGGATCGCTTTCTGTGCCCGGTTGACGGCTTTGTAGGCAGTGTTGGATTTGGGAGAGGAGGCCAGGTAGACCACCAGCTGGGCCAGAGGAATGCGTGCCTCGGGATAGCCGATGTGCTCGACGATCGTCAGGGTGGAAGCGGCGAGGTTCAGAGCGTTGGGATTGGCGTTACCGATGTCTTCGGCGGCTAGGATCGCCAGGCGCCGGGCCAAAAATTCGGGGGGTTCACCTCCCTCGATGAGGCGGGCTAGCCAGTAGAGCCCCGCGTCTATATCGCTGCCCCGGATGCTTTTGATCATCGCCGAGGTCAGATCGTAGTGGCTGTCGGCTTCGGCGGAGCCGGCTCGGATTGCCTGGGGGCGCAAGGAGCGCAGAGTAGAGAGGGTGACGGGCCGTTCGATGGCTGCGGCACTCTCCAGCAGCCCCAACATCGCCCTTAGATCGCCGCTGCTGGAGTGAATGAGATAGTCGGCGGCCCCCGCTTCGATATCGATCTCTTCCTCCTTTAGGACCCGCTCCAGCATTCGGCGCATTGCCGCCTCGTTGATCACTCTGAGTTCGAAAAGATGGCTGCGGGAGCGGATGGCGGCGGTGAGGGCGTAGTAGGGGTTCTGCGTCGAAGCCCCGACGATCAGAGCTCGCTGCTCCTCCATATAAGGCAGCAGCACCTCCTGTTGGGTTTTGCTGAGGCGGTGGACCTCGTCGATGAAGACCAGCGGTTTCTGCAGGGCGTTGGCGTAGTCCCGGAAGAGCTTGCGCAGCTCGTCGATCTTGAGGGTGGTGGCGTTGAACTCGTGAAAGGGGCGTCCCAGTTTCACCGCCAGGATCCGCGCCAAAGTGGTTTTGCCGCAGCCGGGAGGGCCGAAAAAAAGAGAGTGGGGCAGGGCGTCGGCCTCCACCAGCTTTCGAAAAGGAGCCTCGGGGGCGAGCAGGTGCTCCTGTCCCACCATTTCGTCGAGTGTTTTGGGCCGATATTTCAGAGCGAGTGAGACCAAAATATCCCCTTGAGAGCTTTCACAGGGTGTACCGAGTGTTGAATGTGTGAGTAGGAGAAGAGGTGAGGAGTAACTCTCTTAACACATAACACAAGCACCTTTTCCCCAATGAGCAATGACTAATAACCAGTGACTCAATTCACTGAATCACCTGCACGATGTACTCCCGATTCTCCCGGGGTCCGTCGAATTCGCAAAAGAAGATCGCCTGCCACTCCCCGAGGAGGAGTTGGCCGTCTTTGACCGGGACGACGACCCGAGGGCCGCAGAGTGTCGACTTGATGTGAGCGGGGGTATTGTCCCCTTCGCTTTCGTAATCCATCTCTGCCGGGGCGATGCGGCTCAGTGAAGCGAGAAAATCACGGCGGAGTTTGGGATCGGTCTTTTCAAAAAGGACCACCGAAGCGGTCGTATGGGGGGTGAAGACGGTGCACAGACCGTCACGAATTCCCAGTTTCATCACTTCGTGAGCCACCGCTTCCGTGATGTCGATCATTTCGGTTTTGTAGTTGCTGGCGAGCTCAATTGTCGTCATTCTTACGTGCCTCCTTGAGAAATTTGTGCAGGGTTTCGTACTCCTGACGGCTGAAGTAGCGAGTTTTGTTTTCGGGGAGATTGTTGAGCTCGACCCAGCCGAAAGCGACCCGTTTCAGATCCAGGACCTTGGCGCCGAAGTGGGCGAAAAAACGTCGCAGTTCGCGGTTCTTTCCTTCGGTGATGGTCACGCGGAGTTTGGTATAGCGACTGCCCTCTCCCCGAACGACCGCTTCCAGAAAGGGGGCGAACTCCATCCGGGTGATGTCGCTGGCGGCGTGTCCTCCCTCTCGGGCGTCTTCAAGGACGAGTCCTTCTCGCATCGCTGTGAGCATCTCCTCGTTGAGTGCTTTGTCGATTTTGATGTTGTAGCTGCGGGGGAGGCTGCTGCGCATCAACGTCTCCGCGACTTCGGGGTTGTCGGTCAGCAGCAGCAGGCCTTCGCTGGCATAATCCAGACGGCCTACAGGAATAAAATGGCGAAATTTCCCGGGCAGCTTGTGGTAGATCGTCGCCCGGCCCCTGTCGTCACGTTTGGTGACGAGGACTCCACGAGGTTTGTTGTAGACGACCATTGTCACTTCGCCCCGTTTTCGGGGATGGATAGGCCGGCCTTTTACAGTGACTTTGTCATCGGGACGGACCAGGAGGCCGTGCTCCGTGACGGGGAGTCGGTTGAGCGTCACTTTTCCCTCTTCGATGAGGCGATCGGCTTCCCGACGGGAATATTTGCTGTTGTGCGCGATGTATTTGTTGAGGCGTATGCCCTGTTCTTCCGTTTTTTTCATACGTTCTCCGATTTGATGCCGGCACTGACGAGGTCGTGCAGGTGGATGACACCGCGGATTTTCCGCGCTTCGTCCAGGATGGGCAGGACCTGGACCTTGGAGGCTTCGATGATCGCCAGGGCGTCGCTGGCGAGGAGGCCGCTCTCTTCGACGGCTCGGGGATTGCGGGTGGCGTAGTCGAGCACGGGACGTTCCAGATCGAAATCTTCGCGCATCAATGCCCGGCGGAGGTCTCCATCGCTCATAATCCCCTCCAAAGCCCCCTCCCGGGTGACGAGGACGTTGCCCAGTTTCCCTTCGCTCATGACCACGATCGCCTCTTTGAGCGGGGTGTCCGCTTCCACAATGGGGAGTCCTTCGGTCCGCATAAGATCCTCGACTTTGACAAAAAGCCGTCGCCCGAGAGATCCTCCGGGGTGGAAAGAGGCGAAATCCTCTTTTTTGAAATTCCGTTTTTTCATCAAAGCGACGGCCAGGGCGTCACCCATCGCCATCGTCAGCGTCGTGCTGGCTGTCGGAGCAGCGCCGAGAGGGCAAGCTTCGCGCTCTACGGAGATGTCCAAGACCGTCTCGGCGTAGAGGGCCAGCGTCGATTTCTTATCTGCGGTCATCGCGAGCAGCGGCACTCCGAAGCGTCGGACGTGGGGCAAAATGTTGGAGAGCTCTTCGCTCTCTCCACTGTAGCTGATCGCCAGGAGTCCGTCTTCAGGACCGATCATCCCCAAGTCTCCGTGGAGCGCTTCGCTGGGATGAAGGAAAAAGCTCGATGTGCCGGTGCTTGCCAGGGTCGCGGCGATCTTGGCGCCGACGAGGCCCGATTTCCCGATGCCGGTGACAATGAGCTTGCCGCGTAAATGATAGATCGTCTCCACCGCTTGTAAAAAAGAGGGACCGATCCGTTTTTCGGCATCACGAAGGGCTTGCGCTTCGATCCTTAGTGTTTCTCGAGCATTTTCTATTAAAGAATTTTCAGATATTTTTTGGGAATTCATCGTAGTAGATTATACCGGGTTTCCGGCGAAGAAGCCCTCTCTTCTCCGTTTGGGTCCGAGAGTCCAGGGGGATCAGACGAGAAAGACCGTGGGGATGATGATGGGATATTTTTTGTAGCGTTTGAGAATGTGTTTACGCACGGCTCCGCGAATATCGTCTTCGATCACCTTGGGACTGGCCGAGGGATCGATCTTGGAGTGGAGCAGATGGCTCTCCAGGAGCTGTTCGATCTCTTTGGCGAACTGTTTGTCTTCCCGGTCGGGAACGAGGCCGTGGGAGGTGACGACCGGTTTGTCGATGATCTTCCCTGTCTGGGCGGAGATCTGCGCGACGATGTTGACGATCCCCTCGGTGGAGAGCTTTTGCCGGTCATCCACCACGTCGGCGTAGATCTCTTTGTTGTTCTGGTTGTCGATGTAGCGCTTGCCGGTTTTGACCGTTTTGACTTTCTTGATGTATTTGGGGGTGATCTCGATCTGATCGCCGTCACTCATCAGCAGAATATTGCGCTCGTCCACACCGCAGCTGACTGCGGTGCGGGCATGGGCGGCGATGTGGTTGTATTCGCCGTGGACCGGCAGGAAAAACTTGGGCTGCACCAGGCGCAGGATCAGCTTCTGCTCCTCCTGGGAAGCGTGACCCGAGACGTGAATGTCGCTGCACTCCTTGTAGCGGACGGTGACGCCGGCTTTGAGGAGAAGGTTCAGCAGTTTGGAGACACTCGCTTCATTACCGGGAATGGCGCTGGCGGAGATGATGACGGTATCGGTGGGTTTGAGCTTGATATGCCGGTGCTCGTCGGTGGCCATCCGGGAGAGGGCGGCCATCGTCTCTCCCTGGCTTCCGGTGGTGACGACGAGGACTTCGCTGTCTTTGTATTTGTTGACTTCATGGGCGTCGATGAAGTGCTTGTCGTCGACTTCGATGTAACCGAGGCGGCGGACCGTCTCGATGTTCCGCTCCATGGAGCGGCCGATGACGCAGACTTTGCGCCCGTGTCTCACGCCCCGCTCGATCGCCTGGAAAATCCGGTGGGCGTTGGAGGAGAAGGTGGACATAATCACCCGCCCTTTGGCCATCTCGAAGAGATTGTCGAAGGTCTTGCCGACGACCGATTCGCTCTTGGTGAAGCCGGGGTTGTGGCTGTTGGTGGAGTCGGAGAAGAGGCAGAGGACCCCTTGGGCTCCGTAGTGGGCGAAGCGGTGCAAGTCGGCGGTATAGCCGTCGATGGGGGTGTGGTCGATTTTGAAGTCCGCCGTATGGATCAGGGTCCCGATCGGGGTCTGGATCGCCAGAGAGCAGGCGTCGATGATGGAGTGGGTCATATGCATAAATTCCACTTTGAACTCACCGAGCTCATAAATCTTGCGTTTGATGATATAGTTGAAATACTTCTTGTCCGCCTGCAAGCCGTGCTCGTCGAATTTGTTGCCGATCATCGCCAGGGCCAGGGGAGTGCCGTAGATGGGGAATTTGAGCTCTTTGAAGAGATAGGGGACGGCTCCGATGTGGTCTTCGTGGGCGTGGGTGATGACGATGGCGCGGATCTTGTCCTTGATGGCATGCAGATAGCTGAAGTCGGGGACCAAAATATCCACGCCGTGCATCGTTTCATCGGGAAAGCTCATCCCTACGTCGATGATGATGGCGTCTTTTTCGGTTTCCAAAACGGCGATGTTGCCGCCGATCTCCCCCAGGCCGCCCAGGGGAGTGAAGCGCAGTTTGCCCTTGGCACTGAGGTCCAGCTGTTTCCAGGGGTTCATCCGCTCCTGCTGGACCCGCTCGTTTTCGAGGATCGCCGCTTTCATATCCGCGGGAACGGTCGTGTCGATCTTGGGTCGGCGTCCGCCGCGGCTGCGTCCTCCACCGCTCCCGCCTCGGTTCTGATTGCGATTGTTCTGATTGCGATTGCGGTTGCTGTTCCCGCTGTTTCTCCGGTTGTCGCTTCGGGAGTTTCCGGAAGCGTTCTTCGAATTCTCTTGCTGCTTTTCCCGTTTTTCGCCGCCGTTTCGTGTTTGACTATTTTCTGTGTTCTGTTTGTTGCCGCTACGGAAGGGGTTGGATCGTCTTCGGCCGTTTCGATTGTTGTTCGATTCGTTATCGCCTCGGTTCTGTCGCTCCGTATTCTGGTTTTGATTTTTTTCCATGGTCGGATTCCTTTGTCAATGCTTGATAGATTTGACGGTAGAGCGACGTCCCGACCTGGTGAGGCCTCAGCGTCCGTTGCAGTCCGAGCTCCTCGAATAAAGGGGTCAGGGCCGCTTTCGGATAGACAGACGAGAGGTTTTTCATCAGAGTTTTCCGCGGTTGCTTGAAAGCGACACGCAGAAACGCTTCGAAAGCCTCGTCGTTCAGACTGTGCTCTTTACGGATCTCCAAAACGGCGGAGTCGACTTTCGGAGGCGGATTGAAGGCTTCGGGAGGGACAAGGAAACGAAGGGTCGCTTCCCCGACACTGCCCGCCAGGACCGATAGGGCTGAGAAATTCCGATCGCCCTCACAGGCGGCGAATTTTTCTGCAACCTCTTTTTGTACCATTGTGAGTGTGGATCGACAATGGGGGTCCCGCAGAGCTTTCAGGAGAATCGTCGTAGCGATGTAATAGGGAAGATTGGCGACCAGCCGATAGGGCCGGTCGAACAAGCTTCCTTTTTCCCATCGTTTCAGAACGTCTCCGCACTCCAGTCGGAGTCTGCCGTCGGCGATCGTTTGGGAAAATCGCTTTTCCAGATAGCCGCACAGCCGCTTGTCTACCTCGAACGCCGTGACCGAGCGAACGTGGACGAGCTCTTGGGTCAAATCACCTAAGCCAGGCCCGATCTCCACGATCGGCAGATCGTCTTCGGGCATCGCTTCGATGATTCTTTCTACTATACTCCGATCTTCCAAAAAATTCTGGCCGAATCTTTTGTCCGCAATCTCGGAAGCATTTGGTCTATAATTATTCATTATACTCATATTATTTGAAAATTGCAATAGTTCCTGCTTCTCTTTGCGAAGAATCATCTCCGATTTTTCGGGGCTCTTCCTTTCGGAAACACTCAATTGGTTATAATCCGAAACGATTGAAAAACTTCAAATCAAGAGAGACGATGGAAACTTTTGCGAAGAGAATTATACCATGCCTCGATGTCAACGCCGGCCGGGTCGTCAAGGGGGTCAATTTCGTCAACCTACGGGATGCCGGTGATCCGGTGGAGGTGGCTCGACGATACAACGAAGAGGGTGCCGATGAGATTACCTTTTTGGATATTACAGCGACGCACGAAGATCGGGGGACGATCGTCGAAGTGGTCCGTCAGGTGGCTCGGGAAGTCTTTATCCCCCTGACTGTCGGAGGAGGGATCCGGAAGTTGGAGGATATCTATCGGCTTCTGGATGCCGGATGTGACAAGGTCAGCATCAATTCCGCTGCGATCCGGCGTCCCGCCTTTATAGAAGAAGGGGCTAAACGGTTCGGCTCGCAGTGCATCGTCGTCGCTATCGATGCCAAACGTGTCGGAGAGGGTCAATGGAACATCTTCACCCACGGCGGCCGAAAGGATACGGGGATCGATGCCGTCAAGTGGGCGCGAGAAGCCTATGAGAGGGGGGCCGGGGAGTTGCTGGTCACCTCGATGGATGCCGACGGTACCAAGGCGGGTTTTGACAATGAACTCAATCGCCGTATCGGAGAAGTCGCGCCGATTCCTATCATCGCCAGCGGCGGGGCAGGGACGATGAAGCACATCGAAGAGGCTTTCACGGTCGGTCAGGCCGATGCCGCACTGGCTGCGAGCATCTTTCACTTCAAAGAGATTGACATTATGGATTTGAAACATTATCTGAAGTCTCGAGATATTCCGGTGAGGCTCTAAGATGTTTCTTTGTGCGGGCAATAGTGAAAGTTTTGATTTCGCGCTTCCTATAGGAGTAGGGCTGGTAGAAGCTGCGATCAATCTGACACGATTGGCGGCGATGGAAGCTCCTGAATTTCTTCTTTTTGTCGGGACGGCGGGAAGTTATGGAAATCATAAACTTTTTGACATCATCGAATCCAAAACTGCCGCCAATGTGGAGCAGGGGTTTTTGACCGGTACCGCCTATACCCCGATCAACAATGTCGTTTCGGCATCCGAGGATGTTTCACGTGAAACAATCGTCAACTCATCCAACTATATTACGACAAGTGAAGAGATGGCCAGGCGCTATCTTGAGAAAAGATTGGAGTTGGAGAATATGGAGTTTTTTTCCGTATTGGCCGTCGCAAAGAGTTTCGGAATTCCTGCCGGAGGAGTATTTTGTGTAAGCAACTATTGCAACGAAAGCGCTCATGAAGATTTTCTGAAAAATCAGTCGGAAGCGATGAAGCGGCTTGAAGAGTATCTGAGGGATAAAGGAACTTTGAAGTGAATTTCCTCCATGCTGAATACCCGATCATGGAAAATGGCTTTAGGGCACCTCTAATAATAGGTCATACTCACAATGGGTTTTGGAGATGTGAGATTTTGCTTGAGGCTTTCGAGGCGTAGCCAAAGCTACGGCGAAGGAAGCATCAAGTGAAAGATCGCGTCTCCAAAATCCACCCTTGCGGGCATCACCGGTTTTCGCCCATGCTGTGTTATCGCTTCTTGACGTAGCT
>WFQO01000098.1 GCA_015486995.1 Nitratifractor sp. | reverse complement strand
GGAGCGTACCGCCAGACTGAGCCCGTCGCCGTACTCTTTCTGCAGTTCACGGTATCCGGCGAGGATCTCCTCCTTCAGGTCGGCGGGGACCTCCGCCTCCTGGATCAGTTTGCGGCAGGCGGCCCCGGCTTTTTGCAGGGCGTCCACATCGTCGTAATCCAGACCGTCCAGGATCTCATGGAGTTTCTCGTTGAGGCCGTTGGCCTCCAGGACATGCCGATAGGCCGTGGCCGTGACGGCGAAACCGTTAGGGACACGGACCCCCTCACCGGTGAGGTTGCGGTACATCTCTCCCAGAGATGCGTTTTTGCCCCCGACTTCGGGGACATCCTCGATTCCGATCTCTTTGAACCATTTGACGAATTGTGACATTTAGGACTCCTTCTTTTTTTTGTTGGCGGCTTTTTTCTTACTCTTTGGTAACTCCGTATTATAGAGTTCGTAATGGTGGGTTTTTCGTTTAAGATGCCATTTTCGGATCGAATTCCACGCTTCTTCGGCGCTGTCGACGATCTCGAAGATCTCCAGATCCTCCGGAGCGATGGTCCCCTCGTCGACAAGAAACTCGAAATCGATCAACCGTTCCCAGTATTTTCGGCCCACCAGGACCACCGGCATCAGCGGGGTCTTGCGGGTCTGCACCAGGGTCAGGATCTCGAAGAGTTCGTCCAGAGTCCCGAATCCGCCGGGATAGGCCACCAGGGCGTGGGCCCGCTGGAAAAAGTGGAGCTTCCGGATCGAGAAATAGTGGAACTGGAAGCAGAGCTCCGGTGTGATGTAGGGGTTGGGAAACTGTTCGTGCGGCAGGTGGATATTGAGCCCGATGGTCTTGGCCCCCACATCATAGGCCCCCCGGTTCGCCGCCTCCATAATGCCGGGGCCGCCGCCGGTCATCACCATCAGGCGGTTGTCCTGCGGCCCTTCGCCGGCGTTGGCCACCATGCGTCCGAACGCCCGGGCGTCGTCGTAGTAGCGGCTGTTCTCCACCATCCGCTCGGCGATGCGAAGCTCACGCAGCAGATCGGGATTGTCGTGGTCTTTGGCCACCTGCTTTTGGATCTTCTCCAGCTCGGCCAGAGCGGTTTTGCGCTCGCGGATCCGCGCGCTTCCGAAGACGACGATGGTCTGCTCCACCCCCGCATCGCGCAGGGCCAGCTCGGCTTTGAGGTAATCCAGCTCCAGCCGGACGCCGCGGGTCTCGTCGCTTTTGAGAAAGTCGATGTCCTCCTCGGCGATTTTGTAGGTGGGGCTTTGCATAATTTTTTTGACCAGTTTCTCGGCCCGGGGATCTTCCCAGGGTGATTTGGGCTTTTCCCAGGGGAGTTCGACGTTTTTGAGAGGGTTCTTTTTTTTCACGGTTGCTCCTTAGAGGTGAGATGCGAGTTCGAAGATCGGACGGTAAAAGCCCAGGGCGATGGTCGCTACGCCCAGCAGGGCGATCAGCAGGGCCGCGCGCCCCGTGTGCCTTCCTCGGCCGAACCAGAGGGCGTAGAGGGCTTTGAGCAGGTTGTTGCTCCCCGCCGCGATGAGGATCGCCGAGGCGACATGTTCACCGGCGACAGCGTATTTGCCCGTCAGTAGGGAGAGGACGAAGGGATCGATGTCGGTGAAGCCGACGAGGAAGGAGAGGATCTCCAACCCCACGTTGCCGTAGTGCTTCGTGACGTAATCGGTGAGGATCATCATTACGACGAAAAGTAGAGCGAAAACGAGGGCCGTCCCCAGCTCCAGCGGGTTGCGGTCCTCGGCCTCCACCGGCCCGGCACGCTCCCCTTTGCCCCGCAGCAGCAAGGCCGAAAGGCCGAAGCCTACCAGGGCCAGCAGTGTGAAGGGGATCGCCACCATTTTGGCGATGGCCATATTGAAGATCCCCGCCACGACGATGAGCCGCAGATACATCATCGAGGTCGCGGCGACGATGGCGGCGTCGATGATACGACTGCCGCCCACCGCCACAGCCTTGCGGGCCAGCACCACCGTCGTCGCCGTGGAGGAGTAGGTCCCCCCGATGATCCCGGTGAGGAAGTAGCCTTTGTGGGGGAAGAAATAGCGCTGGGCAAGGTAGCCGCCGTAACTGATGGCGGAGATCACCACCACCGCCAGCCAGATCTTGAAGGGCGACAGCGGCAGCCAGGCGGCCACCTGCCGATCGGGCAGCAGCGGCAGGATCACCGCCGAGAGCAGGACCATCTTGCCCAGGGTTTCGAACTCGTAGGTATCGGCCCCCTGGATAAAACGGTCGATGGCCCGCTGGGCGTTGAGGACGAAGACGACGGTGACGAAGAGCAACGCCGGCGCCCACAGCGGCAGGATCTGGCTCAGGGGCCCGAAGGCGTAGACACAGAGCATCACCACATAGAGCAGGATCCCGGGGTGCCCCTCTTTGAGACGCTTGCGATAAAAGATGGCGAAGAGCCCCGAAAGCAGGATCATCACGGTGACGTAGGGGATCAGATGCACCGGATCGATGCGGTAAAAGACGAAGCCCAAAACTCCGATGAAAGTTATCGTGCGGGCTGTGCCGAAAAAGAAATAACGGCTTTGGTTTTTGACGTTCTTTTCCCGGTAGGTTTTGATCTCCAGCCCCACGAGGAAACTTAGAACTACCGTGAGGACGAAGTGGACCAGGTCGGCGGGCAGATGGGCGATCATGGGGCGATCAACCCTTTGTCGTAACAAACGGGATCGAAACGGCAAATCACGTCGTCGTCGTAGATCAGCAGCTTTTCATCCTTTTCGGGATAGTCCACCTGGGAGAGGAAGTGTTTGATGGCGTTGATTCGGGCGGTTTTTTTGTCGTCGCTGTGGATGACGTGCCAGGGGGCGAAGACAAAAGAGGTTTTGGCGAACATCTTGTCCCGATATTTGGAGTATTTTTTCCAGAGTTTCTGCGCCTGCCTATCGATGGGGCTCAGTTTCCACTGCTTCAGCGGATCCTTTTTGCGCGCTTCGAGGCGCCGTTTTTGCTCCTTTTTGGAGATGTCGAGGTAGTATTTGATGAAAATCATCCCGCTGTGCACCAGCATCTGCTCGAAGCTGCCCACCTCTTCCATAAAGGATTCATACTCCTCTTTAGTGCAAAAGCCCATCACCGGCTCGACGCCGGCGCGGTTGTACCAGCTGCGGTTGAAAAAGACCATCTCCCCACCGGCGGGCAGATGGGGGACGTAGCGCTGGAAGTACCAGGATTTTCTGTCCCGGTCACTGGGTTTACCCAGGGCGACGGAGCGGGCTTCCCGGGGGCTTAGATGCTCCAAAAAGCGTTTGATCGTCCCGTCTTTACCCGCCGTGTCGCGCCCCTCGAAGATCACACAGACCTTGAGATCCTTTTCGATGACGTGGCGCTGGAATTTGACCAGCTGCACCTGCAGATCGTAAAGCTGCTTTTTGTACTCTTTTTTCTTCATCTTACGGCTCCTTCTTCACCAAATGGCGAAAGCCCAATGCCCTGTGACACTGGGTCAATTCCTACTTTTTAAATAACGTCGATTCCCATTTTCTTGCGGTAGTAGCGAAGCACCGCCATCTTGACCACGTCGTTGAAAACGAACCAACTAAGCGCATAAGCCCAGAGGAATCCGGCCCACTCCCAACCGATGGGAGTCACCAGGCCGAAGCCGTAGACACCGATGATCGTTCCGATCACCGCCGTCGACCAGGTGGAGACGAAGAGGATCCAGCTCGGCCAGGGGCGCTTGAAGAACCAATCGTCGATCCGAGTGTTGTAGATCGTGCCGTGGCCGGCGACGATCAGCTTGACGAAGAAGGCCGACTGAACGAAGCCCAGGAAGGCCTTGTCGTCATGATAATCGACCCACTTGGGGATCGCCGGCAAAAAGGCCGCCGTCTCGGGGTGGCTCTTGAGATAGACCATCGTGATAAAGAAGATCAAAAAGGAGCTGAGCACTCCGGCGATCCCCAGCCAGCTGGAGAGCACCAGCATCTCCTTCATATCCCAGCGTACGGGCTGTTCTCTGACCTTCGTATTGTCGTACGCGATGGTCAGAATCGGAATGTCGTTGAGCAGCGCCAGCATAATGATCATGATCGCCGTGATCGGGTAGAAGTTGAAGATCACGATCGCCAGGGTCATAAAGAGAATGATCCGGATCGTCTCGGCGATACGATAGATCGTATAACTCTTCATCCGCTCGAAAGTGGTCCGCGCCTCTTTAATGGCGTCGAC
>WFQO01000097.1 GCA_015486995.1 Nitratifractor sp. | reverse complement strand
AGCTACGTCAAGAAGCGATAACACAGCATGGGCGAAAACCGGTGATGCCCGCAAGGGTGGATTTTGGAGACGCGATCTTTCACTTGATGCTTCCTTCGCCGTAGCTTTGGCTACGCCTCGAAAGCCTCAAGCAAAATCTCACATCTCCAAAGCCCATTGTGAGTATGACCTATTATTAGAGGTGCCCTAAAAGTTTTACGGCATATACAGGGCGACAGACGCAATACTTTACAAAAGGAAATCGTATGATCTTCGAAGATATCGAACGTGTCGCCGATTGGTCGCTCGAAGAGAGAATCCGCCAAACCGGCCGTGAAAGCCGCAGAGTCCCGTGCTCCCATCGGCGCCACCGCTCCAATATGATGCTCAACCCTCTCAATCTTGCGCATCTCAACCGCCTCGACCGGCTCGATGCCGACGTGGTCACTCTCAATCTCGAAGACGCCATCGCCCCTTCGCGAAAAGAGGAGGCCCGGATCAACATCGCGCTCTTTCTCTCCCGACTGCGGCACAGCTCTTCACGCATCGTCATTCGTACCAACCCGATCGGTGAAGGAGGTGAAGAGGAGATCGAAGCGCTGCGTCCTTACGCTCCCGACGCTTTTCGCATCCCCAAGGTCCGCAGCCCCCGCCAGATCGAAGCGGCGCTGAAGCTTCTACCGCCGGAGATCGAACTGCACATCTCCCTCGAGACCCGGGAAGCCTTCCGGGATCTGGCACACTGGGGAGGGATCGATCCGCGACTGAGGACGGCCAATCTGGGGATCCTCGACCTTCTGGCAGATCTGGGACTGCCCCAGCGGCTCGTCACCCGCGGACCCGGCAATCCGACCGCCGAAGCGATCCTGGGGCGCTTTCTTCTGGATGCCCGCATCGCCGGAGTACTGCCGGTCTCTTTCATGTATCAGGAGTATCGGGATCTGGAGGGCTTTCGCCGCTGGTGTCTGCGAGAGCGGGAGATGGGCTTCGAGGCCAAAGCCTGTATGGGGCCCGCCCAGGTCGCTATCGCCAACGAAATCTTCGGACCCGATGAGAAAGCGATCCACCGGGCGCGCACCATCGTCGAACGCTTCGAAGCCGCACAAAAAGAGGGAATCCACGGTTTTCTCGACGATGAGTACGGCTTCATCGACGAGCCGATCTACCGCGACGCGCTCAATACGTTGAGTGCTCTCGGATAAACTTTGTGCTCCGCGTTCCGTCCTCTGACTATACCGTCAAGAACGAAGCAACCCAAAAACCTAAAACCGAATTCTATCCTTCTCACCCCTGAGACGCTTCGTAATACTCCGGCGTCGCCAATTCGACCTTGCGCCCCTTTTGATCGAGGACGACTACGTCGATCTTCTCTCCCGGCCGGAAACGCTCACGGAGATCTTGTCCCCCTTCACCGCCGAGCTTCGAAACATGCAGCAGCGCATCGATACCTCCGGGCATTTCGACGAAAAGGCCGTAATCGACGACCCGCTTGACGGTACCCGTGTAGCGTTTCCCCTTTTCGTAAGTCGGGATTTCGAGCGTTTTGGCGTTCGCGGCGATGCCGCTGATGTGCTCCCGTGCGGCCAGTACCTTGTCGCGGTCTTTCCCGGTGACACGGACCTTCCCCTTTTCACGGTCGAGATCGATGCTGACACCGAAACGCTGGATGATCTCCCGGATCGTCGAACCCGCTTTGCCGATGACATGGACGATGGCGGAGGGATCGATATGGAAATGCTCGGAGATAGGAAGGGCTCCGCTGGGTTCGATCGTCTTCCGGGCGCGTTCCATAATCTCCAGAATGTGCAAACGGGCCTCTTTGGCCAGCATGAGCGCTTTTTCGAGCAAGGAGAAGTCGAGTCCGCCGCTGCGGATATCCATCTGCAGCGCCGTGATCCCCTCCCGGGTACCGGCCACTTTGAAATCCATATCTCCGTAGTGATCCTCCAGCCCCATAATGTCGGTCAGGATCGCGCTACGCTCTCCCTCTTTGACCAGTCCCATCGCGACACCGGCGACCAGCGCTTTGATCTCCACTTCGGCGGCACAGAGCGCCAATGCCCCCCCGCAGACCGTCGCCATGGAAGAGGAGCCGTTACTTTCGAGAATTTCCGAGACGAGGCGGATCGTCTTCTCCATGCGGAGGTCGACGACCGGCTCGAGGGCGCGTTTGGCGAGATTGCCGTGCCCCAGTTCCCGACGCCCCGGAGCTCCGATGGGACGAGCCTCTCCGACGGAGAAGGAGGGGAAGTTGTAGTGGACCATGAAACGTTCGGTCCGGGGAGCGTGGTCGGTGAGAAGCTCATACATCTGCCCCTCTTTGGCTTCACCCAACGTCGCCGTGACCAACGCCTGGGTCTCACCCCGGGTGAAGAGGCAGGAACCGTGGACGCTGGGGAGCAGATTGTTTTCAATTTCGATCGGACGCACCTCCTTCAGAGTCCGTCCGTCGGCGCGTCGGCCCTCGTCCAGGATCTGCCGACGAACCGCTTCGCTTACGAGCGTCTCGAGGGCTGTCTGCAACTGTGCCGGTTCGGGATGCATCCCGTACTCCTCCAACTCCGCCGCGGCGATGCGACGCAACTCCCCCAGGGCCGCACCCCGTTCACTTTTGGAGAGGCCGGCCAGCGCCGCATCGATCCGCTCCGCCAAACGCCCCCGTAGGAATTCGACCAGCTCCTCCGGGGCACGAAGCAGCGTGAACGTTTCCGGATCTCTTCGACGTTTGAGAGGCAAAAAACTCTCCGCATAGGCCCGACTGGCTGTTTTGATCCGTTCCGCGGCCATACGCAGCCAACCGACGAACTCTTTCTCGTCCACTTCGTTGCTCTCCTGATGCGGAAGCATCAGAGGCATCGGCCCCATCAGAGCTTCGGGAGGAAGCTCCTCCATCTCCAGATCCTCAATCACCTCCGTAGCCCGAGCCGCCATCTCGATCATCGTCAACTCCGAGCCGCTTCCTACCAGCAACAGATCCAGGCTCCCCTCTTCCAGCGCTTCCAGAGGCGGATTGACGAGGAGATTTCCCTCCGAATCGCGCCCCAGACGCACGGCGGCAATGCTGCGCTCGATCGGTAGAGGAGAGAGCAGTACCGCCGCATTGGCCGCATGCAGGGCCGCCACCTGCAGATCGACGTTTTCGTCGGCACTCAGGACCAGAATCGTGATTTGCACCGGATGGGCGAATCCTTCGGGAAAAAGCGGTCGCAGGGAGCGATCGACGATCCGGGAGGTGAGGATCTCAAAATCCCCGGGCTTGGTTTCGCGCTTGATGAAACCTCCCGGAATTTTTGCGGCGGCGTACGCTTTTTCGATGTACTGTACCGTCAGAGGCAAAAAGGGTTCATCGACCGGCTTCTCCTCCATGACCACCGTCGCCAGCAGTACCGCTTTGCCCTGCCGATAGAGTACCGAGCCGTCGGCCTGTCGGGCTACTTTACCGAAACTGAAGTCTTCGGTGAGATTGTTGAGTTCGAATTGGACTCTCTTTTCCTGCATTGTTCTGTGATCCTTTGTTCATTTTTTTGTAAAATTTTCTCTTGTTGGCGGCTTTTCAATTCCGCCGGAGTCTTTCAAATGATTTTTTGAAAGACTTTCTAAAATTTGAAACGTTCATGGTGTTCCCGTTCGGGGAACTGCCGGGCGATCTCCTCTTCGTCGAAACGAAAGCGAAAGTTTTCCATGTACTCCCTGAGAAGATCGTAGGCTTCCTGAAGCGCACGCATCTTCTCGGCATCTCCTCCCGGACGATCCGGATGGTAGCGGCGCGCCAGCTCGCGATAGCGCCGCTTGACCTCTCGGGCCGTCACCATCCGCGGCAGCCCCAGCCTCTCAAGTGCTTCCTGGATCTCCCGGGTCGTATGCCGCATCAGATCGTCGTCTTTCCGGCCGATCCTACTCCGCCGAAGGGGACCAGATTGAATCGGAAATAGATCGCGTTGTTGCGGATGGAGCCGCCGCCGCCTCTTTGAAGGACCGGCGTCGTCTCTCGCTCGAAAAGCAGTGTAATGTTCCAGCATTTCCGATCCAGAGTGAAGCCGGCCTGAAACTCCTTGGTACTGTCCGCTCTAAGATCGTAAGTATAGCCTCCGTACCAGCTGAGTACTTCACTCTGACGGTACCGAGCTTTAAACCCGATCTCGTTTTCGTCCAGGTCCTGGAAATCCATCGCCGTCAAGCGGGTATGTTCGAGCGAAAATCCGAACGTCTCTCCCTCGTATTTGAGGCTGTTCGTCAGCTGTGCCAAAGTATCGTGCTGCAACGAATAATCGATGCGACTGGAAAATTCTACGTGACCGTAGTTGAGATGCAGTTCTTGACGCAGGAGATTCCATTTGGAATCGTTGTCGGGGTAGTAGTCGGCCAGTACGAGATAATCCGCCGCAAAATCACTCTCCGAACTTTTCCAGAAATTGTGCATGGAAAAAGCCAGCCGTGCGTCGTAGACCTGCTCCAAATCGAAAGCCTGTTTCAGCGAATCGTCGATCTCTTCGTATTTCAAATCCCCCTCCGCCAGAACCGACGTCTTGGTGAAGGCCGCTTTGAGCAGCAACGTATGCTGACCTGAAGCGTAGGCACGCATCAGATCGGAAGAGAGTTCGACGGTATGCCCGAGTGTCACGGCGGCGTAATGGTTCTCCTTGGCCGCGGAGCTGCTGCTCCAGATCGACTCGTTGTTGAAGTGGGTATCGGCGGCGGAAAACGCCTCCTCCACCGAGAGCGAAAGATAGTCGTCCAACAACGCCGTGTGAAAAAGAAGCGGCAGCGTCATAGTTCCCCGCTGGGCCGTGGGACCGTCCTGGCGGGTATAGTTGTCAAAACGTGCATCCACGGAATAGTCGATCAAATCGTCAAAAAGCGGTGTATAGCTGCGGTGGTACTGCAGCGTAGGGAGTTCCTGCACCGTTTCATTGTTTTCCAGACTCTGCGTATCGATAAAATAGCGCGCTCCGATCCCGAAGTAGTTGCGATCGTCGTAGAGAAAATAATTGAACCGAGACTCCCGATAGCGGCTACTTGCTTCGTCGAGATGGCTGAGAGCTTCGTACTGCAGGTTGTGATAGTCGATGTCGTTGAAGAGATCAAGATCGGCGTAGATCCCCTCACGGTATCCCTCTGGACGATACTCTCCTAGAAACGAATCGCTGTTATAAAGAAACTCCAGTCCGTAATGGCTCGCATTTTTCAGTTCGTAACGGTCTCGAAAACTCTTGCGATCGTAGAAATACCCCAGCCGCAGCTCTCCGCCCGAATCGGGACCGTCGACAAAACGAAACGTTCCGTAAAGCCCCACCCCCCGCTTCGTACGTATCTGGGGATCCAACTGCAAATCCATCGAGGGAGAGATCGCCCAAAAATAGGGTTGATCGTAGATGAACCCCTCATCCTGTTTCATCCCCAGATGGGGCATCAGCAATCCGGAACTCCGCTGACGATCGAGGGAAAAACCGAGGTAAGGGGTATAAAGCACGGGAGTCGTTCCCGCATAGAACTTCACACCGTGCAACTCCATATATTTCTTCGTCGCATTGTAATCCGCCTCTTCGAATTTCACCGACCAGTCGGGATTTTCGGGTTGGCAGCTGGAGAGGACACTGTTGCGCAACGTGTAGTTTCCTTCCGCTTCAGCCGCCTCTTGTGCATAAATCCAGATATCTTCCCGATCCGTTTCGAAAAAATCTCTGAAAGCCAATCGTTTTTTTCCGACATCGAAGCGAACCTTGTCGGCAAGCACTTTGTTGCCCCGATCGCTCAAAACTTCGACGTTTCCCTCGACGACAATCACATTTTTTTTCCGGTCATAGCGGGCCGTCTTTCCGATAAAGAGACTTTCGCCGTAGGAGAGGACGACGTGCCCTGTCGCGATGACCGTATCGCCGACGGTTTTGAAGCTGTCGGCGTAGAGTTCGGCGAGCCCCTCTTTGGGAAAATCCGTGGCACTCATTAAGGAAAGAGAGAGGGAGAAAAGAAGAGCGGCTCTACGCATGCACTACCACACTATCGACTAAGAAATATTCGGGGAAACCGGTAAAAAAGAGAAGATTCGATGCCGAAATGTCGACGGTGAGAGAAAATCTCATCCTCTCTCCGACCGTTTCGAGCTCTCTCAAGCAAACCTCACTCCTGCAGGGCCTGATAGGCGATGTCGGTGCGGCACTGTTTGCCGGCGAAATGAACCTGCCCCACCAGCATATAGGCACGATCCCGGGCTTCACGGATCGAATCGCCCAGGCCCACGCAGACCAGGACTCTGCCGCCGGTGGCGTAGAGCTTGCCGTCGTCACCCCGGCTAACCCCGGCGTAGGCGATGGTACTGTTGGCCGCCAGATCTTCGTGATGAATGGCGTCGACGATGATCTCGGCGGGTTCACTGGATTTGTAGGGGTAGTTTTTGCTCGCCATCACGACGCCCACGGCGTAGCGATCGTGAAACTCGATCCGTGCCTCGGAGAGTCTGCCCGTCGCCGCCTTGTAGAAGAGTTCGCTGGCGGGGCTTTTGAGCAGCGGCATCAGGACTTCGCACTCCGGATCCCCGAAACGGACATTGTACTCCAGAATATAGGGTTCACCTCCGACGACCATCACCCCGATGAAGAGGACCCCTTTGAAGGGCATCCCCTCCTCCTCCATTCCCGCGAGTGTCGGGCGGA
This sequence comes from Nitratifractor sp., assembly GCA_015486995.1. GTDB lineage: Bacteria > Campylobacterota > Campylobacteria > Campylobacterales > Sulfurovaceae > Nitratifractor. The sequence goes on along the minus strand of WFQO01000097.1, from coordinate 3,632 downwards.
TGACCCGCTCGTCGAGTTTGCGATAGAGGGTCTCGTCGATCAGCGGAGTCGGCGCATAGGCTCCCATTCCGCCGGTGTTGGGGCCTCTGTCTCCGTCGAGGAGACGCTTATGATCCTGCGCCGCGGGAAGGACGACGTACTCTTTCCCGTCGCAGACCGCAAAGACGGAGAGTTCGTAGCCGTCGAGAAACTCTTCGACGACGATGCGACTCCCCGCTTCCCCGAACGCTTCTCCGCTGAGCATCCCCCGGGCCGCCTCTTTGGCCTCCTCCCGCGTCGGAGCGATGATGACCCCTTTGCCGGCGCAGAGTCCGTCCGCTTTGACGACGATCGGCGCCTCGAGCGATTCGATGAAACGTTCCGCCTTCTCGAAAGAGTCGGTCTCGAGATAGCGGGCCGTCGGAATCTTGTGTCGGGCGAGAAAGTTTTTCATGAAGATTTTGGAGCCTTCCAACTGCGCCGCCTGCGCGCTGGGGCCGAAGATCGTCAAGCCCTCCTTCTCAAAGACATCGACGATGCCGCCCACTAGCGGCGCTTCGGGACCGACGATCGTCAGATCGATCCCCTCCCTTTTGGCGAACGCCGCCAACTCATCGTACGCCGAGAGGGAGAGATTCTCTCCCAATGCGTCGGTCGCGCCGTTGCCGGGAGCGAACCAGATCTTTTCCACCGCCGGATCTTTCGAGAGCGCCGAGCCGATCGCGTACTCTCGTCCTCCGCTGCCTATCACCAATACTTTCATTCCGCCTCACCCTTCCCAAGAAATCAGCAAGAGAAACTTCTCCGTTTCCCTTTCTCATTACTCGATCCAAAAAATCCCCCGGGTGGCCGTATTTGCTATGTGTCGGCCCGAATAAGCCAACGGTGGAGGAGTGAAGCGGTCTTCAGGGGACGGCGTCTCGTCCGTTTCCGGACTCAAGCGACGTCGTCCGCACACCGACCGCTTACAGGATCCTCCAATAGTTTAATGTTGGACCCCATTTGCAAGTAGGCGAACCACCCAGGGTTAAAGCAATTATAGCCAATTCGGAGTTAGCGGAAAATAAAAAGCCGGAGTCTCAGCGATTTTGCAACGATCGGGCCGCCTCGAGGCAGGCGTCGATCGTCGGCTCGGCGGCGACGGTCACCTCGCAGCCGGAGGGGAGATGCTCCAGTGTCGCCCGGCCGATCACCACGGCGCTGTAGCCAGGATCCCAGTCGAAATTCTCGAGAAAACAGTGGATTGTCGAGGGAGAGGTAAAGACGACGATCGCCCCCTTCGGAGGCGCTTCCTCCGGGGAATAGGATCGGCAGGCGGTTTCGTAAATCACCTGTTCTTTGAGCTCGATCCCCGCCTCGGCGAGGAACGCTTTGCTGTCAAAAGAGACTTTACGGGGGCGAAGATAGAGCAGGCGACGATCGCGGAAACGTTCGATAAGATCCTCGGCCAGATTCTCTCCGTAGAAATTTTCGGGTCGATGCAGGACCTCTCCGCCCAAAGCGAGGATTTGACGCTCCGTGGCGGGGCCGATCGCGATGCAAGGGAAGCGTTTCCAGCCGGGATCGATCGCTTCGGCGCTGCGAACCGCCTGCTTGGAGGTGAAGACCAACGTGTCGCATCCCTGATACTCGATCCGATCCGCCACGATCCGAAAACGGATCATCGGCAGAGGAAACGTCCCCTCCGCTTTTTGGGGCGATGTCAGATAGATCGGGCGCATCAGCCGTTTTGGCCGGAGACGGCCCGGCAGGCGTGCTGGACCTGTCCGTCGTAGAAGATTTCGTTGATGTGTTCGTCGTCGTAGGGATCGAAATGGGGAGTGATGACCCACCCTTTGTTGGGCTCGAGCGCCGCGATTTTGCACTCGAGCTCTTCGGCGATGTGATGGGCCTCTTCGAGGGTCATCTCCGGTGTGAGCACGAGGTGGAACTCCACATAGTTGCGGCTTCCGTCGGTGCGGGTCTTGAGCCAGTGGTAGCCGTTGACCTTGGGATGGTTGCCGATGATTTCACCGATCTTGGCGACGATCTCACTCGGAAGGGAGCGATCCAGCAGGATCATAATCCCCTCTTCGATGATCTCGTAGGCGGAGTAGATGATGTAGAGGCCGATCCCCAAGCCGAAGAGCGCATCCACCCAGTCCCAGCCGGTCAGCCAGACAACAAGGAGTGCCGCGACGACCGCCCCGTTGCTGAGCAGGTCCGTCTGGTAGTGCAGCGCGTCGGCTTTGATGACGATGTTGTCGGTCTTTTCGGCGACGGCGAGGAGGTAGCGTACCAGAAAGAAGGTCACCAGGATCGAAAAGAGCATCACGCCCAGGGAGATCCCGAGATACTTCGTCGGCTCTTCGTGCAGCACCTTGCGGATCGCTTCGTAGATGATGAAAACGCCCGAAAGGGTGATGATCGTCCCTTCGATCACTCCGGCGATCGCCTGGACCTTCCCTTTCCCGTAGGGGAACATTTCGTTGGGGTGCTCTTCGGCCTTCTTGATGGCGAAAAAGTTGAAGATCGAGACGGCCATATCGAGGATCGAATCGATCGCCGAAGCGAGCACCGCGACCGACCCGCTCATAATACCCACGAAGAGTTTGACGAAAGTCAGCAGCGCCGCCGCGGAGGTCGAGACGACGGTAGCCCGCCGCTGCGCGGACATCTCCCCTACTTTGTATTGCAAATTGGCCATGAAACGATTACTCCCTCTTCAAATATCACAAAATATCAAATCGCATCACGAGTCGACGGAGGCGACGGGTGAGGAGGGACGGACAGTATTTTTACCGCCTTCGTGCGCGCAGTAGTCGGCAGGCTCTTCGCCGGGAAAATAGTGGGCGATGGCCATGCAGTTGTGTTTCCCTTTGACGAAAGGCTCCGTTTCGACAACCGAATAGTCATCGGCGGCACAGGGATCATGCATATAGCTCCGCTGGCAGGGAGCATGACCGGCAAGAGCGACTCCCTGTAGCGAGAGAAGAAGTGCGGTAGCAAATAGGGTATTTCTCATCTTCATTTTCGATCCTTTTTTGAAACTAGGATCAATGATAGCACAGATTTTTTTGAAACAAGGTTAATGAATCGATAATATACTAAAAAATATAGTAAACGGTAACACAATGAATCAATGAGAGAAAAATGCGCCCTACCGGACGCACTATTTTCGAGGAGAAATTCAAAGTGCGCGACTGAGTAGGTCGGCGATACGGCGGGAGAAGGCGACTTTGTCTTTGGGCTCCAATCCTTCGGCCAGTTTGGCACTGTCGAGAAGAACCCAGGCACTCTCTTCGAGAACCTTCTCGTCCTCCATCGTCGAGAGTTTTTTGATCATTTCATGCTCGGGATTGATCTCGAGGATCAACGGAAGCTCCGGCTCCTCCTGGCCCATCTGACGGAAGAGATGGCGCATCGAAGCCATCGGATCGGAACTGTCGGGGACGACGCAGCTCGGACTTTCGGTGAGCCGGGTCGTGACCCGTACCTCTTTGACGGCGTCGCCCAGGATATTTTTGAGTTTTTCGACAAAGGGAGTGTACTCTTCGTTGAGCTTCTCCAGCTCCTCCTTGTCCTCGGCTTCGGGGGCGTCGACGGTGGCGATATCCACCAGCTTCCATCCTTTGTACTCGCCGATGGAGGGAGTGACGATCTCGTCGATCTCT
>WFQO01000096.1 GCA_015486995.1 Nitratifractor sp. | reverse complement strand
ACTTCATCCCCAAGGTCAAGATCGAGATCGTCGTCAGCAACGACGACTACCTCAACACCGCCGTCAACACCATCAAAGAGGCGGCCCGCACCGGCAAGATCGGCGACGGTAAGATCTTCGTCACCCCCGTCGAGCACACCGTCCGGATCCGTACCGGCGAAGAGGACGAAGAGGCTCTTTAGAACTTCTCTCCTGTCAAATGCAGGAGAGTCCCCTATTCACACATCCAGTAAATCTCAGTGCTTCAAAACTCTACTCAACTTCCGAAAAACAAAACGACTCATAACGAAAATTTCAATCTTCCGATTTTACGGCCAAGGGATGAGCCTTCATGTACTCCTCCCGTTTTTTGACACTACCGAGTTTGGTATAGATCTGGGTCGTCGCCATGCTCGCATGGCCGAGAAGTTCGCTCACGTCGGCGATCCGGGCACCGTGCTCGAGAAGATGGGTCGCGAAGGAGTGGCGCAGTTGGTGGGGGGTTGCTTTGATCCCCCGTGCTTTGAAGAGTTTGCCGACCCGATAACGCAACTGCGCTGCGTTGAGAGGGACGCCGCCTTTTTCAAACAGATAGCGCCCCGACGGTGAAACGGCGAGATAGGCCCACAATGCTTCCCGAACTTTCGGAGGCAGAGGGAGTTGTCGGCTTTTACCCCCTTTGCCGTGGACCAGCACCCATTCATCGGAAATCCGGTCCCGCTCCAGTCCCGCCAACTCTCCGATCCGAAGCCCCAAGCCATAAAGCAAATAGAGCAACAATCTCTCCATCGGATCCGCCGTGTCCAGCACTTCGAAAATGTATCGCTCCTCCAGAGGCTTGGGAAGCGTTTTGGGGACTTTGACCGAATCGTCCCCTTCCAGAAGCAGGGGGATCCCCCGCTGCTCATCGAGGTAGAGAACGAAGGATCGGATCGCACTCAACTTTTTCGCGACGGTCCGGCGGCTGTTGGCGGCGATCACCCGGCGCATAGGCAGAATATCCAGGACCGTTCTTCCCTCCTCCTCTCTCAGTCGGGCACATTCCAGCATTTGTCGGAGGGGAATTTCGTAGGTTTTGACCGTCTCTTCGCTGTACCCGCGAATCCGGAAAAGATACTCGAGAAAATCGTCGACCAATCCGGGAAGATTCATCGGAAGCTCCATCCGAGCTTCCGAATGTTGGATGATGAATGTTGAATGTTGAATGTTAATCCCGCATTACAAAACTGAAGCCACACCCCCACTCTACCAATACACCAATACACCAATAATGTCGTCGCAGGCGACTCCAATGACCAATGACCAATGACCAATAACTGCACCGAAGGTGCAAACTTCAAACAATCTCTCCTTCGAGAGAGCGGCGCATTGCCCGGGTGATCCGCACCGGCAGAATCCGCCCCAGAAGTTCTTCGCTCCCTTCGACGCTGACGAGGCGGCCGTCCTCGGCCCGGCCGGCCACCCGACCTCCGGGACGCAGCTCCTCGAAGTAGACCTCTTTGATGAGCCCCTCTTGAGACGCCATGATTTCATCGACGATCGCATCGTGCCGGGTCTGCAGGCGGCGCAGCCGCTCCGCCGCAACGTCCTCCGGTACCTGATCGTCGTACTCCGCCGCCGCGGTATGGGGGCGGGGAGAGTACCGGAAGCTGAACATCTGATCGAAACGCACCGTCTCGAGTACCTCCATCGTCTCGGCGAAATCCTCCTCCGTCTCTCCCGGAAAACCGACGATGATGTCGGTGGAGATCGTTACACCCGGGACCATCTCCCGGATCCGGGCACAGCGGTCGAGAAACCACTCTTTGCTGTAGCCCCGTTTCATCCGCTTGAGCAATCGGGTCGATCCGCTCTGCAGCGGGACGTGGATCTGGGGGCAGATCTTCGGATTGGCGGCGAACTCTTCGAGAAAGGCATCGTCCATATGCAGAGGGTGCGGCGACTGGAAACGGATCCGCTCCAGCCCCTCTACTTCACTGACCCTGCGCAAGAGTCCGGTAAAGTCGGAAACCTCATCCTCTCCGGCACTGAAGCGCCGCCCGTAATTGTTGACGTTCTGACCCAGCAGAATCACCTCTTTTGCTCCGGCGTCGACGGCGCGTCGCACTTCGCCCACGATCAGCTCGCTGGGGATGGAGACCTCTTCGCCCCGCGTCGCCGGAACGATGCAGAAAGTGCACTGTTTGTCGCAACCGATGGAAATGTTAACCATCGCTTTGTAGGGATTGCTGCGGTAGTCACCGAAAGGGTAGGTGCTTTCGTCGTGATCGATCTCCACCTCCACGGCGTGAGGCGTCTGCAGGACCTTCGTGATCTTCGAGACGTTGCGGGCACCTAGGACGAAATCGACGTAAGGGGCCCGCCGGATGATCTCTTCGCCCAGGTGGCTGGCGGTACAGCCGGTAACGCCGATCTTCGCCCCCTCTTTGCGGCGTTTGCGGAAGTGACCGATCTCTGAGAAGAGTTTGGCGACGGGCTTTTCACGCACGGAACAGGTGTTGATGATCAGCAGATCCGCCTCTTCCATCCGATCCGTCAGCTCGTACGCCTCTTTGGCCCCCAGCTCCGCGACGATGTGCTCGCTGTCGCGGACGTTCATCGCACAACCGAGGGTTTCGATGTAGAGTTTTTTCTTCATTTGCGGCCCGTCACTGCTGGACGATGTGGACCTCGTAGATGTACTCGTCCTCGTTGAGGCCGTACTTGACCTCCCGCATATAGACGTTGTAGCCCTTCTCCTCGAAATATTCGATCATCGCTTTGAGATCTTTGTGGGAATTCTCCCGATCGAAGTAGAAGATCGACTTCTGGGGCAGCATCTCTTCGAGCTTGCTTAGCTCGATACTTTTGGGTTTCGCTTTCAACGTGGTTCGTGCCAGTTTCAGTTTCATCGTTACTTTTACCTTTT
>WFQO01000095.1 GCA_015486995.1 Nitratifractor sp. | reverse complement strand
CATCTTCAGGAGACGGTGTTGAAGCATCATCCGGTCGCACAAAAAGAAGGAAAAAAATGAAAGAGATCGTGGAGTTTCTGGCGGAACGGGGGATCGTCTGCCGCCGTCTGGAGGCGATCGCTCCCAGGGAGTTGGGAAGCCGGAAACGGCTAGGGATCTATTGTGGGGCCGACCGGAACGAGAACGGTTGCGTAGTCTTTGTTCTCGTGAAAAAGAGCCGGGTTTTACAAAAAGAGGCGAAAGAGCTGGAAGAGCTTTTCCGGAAACTGATCGGCAAGGCAGGAGGGCAGATCGATCAAAAATATCTCCTGATCGATGCGCCGCTGTGCTCCAAAGCCGCCGCGAAGCTGGAAGAGATGGGGTGGAGGATATTCAGAAAAGGATGATCAGCCTTCCTGCTCTTTCTTGTATTGCAGAATCATTTGCAGGGCTTCGTCCTTGAGGAGGAGTTTCTCCTTCTTGATCTGCTCGAGCTCAGTATCGCTGAGGTGCAGCCGTCCCTCATCGGCATCTTTGGCTTTTTGATCGAGTTCGTTGTGGCGCTCGAAAATTTTGGCAAAGTGTGCATTCTTCTGTTTGAGTTCGCTGATCTCTTTTCGATATTCGGAGAGCATCGTCACTCCTTTCGTTGCTTTGAAATGTTTACTTGGTACGCCAATATTTTATCCTTTTTGCGATTAGAGGGATTTGACGGGGGAGCTTTGGGGGAAAAGCGAAGGAAAAGATGCGAGGGGATTAATGACGCTTTAAGTGGCGATCCGGTAAAATCGCAAGACTTTTTTCAGGTTGGGGCATTGTCACTGCAAGAGACATCCCCGTATTCCTAGAAAATCAACATTCAAATCGAAAAAGGTTCTGAGATGGCAAGAAGATGTCAAGTTACCGGCAAAGGCCCCCTGGTAGGAAACAACGTTTCCCACGCCCACAACAAAACCAAGAAGCGTCAGCTTCCCAACCTGCGCACCGTTCGCGTCACTCTCGAAGACGGTACCCGCAAAAAGATCAAAGTAGCCGCCTCCACCCTGCGCACCATGCGCAAGAAAGCGGCCGAGGCGGAAATCGCCTAAACCTTTCGCTTCACCCGGGGCGCATCGCCCCTCTCTTCTATCTCCTGCAATCCAATTATTTCATCCATTTTCCTCGTCGGGATATTCTGAATTTTCTGAATGATGATGTGCCGCTAATGTAAATTTCGGGATAATACGCACATCCTACAATGAGGAGTATCCGATGTTCACCCTCTATTCCCTCAAAAAGGGCCTGGCTAATATCCGGGGTTTCTACTGTGACGCCGTCAACGCCGGGCTGCGTCCCGATCCCGATCAGGGGGATCTGGCTTTCATCCGCAGTGAGGTGCCCTGCCGCATCGCCGCCACCTACACCACCAACCGCTTCCAGGCCGCGCCCATCCGTCACGCGCTGCGCTACGGAAAAACTTTCGAAGGCAATTTTGTCCTCATCAATGCAAAAAACGCCAACGCGATGACCGGAAAGGCGGGGATCGCCGATATCGAAACGATCCTGGAGGCGTTGCCTCCCGAAGCCGCCGCCGAGAACCCGGTGATGAGCTCCACCGGTGTCATCGGTTACCGTCTGCCGGTTGACAAGATTGTCAATGCTCTTGACAGATTGGATTACAACGCCAAAAATTCCGATGCCGCCGCCCGGGCGATTCTGACCACCGACAGCTTCAAAAAAGAGCTCTGCTTCGAAGTGGAACTGGAAAACGGCGAGAGTTTCCGCCTCGGGGCCATCGCCAAGGGGGCGGGGATGATCAATCCGGCCATGGCGACGATGCTTTGCTTCATCGCCACCGACGCCGCCGTCCCCGGCGACGAGATGGAGGAGCTCCTGGAAGAGGCGGTCGCCCAATCCTTCAACCGCATCAGCGTCGACGGAGATACCTCCACCAACGATACCGTTTATCTGATGGCCAACGGGGCCGGCGGCGCGTACGACCGGGAAGCTTTCGCCGAAGCTTTGCGGCGCCTGACCTTCGAGCTGGCGATGCTGATCCTCAAAGACGGTGAAGGGGCCAACAAGGTGGTCGCCTTCGAGGTGACCGGTGCCGCCAGTGACGAAGAGGCCGCCGTTGCCGCGACAAATCTTTCGAATTCTCTGCTGGTCAAGACAGCGCTTTTCGGTGAAGATCCCAACTGGGGGCGTATCGCCTCCACGATCGGTGCCAGCGGGATCGACTGCGACGAAGAGAAGCTGACGATCCACTACGACGATCTGCTCGTCTACGATGCCGAGCATCGCCAGCTCGATCCCGAGCGGGAAGAGAAAGCCTACAGGATTATGAAGAAGGACTCCTTCAAAATCCGCTGCGACCTGGGGATCGGGGAGGGGAGCTTCACCGCCTACGGCTGTGACCTGAGCTACGACTACGTCAAGATCAATGCCGAATACCGCACCTGATTTGATCGTCTATCCCGGCTCCCGGGCGATCCGCGATGCGCTGCAGGAGCGACTGAGCGAGGAGGGGTTTTTGCCGCGGATGCTGCGGATGGACGACTTTGAACGGCGACTGATCCTGGTCCCCGGGAAGCGGATGGTCGATCCGATGCAGCGGATCTTCTATCTGCGGGAGGCAGCCGGTTTCGCCGAGTTCGAACGGCTTAAAACCCGGCGGGAGTTGATCCGCTTCTTCAGCTCCAGCCGGGATTTTTTTCGCTTTTTCGAGGAGCTGGCGCTGGAGAAGGTGGCGGTGGAGGAGTTGGCGCGGGCCGACGCCTACGCGGAATTCGCCGAGCACATCGGCATCCTGGAGACTCTGCGGGAAAACTATCGGAGGATACTCGAGCGCGAGGGTTTCACCGACCGGATTTTTTTGCCGGAGGAGTACCGGCTCAACCGGGCTTTTTTGGGAAGTTTCGAGCGGATGGAGCTGCACCTGGAGGGGTATCCCGGCCGCTTCGAGCTGGAGCTCCTGGAGCGGGTGGCGTCTGAGAAAGAGTGTCGGATCCGCCTGCGCTCCACCCGCTTCAACCGCAAAGTCCTGGAGCGGCTGCGGGAGATGGGGATCGAGCTGCCCGAGGAGGAGGGGGAGTTGCTGATCGATCTGCACCGCAAAGAGGTCGCCGCTTTCGATCCGCGGCCTCTCGAGGTACGGGCCAGAGTCCTGGCGGTGCAGGAGCGCTACGACCAGGTGGCGACGGCGTTGGCGGAGATTCAGCGGATGGTGGAGAGCGGCATCGCTCCGGAGCGGATCGCTCTGATCCTGCCCGACGAAAAGATGAGTGAGATCGTCGCACTCTACGACCGCCTGAACAATTTCAACGTCGCCCAGGGCTTCGCCTACAGCCGACAACGCGGTCCGTCGGTGCTGCGGGCACTGGGGGAGTATTGGAAGAGCCGGGAGAGCGAACGTCTCGACTTTTTGGAATCTCTGGGAGTGGACCGGCAGCGTCTGAAGGCTCTTTCCCCTTCCGCGGTGACGGGGTTGGAGGATTTTTTCGCCGGGATCGAAGCGCTGGGGGTGCCGGAGCTGCCGACGCCGGCTCTGCTCGATCGGCTGGAGGAGTCGGCGCCCCTGCGGGAAAAACTGCCACCCTTGCTGCACCGTTTCGAGCGTCTCTTCGGGCGGGAACGGCTCACGAGGGCGCAGTGGTTGCATCTCTGGACGGAGGCGCTCGAAGAGTTGCGTCTGGACGATGTGGGGGGCGGGCGTGTCACGGTGATGGGGGTCCTGGAGACTCGGGGGATGCGGTTCGACGGAGTGGTACTTCTCGATTTCAACGAAGGGGTGGTTCCGGCGAGCAGCGGCAAGGACCGCTTCCTCGATTCCCGGGTACGGCGTTTCGCCGGCCTGCCGACCCGTCGCGACCGCGAAGCGCTCCAAAAACACTACTACGCCCGGCTGATGGAAAAAGCGCAGGCGGTGACGCTCTGCTATGCCGAAGCGGAAAACCGCCTCCCCTCCCGCTTTCTCTACGAGCTTGGATTGGAAGAGGGAGAGCGCATCGAGGCTCCCCGCGGGCTGCTCTATCCCCACTCGACACCGGAGCCCTCCCGGGAGGATCCCCGCGTCGAAGCTTTCGATCCCTTCGCGCGGACCTGGTCGCCGGCGATGCTGCGCAGCTGGCTCCGCTGCCGGCGCAGCTTCTACTACCGTTACATTCGAGGACTTCGGGAGCCGGAGGAGGAGGGCTTGCAGGAGGGGCGATTTCTGCACCGGCTTCTGCAGGAGGTCTACACACAGCGGCACCGTTACGAGAGCGAAGAGGCGCTCCGTGACGCGCTGGCCAGGACGATGGGAGAATTGCTGCCTTCTTCCCCGGAAAACGACTATTTCCGGGCGCTTTGGATGCGCAGGCTGGAGGGCTTCGTGGCCGAAGAGATCGCCCGTTTCCGGGAAGGATGGCGCATCGAGGCGGTGGAGTTGACTCTCGATGGGATGCTGGAGGGGTTGCGCTTCTCGGGGCGGGCCGACCGCCTCGATGTGCGGGAGGGGGAGGCGCTGATCCTGGACTACAAGACCGGCTCCACCGCCGACGCCAACCGCAAAAAGGATCCACAGAAAATCACCGATTTCCAGCTTCCCATCTATCGGCGGCTTCTGCGGGAGCGATACTCCGAAGTGGATGCCGCCTTTATCAAGATTCTCGAGGGTGGAGCGTTGGAGTATCTGACGGCTCCCGAGGAGAAGGAGGCGCAACTGACGGAGTTTCTCGGAGAGCTGGCCGCGACGCGAGAGTTCGTCGCCGAACGGACCGAAGATCTCGATCGCTGCCGCTTCTGCGCCTATCGCCTGCTTTGTGAGCGGGGAGAATATCTTTGAGGATTGAGGATGGAGAATGGAGAATGATTTTGGAGTTTGGGGTTAAAAAAGTCGTGAATGACTGCCGACTCTCACCAGAGCCAATTCCAAAAATCCGTTATCTATCCGATAAATCAGCAGGAGATCCGGTCGGATATGACACTCCCGGCACCCGAGATAGTTTCCGAGTAGTTTGTGATCCCTGTATTTTTCCTCTAACTCTTCACCCTTGGCCAGAGTTTCGATGACCAGTCTCAGTTCAGATTTTTCTCTGGGTGAAAGTTTTTTGTAATCTTTTTTGAAGCTGTTGGTTCTGAAGATGCGATACATGGATTAGGAATCCAGATCGGCAAAGAGTTCATCCACTGTGTCGAACGTTTTACCCTTTTTGTGCTCGAGCTCCTCCAAAGCTTTTTTTGTAGCGTCATTTGGAATCTTCAATTCGAAAGGCAATCCGTTGTTCAGGACGACCATATTATTGAAGACGCTTATAGCCTGGGAATAGTTGAGGCCGAGCTGCTTCAGAATCTCTTTCGCTTGAATATAACTCTCTTCTTCGATTCGAACAGTCGTTTGTGTTTTGGCCATGTAAAAACCTTATATCGTTTTTTAAATTGTATCCCAAATAGAATACAATATCAACATACATCTTGGGGTTTTCGGAAGAATTGAAAAATGAGTTCTTTGAAAAACCTTCGTCATTTCGGACTCCAAGGGCATAAATACTCACAAAGCCGTGGATAAAATTGATTATGAAGAATAAAAATTCCTGAACTTCAGGTGAGAGGGGAGCCCCTCCCGATGAGCACTAAGGGATGACGTGGTCGCCTCGGATCTTGTCGACGTCGAGTCCGAACTGCTTGAAATTGCTGCGGACGCTGTGGTGTTCTTTGAGGACTTTGGAGTTGTAGTAGCCCATTTCGCATTTGGGTAAGAGCCCTTTGGCCAGATCGAAATCGGCACGGGGCTGGGCGTCGACGTAGAGCATAATGTCGGCGGCTTCCTGATCCTTGAGGGTCCCGCCTTGTCCCAGCGGCATATTGGACTGGACCCAGGCAGCTCCTTTGTTGAGTTTGCTCATCCCTGCTCCCGTATTGTAGGCGAGCCATTTTCCGTCTTTTCCTTTGCCCCAGAGCGGAGGGAAGGTTCCCATCCCCGCTCCGTTCTTGCCGTGGCAGGAGGCGCACTTGGTTTCGAAGAGTTTTTTGCCGTTGAGATAGTTGGCATGGGTCGCTTTTTTCTGGATCTTGGCGAATTTTTTGGCGTTTTTCGCCCAGCGGTCACTGTTGTAGGGACTGCAGGGGCGCTTGGTATCCATCTTCATCGGCAAGCCTTGGGAGAGCCAGGTGATGTAGGCGGCCATCGCGACGCTCGCCTCGGTGTCGATGACGGGGCGCTTGCCGTTCATGCTGCGCATGAAGCAGTTGTTGATCCGGTCTTGGAGGGTCTGAACGGTCTTTTCCCGCTTGGAGTAGGCGGGAAAGGCGGTGGCGGTACCGATGAAGGTGCCGATTCCCTTGCCGGTGCCCGGTTTGCCGTCGCTTCCTTTGAGGTGGCAGCTTTTGCACTGGAGTTTATCACCCACCAGATCTTTGGTTAGAGGGTGGGTGTCGGTCTGATTCATGATCGCTTCCCCCAGTTTGACCATCCGGCCGACTTCGCCGGCGGGATAGGTTTTGGGGGCGTCGGGGATTCCGCCGGCTTGGAGGCCTGAAAAACAGCAAAGGGCGAGAGTGAGCCCGCTCAGTTTCATCGCTTTCATTTTCATATCTCTTCTCCTTTTGATTGAATATTCTTCGATGATACTCCCGGAAAGCTTAAAAATAAGATAAATTTTTTAAAACTCTATTATTCGTTATACTTAATTGATAATCATTATATATTTATTCGGCACAATGAAAGGCACTGCTGCCTGTACCGCACGGCGGGACCGAGCAACAGATAACTTTTCGTTATTTGCTATTTGATTTTAGGTTTTAGGTGTTTTCCCGACGTCCCTGTTGGTGGGATAGTACATAGAGTGCGGAATTCGGAGCACGGAACGTGGTTTTCGAAGTTAGAGGAGTGTATTCGCTACAATCACTTTCCAAGCTTTACTTCAAGGACCGACGATGGGATTTCGCCCCTTTCTCGCTCTTTCCGCCTCGGCGGGAAGCGGCAAGACTTTCGCGCTGAGTGTGCGCTATCTGGCCCTGCTTTTTCGGGGAGAGAAGCCGGGAAATATCCTGGCGGCGACCTTCACCAACAAAGCGGCGGCGGAGATGCGGGAGCGGGTCCTGCGCTCTTTGCGGAATCCGGCGGCGGATCCCGCTTTTCTCGAGGCCCTGGCCGATCAGAGCGGCCTGGAGCCCTCGGAGCTTCTGCGCAGGGCGCCGGAGGTCCTGCGCCGCTTTCTCGCTTCCGAGCCCCGGATCGTCACCCTCGACAGCTTTTTCGTGATGGTGCTGCGCTCCTCGTCGCTGGAGATCGGCCTCGAGCCCGACTTCGTCACCCGGGAAGGCGGGGCACCGGGGCGGGAGGAGGCCTTCTT
>WFQO01000094.1 GCA_015486995.1 Nitratifractor sp. | reverse complement strand
GCCGCGGTCCCACCGGACGTCATTACAAGCCGCAGGAGGCCCTGAAGATCCTCTATCCCCACATCAACGAGGATCCGGAAGCCGAAGCGATGGTCCGCCTCCTCTATCGCCTCGAAAACGGCGAAACGGTGGAGCTCGACCGCAAAGCCCTCGACCGCCTGGCGGCGAAGTACGACCGCTCTTTCCGCTCCTAATACTCTCCGTTTCCCCTTCGCGGGGAGCGAAGCTGTTCCGTTTTTTCCCCTCCCTCGTTCCTGATTATTTCTTAAGTTTAAATATTAGAAATAAATTTTTGACAATCATTATAAAAAGAGTTATGATCTTCACAATCCGGTTTCTTAAATCAAGGGAGGATAAAAAAAGGAGAGAGAAATGTGGAAATCAATTTTAGCTTTTGCCCTGGGATGGAGTGTGCTGATTGCGGCCCCTTTCCCCTCCGCCTACTATCCGACGAAAAATCATCCCCGTCTTTGGCTGACGGCGGAGAGGATGCAAGCTCTGAGGATATTGAAACGAAAAAGAAGCCGGCGTTGGCGCTCCTTCAAGGCACTCTGTGACAGCATGATCGATTCCGATCCCGACAACGATCCGTGGGATCTGAAAGATTCTCCTCAGAACTACACCGCACCCTTGGCACTTATGTATCGTTTGACGCGTAAAAGGGCTTACGCCGATAAAGCGTTGGAGCTGATGGACAAAGTCTCTACCGATCTCACCCGTTACGGGGATCCGGATCATCAGAGTTTCTACTTTATGGGATTGACCTACGATTGGCTTTACGATTATGCCGGAATGACCACCGCAAGACAGAATCGCTATCACCGAAAAATGAAAATACTCAGCGACAAATTTTGGAAAGGGTGGGACCGTACCGCATCGGGAACCGACAGTGACGCCAACCTGTTGACGGGAAATCTACATCTGACCTTCGGAGCGGCGCTCTACGGAGATTACGACGATGCGGTGACGATGCTCGATCGAGCTTGGACCGGATGGGTACGGGGATATTATGTCGATCACGGTACCTCCAATCGCAACATAATCAAAGCGGCGCTTGGAGGTGTCTACTTTACCGGGATGGCCTATTTCCCCTCGACCGATATTGTCGGGATATCAGGCTACGAAATGACACTCAAAAGCGCCTGTGGATACGACGTGAACGTCAAGGAAAAAGTGCTCAGGCCCTTCTGGAAAAACATCATTCTCTCGATGATCGCGTTGACGGAGCCTACACGCCGGCGCATCGCCGACTACGGCTCCTGGCAAGATCCCAACGTCTTGAGTAATCAACCCTGGCTGAGACGGGCGATGATTCTTTCGACCTATTTCGCGGAGCGTGCGGGAGATCGTCGTACCGCCGCCTTGGGGAACGGCTATGCCGAGCGGGTAAATATCGGGGATTACAACGACTACTTCCTGGAGTATTTCTATGCGAGGCCCGATGCGAATGCCAGCGATCCCTACCGGGCGCAACTCCCGAAGGTCCGTTTTGCACGTTCTCCCGATTTTCTCCTCTTTCGGGATCGTTGGGGCACCCGGGCGCGTTGGGGGATTTTCCGGGGAGACGGGAGTATCCCGATGGATCAGCAGGCGATGGATCAGGGACACTTTTCGCTCTGGAGAGGAGACGGGTATTTGACGAAAGGAGCCCGCAACTACGAAGCCCTCTCCCATGGAGATTTTTTCAACACCCTCTCCATCGAAAACAATTGCAGAGTCAACGGAAAATCCTGTTCGGGGACCGCGATCTTCGACAGTCAGAAACCGGCCCGAATCACTCGCCATCGGACGGCGGAGAAGTCGGTTTTGCTGGCTTACGCGATGCTGAACGCGGATGGGCAGTGGAACGACTCTCCCCGTGAAACAGATCCGGTCGCCAACGTCAAAAGCTACCGAAGACACTTTGTCTGGTGGGGAGATTACGTCGTGATTTTCGATCGTCTGCGGACCAAAACGGCCGGATGGTCGAAGTATCGCCTCCGGGCGCTGAGTGAACCGCAGATCGATGGAGATACCGTCACACAATTGAGTGCCAACAGCCGATACAAACTGCTCGAGAAAACGCTGGAGCCCGAGAATGTCGTTATCGAAAAGGTGAATGAAAAACGCCTCTGGCGGGGAATCCCCGACTGGGTCGTCAATCGATCCGAGCGGCATTGGCAGAGTGTCATCGATCTGCCGGTCTCCACGCATGTCAATGTACTCAACGTGATTCAGACGGGAGATGCCGATCTTGAAAATTTCGATCCTCTGGAACATCTGAGCAGTCGGGCGAACAGTGGAGTGCGCATCGGCGATCGGGTCGTCTGTTTCGCCCGCAAAGAGCGGCTGCGATCGGCTGTGCGCTACACGCTGCACAATACCGTCAAAGGAATGTGGCATCTCGTCACCGATCTCAAACCGGGACGATACGCTCTGTACCGTAACGGAAAGAGAATCAAAGAGCTCAGGGTTGCGAAGGGAGACAATACCGCTCTTTTCAAAACGGACAAAGTATTGCCGAAAATGACGATCCGTCTTAGAAGACTCTAAACCCGAACTCTGTAAATCTTGGCAAGCCGATATATAATGTTCAAAGATTGGGAGGCGGGAATTTAGCCCTGTCTGTGGGACTAAAGTCCTGCCTCCTGGGAGAAGAGAACAGATCGAGTTATTACCGCACCGAACAAATAGCCCAATCTTTACCGAAAAATGTGCAATAATGAAGTCATTCATTTCCCCGAAAATTCAGGCAAAGAGGAGATTATGCACAATTTTTATCTCAGCGACCTGGATAAAACTCTGCTCAAAAGCGATCTGAGTGTCGGAGAGTATACCCGTACGATCTGGAATCGGGCCGTCGAGCAGGGCGCGCGGCTCTCCGTCGCGACCGCCCGGAGTCTGACGGGGGTGCGTCGCCTTCTGAGGGATCTGCAAATCACCGAGCCGATGATCCTGCTCGACGGCGTGCTGATCGCGACGATGGAGGGAGAGCTGCGGCATGTGGCGGCACTGGATCGCTTGACGGCCCAGGAGATCATCGGGATCGGGCAGGAGATGGAGATGGAGCCGCTGCTGGTGAGTCTGGAGGAGGATGGGCTCGAATCCTTCGTCTATCCCTGCCGCCCCAATCGCTGGCAGCGGGAGTTGCTTGCGACTTTTCATAACGATAGGCGGGTGCTCGATATGGAGCGAATGGAGGCGGGAGAGCGGACACTCAAGATCGTCTATCTCCACGACGAGGAGCATACGGCCCGGCTGGAGCGGCGGCTTCGAGAAGCGCTGGGGAGCGCGATCGAAATTAAACGCTCCAAAGACCCCTACATCGACTGCTGGTTCATGACGGTGCTACATCCTGAGGGGGACAAAGCCCACGCTCTGGCGAAGCTGGAGGAGATGGAGGGGGTGGATCGCAGCCATACGACGGTCTTCGGAGACAGTCACAACGATATCGGCCTTTTCGAGATGGCTGGAAGGAAAATCGCCGTGGCCAACGCCATCGACGAACTCAAGGCCCGGGCCGACATCGTCCTGCCCTGGAGCAATGACGAAGAGGGGGTGGCCAGGTTTTTGGAGGGGGAGCTTTTGGAATGAAGAGTGAAGAGTGAAACACAAAATGGAGGATGTTCTTTTATGAAAAAAGCGCTTTTTCTCGACCGTGACGGGGTGATCAATCTCGACCACGGATACGTCCATACCGTCGAGGCGTTCGAATTCGTCCCCGGGATTCTCGACTGCATACGGCGGATGCAGTCGCGCGGCTATCTGCCGATCGTCGTCACCAACCAGTCGGGAATCGGACGGGGATACTATAGCCGGGAGGATTTCCGGCGGGTCACCGATTATATGCTCGAGGAGATGCGCAAGGCGGGGATCGCGATCTCCCGGGAGCAGGTACTTTTCTGTCCCCATACTCCGGAGGAGGGGTGCGGATGCCGCAAGCCGCAGCCGGGGATGCTCCTCGAAGCGATCGAGCGTTTCGGGATCGATCCGGCAGCCTCCGTGATGATCGGAGACAAAAGGAGCGACATCGAAGCGGCCGAAGCGGCGAGAGTGGGCCGCACTCTGCTCGTCGAAAAGAACGGGCCGATCGACTGTGATAAAATAATAGAATAATGTGATACGGCTACTGTCTGCCTACCGAAATCTCTAATCAGCTCTCACATCAAAGGAACCCTATGAACTTCAACAACAAAACTATTCTCATCACCGGAGGCGCCGGCTTCATCGGCTCCAACCTCGCCCATTGGTTCCAGGAGAACGCTCCCAAAGCGAAAGTGGTGGTCTTCGACCGCTTCCGCAGCACCGAGACCTTCGACAACGGCAATCTCAAGAGCTTCGGCCACTACAAAAATCTGCAGGGCTTTCGGGGAGAGATCATTACCGGGGATATCAACGAGCCGGCGGATCTGGAGCGTCTGCGGGATTTCCGCTTCGATGTGATTTTTCACGAAGCGGCGATCAGCGATACGACGGTGGGCGATCAAAAGATCATGATGCAGACCAATCTCAACGCCTTCAAGGATCTGCTGAAGATGGCCGATGAGATGGGGGCGGCGATGGTCTATGCCAGCAGCGGGGCCACCTACGGCAACGCTCCGGCTCCCCAGACCGTCGGCCGGGAAGACCCCGCCAACATCTACGGATTCAGCAAACTGGCGATGGACCATCTCGCTTACGAGTGGATGAAGCGCAGCGATCTACCGATCGTGGGGCTGCGCTACTTCAACGTCTACGGCCCCCGGGAGTTTTTCAAAAACAAAACCGCCTCGATGATCCTCCAGTTCGGTCACCAGATCCTGGCGGGGAAAAATCCGCGCCTTTTTGAAGGCTCCGACAAAATCCTGCGGGATTTCATCTACATCGACGACATCATCCAGGCCAACCTCAAAGCCTGCAATCCGAAAAAGAGCGGTGTCTACAACGTCGGTACCGGCAAAGCCCGAAGCTTCCAGGACATCGTCGACATCCTCCAGGAGCAGCTCGGCACCGAGCTTCCCTGCGAATACATCCCCAACCCCTACATCGGCCAGTATCAATTTTTCACCGAAGCCGACATCGCCTCGACCCGGGAATACCTGGGATACGAACCGCAGGTAAGCCTGGAAGAGGGGATCCGAAGGTATCTGCCGGAGATTGTACGGCTTTTCAACGAAGAGGTAAGAGGGTGAGATCGTCCACTGCGTGGCCTGGTGGGATCGCTTTGCTGGTGAGCAGAAAAGGGGATCTGCGATGAAATGTGAAACGTTGGAGGTATGGAAACTGGCGTGTGCCCTCTGCAGTGACGTTTACCTGGGAATGAAAGAGTGCAGAGATTATGGTTTCAAGGATCAAATTACCCGTTCGGGCCTTTCGGTCGCCAGTAATATCGCGGAAGGAGTCGAGAGAGAGTCGGATAAGGAGAGCTGGAGATTTCTCGATATCGCTCAGGCTTCAACCGCCGAACTCAAGACACAGATCTATATCGGAATGAAAATTGGCTATGTGGTCCGGGAATCTGGTTTGAAATGGGTTAAAGAGTGTGATCGTATTCATATGATGATTCGAAGTTTAAAAAGGAGCTTTCGTGTATAAAAGCAAACAAATAATGATCTTCCCACCCTCTCACCAGTGCGAAGCACGATCCCACCTTCCCACCTCTATGCGCGGATTATCTATATGAAAAATTACGTTGATTGCCGCCCTAAACTCCTTGTCCTCGGGGACCTGATGATCGACCATTATCTCTGGGGAAAAACGGAGCGGATCTCTCCGGAGGCGCCGGTGCCGGTGGTGGATGTGCAGCGCGAGAGCGAAGTGCTCGGCGGAGCGGGAAATGTGGTCAACAATCTCGTCGCTCTGGGTGCGGAGGTCGAGGTGGCCTCGGTGATCGGGGAGGATCGCGACGGGGAGCGTCTGATCGGGATGCTGAAAGATCTGGGGGTAGGGTGCGACGCCCTGGTGCATGATCCGCAGCGCAGTACGACACGCAAGTCCCGGGTCATCGCCTCCCATCAGCAAGTGCTGCGTTTTGACAGCGAAACACGGATGCCCATCGATGCCGGGAGTGAAGCGCAGCTGCTGGAGCGGATCGAGTCGTTGCTGGATCGGGGGATCGAAACGGTCCTGATCTCCGACTACGGCAAAGGGGTCTTGACCGAGACCCTGACCCAGGGGGTGATCGCCCGGGCACGAAAGCGGGGGATCCGGGTGATGGTGGACCCCAAAGGGACGGACTACTCCAAATACCGCGGCGCTACCGCCATCACTCCCAACCGCAAAGAGGCGAGCGAAGCGACGGGGATCGAAATCCGCGACGAAGCGACACTGCGTGAAGCGGGCTTTCGGCTCAAGGAGGAGTTGGGACTCGAGCGGGCGATCGTGACCCTTTCCGAAGAGGGAATGGCGATTTTCGGTGATACGATGCGGATCATCCCCACCAAAGCCCGGGAGGTCTACGACGTGACCGGAGCGGGGGATACGGTGATCGCCACGCTGGGCTTCGTGCGGGCCTGCGGCGGGGACATCGACGAAGCGGCCCGTATCGCCAACGCCGCGGCCGCGGTGGTCGTGGGCAAGCTCGGCAGTGCCACCGCCGACTGGGAGGAGATCGCCGCTTTTGAAGAGGAGCTCCAGGGGGCGGGGACGGCCGATCGCATCGTCCCCCCGGAGCGTCTGGGGCGGATCGTCGAGCGGCTGAAAAAAGAAGGCAAAAAGATCGTCTTTACCAACGGATGCTTCGACATCTTGCACCTGGGGCACGTGCGCTACCTGGAGGAGGCGAAAAGCTTCGGCGATGTGCTGATCGTCGGGCTCAACAGCGACGCTTCGGTGCGCCGCCTCAAAGGTGAGAGCCGACCCGTCAATCCCGAGATGGATCGCGCCTATCTGCTGGCGGCCCTGGAGGCGGTGGATTACGTCTGTATTTTCGGGGAAGATACCCCCTACACGTTGATCGAAAAGGTGCGTCCCGATGTTCTCGTCAAAGGGGGAGATTACCGGGGCAAAGAGGTGGTCGGCAGCGATCTGGCCGGGGAAGTGAAACTGGTCGATTTTGTTGAAGGGCGCAGCACCAGCGGTATCATTGAGAAAATCCACACGAAGGGGAAGTGAAACAAGCGGAAAAATAATCTGACAAAGTTTTTTTGAAAAACTTGTAACAAAAAACGAATGACGAACGACCATTCACCGATCTCTCCCGCATCGGACAGTTTATCGCTGTCAGCGGATGATTTCGAACTCCGAATCGAAACTGTAGCTTTTTCCCGGAGCGAGATGGACGGTGAATTCCCGGAGGAAAGCGGTGAGCTTCCGGATCGTGCAGACGGGAGCGGCGCAGGTACTGCGGAGATGGATCGTCCCGCCGTAGGTAGGGATATGCTCTTCGACTTTGAGGGTCAATGCTTTGTTTCCCCGGTTGTGGAGGGTGTAGCGGCTGACGACATTGCGATAACCGTTGCGGGCGACGTATTTGAGGATGCGTTTTTCTCCGGTCGCGTCGAAAAGGAGGCCGATCTTGAGGGTGACATTTTCGTCGACCGGAATGTTGCCGATGCGGCTTTCGCCGATGAAGTGGGTGCTGCCGTTGCTGTCGGCGCCGTACATCCGTATCGTACCGGCTGGGAGGGGGAGTCCCAGATCGTTTTTCTTCGTATCGGCGAAGCGGAGGGTATTGACGAAGCGAAGTTTCGTCTCCCCCTCGCGGGGAAAGGAAGCGATGACGGCTTTGCCGTAGCGTTCGTATGCGACATTGTCACGGTAGAGGAAGCGGATCTGCTTCTGCTCCTTGTCGGCGATGGTTTCACGAAAGGGGATTTTGTAGATGTGGTACCCGGCAAAGGATTGTTCCTTCACAGAGGGTGTGTACATCGCTCTCATTTTTCGGGTGACACCGAAATTTTCTTCATTCTCTCTTGCCAGATGCACTGTTCCGGCGAGGCAGGTGATTCGGGCGTTCGGATAGCGGACCCCCGAGTCGTTCTTGACGGTGATCCATCCGGTCAGATCGAGCTTTTTCTTTCGGGGATGCAGATTGAGCACGTAGTCGCTTTTCCAGCTGAGACCCCGGCTGAGGTACTTGAGATCGATCTGAAGCTTCCCCGCGTCGGCAGCCTCGATGTTCCAGACCAGGCTGGGGCGGGTGATCATCGTGGGCGGAATTTTCGGGAAGAGAACCTGGGTCGGCTTCTCCAGAGCATAAATTTTCCCGCCGGCTTTCTCCCGTACCATCACGGTCGGATCGGCAGCCAACAGGGTCCCTTCGAGTCGAATCGGGTTGCGGCCGTTGGTATAGAAAGCAACGGTCCGTCCGATGCTTTTGTTGAGCATCGAAGGAAGGGAGATGAGGTCGTAGACGTAGTTCTGGGAATAGAGGGTCACCGGGACGCCGTCGAATTCGGGGACGACGCTGGCCGCGATCAGCGAACGGGGGACGTTTTGATAGATCAGTTTCTGCCGGCCGGCGGGGATCTGGGCTTCGCGTCGTTCGTGCACAAACGCCCGGTCGTTGCCGTAGATCGTCAGGCTGAGGTCGGTTTTTTGTGGGGGGATGACGGTCCCGGCCGTCAAAAGGCCGGAAAGCATCGCAAGAATCATCCACGTTCTCATCGTTGCCTCCTTTTTTCTGATTGTATCGTATAATCCCGGGTATTTATTTGGTGCGGTAATAGTCCCGGATTTCAGAGCAGGAGTGTGAGTGAGCAGAATCGAAAACGATATCAGAAGTCTGGCGATCGGATCCTTCGACGGGATGCACGTCGCCCATCGGGAGTTGATCGCTCTGGCGGAGCTCGTCCTAG
>WFQO01000093.1 GCA_015486995.1 Nitratifractor sp. | reverse complement strand
TTGGCTTCGACGATCTCTTTGCCCGCCAATTCGGGATCCAGGGCGATGCCCTGCTCACCCATCGCCAGCACCGGCGCGGGGATCGCCTTGACCCCTTTGTCGGTGTAGAGGAAGAGCCAATTCTTCCCTTCGCGGTTGAGCAGCGTATCGTAGGGCAGCAGCACCGCCTCACCCTGGAAGGTGACCACATCGGTTTCGACCCGGTTGCCGGCGGGGATGTAGCGGTCGATGTCGGCGCGATATTCGTTGAGCCCGTTGAAGGTCGAGTGCAGGGGCTCGAGGGAATACTCTTTGCCCTGGAAGCGGATCTTTTTCGCTCCGCCGGGCAGGCGCACCAGCAGCCAGGTCCCTTTCGACGCCGCGATTTTGACCAGGGGCTTGCCCGGGGTCGCCAGATCACCCACACTCACCATCGCCGCCGAGACCACACCGTCCACCGGCGAGGTGATGCGGGTATAGGAGAGTTGGTTCTCCAGCGTCGCCTGCTCCCCTTCGAGTTTCGCGATCTGCGCCTGGATGGCGGCCACCTTGGCCTTGGCGTTGTCGATCTTGACCGCTTCACTCTGGAACTGCTCTTTCGAGACCCCCTGGACCTTGAGCAGCTCTTTGCTATGCGCGTGGATCGCGATGAGGTTCTGCAAATTGACTTGCGCCGCCTCCAGCTGGGCC
Source organism: Nitratifractor sp. (assembly GCA_015486995.1). Lineage (GTDB taxonomy): Bacteria > Campylobacterota > Campylobacteria > Campylobacterales > Sulfurovaceae > Nitratifractor. Next base: position 12,019 of record WFQO01000093.1, on the reverse strand, counting down.
CGGGCACTCTCCAGGGCGTGGCGCACCGACTCCAGAGAGGCCTTGATCGCCGTATCGTCGAGCCGGACGAGGAGTTGCCCCTTCTTCACTTTCGTCCCGCTTTTGGGAACCTCCAGGACCCGAGCGGCGACTTTGGAAGCCAGCACCGCGTCGTTGTCGTTTTTCGTCAGGGCGATGGAGGGAACGGTCAACGTCACCTTCGACGCCTTGGCCTTGCGGGTATCGATGACGACGGCATACTCTTTGGCCGGCGGCATCTGCGCCTCCTGAGCCTTGCGTTTCTTGACCAGACGGATCGCGCCGACCACCAGTGCCGCGACGACGATCAAAAAGATCAGGAGTTTGAGGAGTTTTTTCATAGCTTGCATTTCTATTTCCTTCTAAATTTTTCCGAACAAAGAGAAGTTTCCGGATCCGATCGCCTGACGCGACACCTCAACCGTTCATAGTGACCGGCAACTTTATGGTGTTTTGCATCCCGAAACCCTCGAACGAGCCCGGTAGGACAAAACTTTCCCAAACGCCACCTCCCAATGACCAATGACAAATGACCAATAACCGCATCGCAAAGCGATGCCTACCGCACGATCCGCTCGAAATCGTTTCCGTAAAGGAAAGCCAGCTGTGCCAGAGTCTGCCACCAGAGGGCTCGACTCTTATAGAGCTGGGCTTTGGCGTCGTAGAGGGCATCGACATAGCGCAGATACTCCTCCAGCGTCATTCGCCCCTCGTCGTAGCTCTTGCGGGCGACGGCGAGGAGTTTTTTCTGGTTGGCGATGTTGCGGCGATGGAGGGTGAAGCTGTGCTCCAGTACACGGACCTGGCGCTGCAATCCCCGGGCTTTGATCCGCAGTTCGTCGGCGGTCTTGGCCAGCTCGGTCGCACTCTTCATCGCGTGAATCCGCGCTTTTTGCATGCTGCGGATCTGGGGCATATCCACCAGTGGAGCGCTTAGGGTCAGGCCGATGCCGCCGTAGTCACGGTGGACATTGTGTCCGCTGAGATAACTCTCGGTATAGCCGCGGTTGATGTCCGCATCGAGGTGCAGCGAAGGGTAGAGTTTGCGCTGTTCGGTCTCGGCGGCCAGGGCATCGGCCTGCGCTTTGGCCTCGAGGGGTTCCAGGGGGAGGAAGCTGCCCGTGTGAAGCGTCCCGCGACGTCGCAGTGGAGCGGAGTGCCGCAGCTCGATACCGCTGAGGGTGGCGACGAGGGTACGGAGGTTCTCCTTCTGGATGGCGATGTTGTCCAGAGCGATACGGATCGTATCGAGGCGATCCTGGACCTTGTAGAGCGCCGAACCCGAAGCACGGCCGGCCTCCACCTTGGCCCGGACGATGCGCTCGGTGCTATGCAGAGTCCTGGCCTTGGAGTGCAGCGCCGCTTCCGTCTCTTCGAGATAGCGCAGATTCGCGTCGGCCCCGAGGACCGTCGCCTGGTTTTTGAGCAGATCCACCCGCTGTTTGGCGGCAGCGGAGCGGCGCATCGCTTCGGCTTTGTCCGCCAGAGAGAAGAGACTGGCGACGAAGATCGGCATCGAGAGCGTAGCCCCTACCCGCTCAATGTCCCGGCCGAAGGGGAGGTTCGGAGCGACGGCGGCGTTTTCCGAGGGAGTCACGGGCCGGAGGTTGCTCGGGCTGTTGTAGTGCCGGACACTACCGAAAATGCGGATCTTGGGCCAAAACTGCCCCCGGACCATCTCCAGAGCTTTTTCGCTCTCTTCGATGCCGTAGCGGTCGATCTTTTGGTCGTAGTGGTTCTTGACCCCATCGAGGAGCTGGCCGACCGTCGCCGCCTGGAGCGCTCCGCCCAGGATCAAACCTCCCAATAATGTACGTTTCAGCATGTCAAAGCCTTCAGGATTTTGTCGGCGAGGCGCTCCACGATGTCGTGGAATTCCACCTCTTCTTTCAAGGCCGGGTCGTTCAGTTTGTCGGCGATCTTTTCCCGCAAAGGACGGCTGACGTGGTAGGCGGTCAGGGGTGTGACGATCATCATCTGCACCAGAAAGGGGCGTTCGCTCGCGAAGCTTCCCTCCGTCTTCCCCTGATCCAAAATCTCCCGCAGCCGCTCGAGAATGCCGCTCATCTTATCGGTGCAGCTCTCGGGCAGCGTCCCCGCTCCGCCGGTGATCTCCCGGGAGAAGATGGCGCTGAAATGGGGATTGTCGATCAAAAAATTTCCGAAGGTCGTGATGTAGCGGCGCAGCCGCTCTTTGGCACGGCCCTCCTCGGTCTGGCGCAGGATCCGCTCTTCAAGTACATTGAACTGACTGCAGGTCACCGCTTCGTAGAGCGCGGCTTTGTCCTTGAAATGGTAATAGATCGCGGGCTTGGTGATCCCGCAGGCTCCCGCGATGTCGTCGAGGGTCGTTCCCTCATACCCTTTGGCCGAAAAAAACTCCAGGGCTTTCTGGCGAATCTTCTCTTTGGTCGTCGGATTCGGACTCATTCTTCTCCTTTTTATAGCTCATTCAAACGTTTTTAACCGCAAAACGGAATCGTCTCTTTTTTATCTTTTACAGTGGCGTTTTGACTTTACTGATTGGTAAGTCGGATTTTACCCCAATTTTTCTGAGATTTCAACCCCGATTTTATGCGACAACCTATCCGGTATAATTGCGTCCATGAATTATCCGTCAAATTCCCGATTTCCCCTCATCGATGACTTCCGTTCCATCGTCGTAGAAAATCGCCCTCTCATCGATACCCGCGCTCCGGTGGAGTTCGCCAAGGGAGCCTTCCCCGATGCCGTGAATCTGCCTCTGATGAACGACGAGGAGAGGGAGCGGGTAGGAACCGTCTACAAAAAAGAGGGACACGATGCCGCCGTAGCCCTGGGACATGAGCTGGTCAGCGGTGAGATCCGCGAAGCCCGCATCCGAGCCTGGCTGGACTTTCTCGATGAACACCCCGACGCCTACATCTACTGCTGGCGCGGCGGGCAACGCTCCCAAATCGTCCAACGGTGGATCTATGAAGCCGACGGCAAAGCCGTTCCACGCCTCAAAGGGGGATACAAAGCCTTCCGGCACTATCTGATAGAGGAGAGCTTACGCCTGGCTCAAGAGAAAGAAGTACTCATCCTCGGGGGTCGCACCGGATCCGGTAAAACGCTGCTGATCGAGCAAATCCCCGAAGCGATCGATCTGGAGGGAGTCGCCCATCACCGGGGCTCCGCTTTCGGCCGCTACGCCCACTCCCAACCGAGCCAGATCGACTTCGAAAACGCCCTGGCCTACGCCCAGATCCGTCATGACGCGGCGAACCATCCTTTTTTGCTCATCGAGGACGAAAGCCGTAACATCGGTCAGCGTTATATCCCTCCGGAAGTTTTCCGGGCCTTTCAGAAGGGGAAAGTCCTCCTTCTGGAAACTCCGTTGGAGGAACGCATCGAGATCACCTATCAGGATTACATCCTCTTCGCCCAGAAAGAGTATGACGAAGCTTACGCCCGGGGAGAGACCCCCTACGATTGGTACGAAACGATGCGCCACAATTTCCGCCGCATCCGCAAACGCCTGGGCAATGAGCGATACGAAAAATATACCGCCCTTCTCGAATCCGCCTGGGAGGAGCAGCAACGAAGCGGTGCGACCGAACAGCACAAAGAGTGGATCCGCGCGCTTCTGGAAGAGTACTACGACCCCATGTACGACTACCAGATCGAAAAGAAAAAAGAGAGAATCATCTTTCGGGGGAATGCCGAAGAGATCCTGGAGTTTCTGAAGCGGCAACATTGATCTTCAAGCATTCCGGAATCAGAAAGGCGAAAATCGTGGAACGGCAATCCCACACTACAAATTCATAGAATCCGATCCCTTTTCTTTGCGTAACAGATGCATGGGCCCGAAGAGTTCCCATGCCTTGGAGTTACAGACAAAACTGACATTGTAGGGATGTTCCAGCTCGATCGTCTCGAAAGCTTCCGCTCCCTTCAGTTTCCGTAGATCCCGGGCATGGGCACCGAAGAGAATGAGCCTGGGACGATAGCTCCCCAAACCCCGCAACAGCCTTTCGACAAAGCCTCGCCAGGCTTTGATGTGCCGCTTCGACTCCTCTTTTGTGCTGAAAAGCAGAGCCATATTGAGCAGCAGGACCCCGTTTTTTTCGAAGTTCTTCCGAAGCTCATCGATGCTGTCGATCAATCCCTCTTTCGGCAAAGCGGCGATCGCCCGCTGACTCAGGTCCGTACACTTCAGCAGCCCCTCCGCCGCCAGGGCCATTTTGATGAAGTTGCGCAGGCTCGTCGCCCGGTTGACCTCCCGAGAAAGCCCCGTTGCAGAGAAGATCCGCTTTACTCGTCCGTCGATAAAGGCGTAACCGACGGCGCTCTCCTCACGAGGGTAGGGATCCTGCCCGAAAAGGATATAGCGGAGATCCTCGGGCCGCAAAGTGGAAAACGCGGCCAAAAGTCTTTCCTTTGAAGGGATGTACCCCTCTCCCCCCAGGATCCACTCCCGATACTCCGCCTCCAAACTCTCCAGAGCCGGCAGCAAAATCGGTTCCCACTCCCGACTCACACCGTTCATCTCCAGTAGGTGGCGGAGAGCTTTCTTCTCTTCCATGAAGCCCTTTCTTTTGTTTTCGGCTAAAATTCTATCCAAAGAGATAGGGGTGAATGCGGGAAAGGAGAAACATGTCGAAAGAGCAGGCGATGATCCTCTACGGATGCAGGGTTCGGAGCGATTTTCCTTTTCCTCTGAAGCTTCCTGCAGAGGGAGAGTATCGCGATGAAATCCTCCTCAGCGGAGATCTCCCTGCCGATCTTGTCCGGGATATCCGCTGCGGAACGCATCTCTACGACACCCACGGGCGGCGTGTTTTCCTCTACACCGATCGACTTCTCGATACACCGCTCCCGGGACAACCCTACTGTTACGAGGCTGAAAACGTCGCCCGCTTCTACTGGCGCCACGGAGAAGACCGTATCTATTACGAACGGCTCGAGGAGGGGGACGCTGAACGCTTTGCCTTCTGGTTCATCCATCTCTTTCAGCCCCTCTACATGACTTTCGAAGAGCTTTCGATCTTCTTTCACAGCGGGGCGGTGGAAGTCGACGGCAACGCCATTGCCTTCATCGCTCCCTCCATGGGGGGAAAATCGACAATGACCGATGTTTTTCTCAAACAGGGGCATCCTCTGATTACCGACGATATCCTGCCGGTCCGCCGGGAGGATGACCGGGTTGTCTGCGCTCCCTCCTTTCCCTACCACCGCCCTTTCCGCGCCACTGAGACATTGGGATACCCCACCGAAAACTACCGCACCGACTTCAGACGGCTCAAGGCACTTTACCTTCTGGATAAAGGGGCTCCCGAGAGCCGAACCGTCATCGAAGCCCTACACGGTTTTCGAAAATTCGAAGCACTCAAAGAGCTTGGCCTCGTCTATACTTTCCGTTTCATGACACTCACACACAACAGACTTTTAGGTGATCTTCTCGATCGTGTGGATGTCTTTCGTATCACACGACCGTGGAACATGGAACGTATCGGGGAAGTCTATCGGGAGATCCGTCGACACACAGAGAACCTCCCCTGAGTACAAATATCGGGGTAGAAAGAGTTGGCTCGACGGGACGCTCACTCCGCATCTTTGGACCAAAGGCATCTCCCGCTGCGACGCTCGATCCTCTCGACGATCAGCCCCTGGATCCAGGCGGCCAGAACGATATAGAGTGAGAGAAAAAGGGTAAAGAACCAACCGAAATAGTAGACCATCATCGGCAAGAGAGGAACTTTGACCGCCCGGGCATAGAAAAAGGCCGTGATGTATCCGTCACGCAATCCGTGACGACGCAGATCTTCGATCATCGGATACCAAGCGTACATCGGACCGTGACTCAGAATCCCCGCACCCAGCGCGATGAGCCAGGCGTGCCAACCGGCATCTTCCCCCAAATGACGGGCTAATTTTTTCGGATCGAGCCAATAGTGGAGAGCCCCGGCGAGAAAAACTACGACAAAAAGAATCGGAACGATCTCCTCCAGAACCTCCAGAGCGAAACGCATCGCCGTCAGGGTCTGCGCCTCTCTCCAGAAAAAAAGCACCGCATAGAGTACAAGAACGCCTCCAAGGAATTTGACGCCCCGCAAGCGAAAACGTCGGGGGCTTTTTTGTGTCACATCAGCCATTGGGCACTCCAGACGGAGACGACCGCCGTCACGATTGTAAAAAGAAAAGCCAGAAGATTCCTCAACAGCGTAAATCGGACCCCGAAAACCTCCGCTTCGAGCGGCAGCTGCACCACCCCGAGTGTCACCCAGGCCAGGATAAATGCCGCCACGGCATAGAGGCTCACCCCCTGCCCCAGCAACTCACCGCCCAGCACATAACTCACCAACGCCTGTCCGACGGCGATCATCCCGGCAAACGTTCCGATCAGAGTATCGTGCACCGCTTCGCCGGTGAAGAGCGAAGCGAGCATCTCCCGGGTGATAAAAGCTCGAAAAATCCCTACCAATCCCACGATCCCCAGCATCATCGGCAAAATCGCCACGATCCCCAGGGTCGCGTTTTTCAGTGATCGACGGTAGCTGCGCTTTTCGCTTTTCATCACTCAAAAGCTCGACGCATCCGGATTTCGACCTCTTCTTCCGAGTATCGATGGTCGGTAAAGTGTCCGAAAGCGAGCACTCCCTGATAGAGCAGCATGTCGCTGCCGTCTTTGCAGGGGAGTCCATAGGCTTCGGCCAACGCCAGGAAGGGGGTACGGCGACCGTAAATCACATCCATCGCTCCCCGGGCCCGGGCAAAGAGCGCCTCGAGGATCTCCCGGGGAGCGGGAAGCGACTCATCCCGAAGACCGGCGGAGGTGAGATTGACCACCAGGTCGAAGGGCCGGGGGCGGAAGCTCTCCCAGGTATCGACCGCAAAACCGGCTTCGCGGAAAGAAGCCAGGCGCTCAGCCCCGCGATTGAGAATCGTCACCCGGTACCCCGCTTCGCGCAGCACTTCCGCCGTCGAGCGTGCCGTACCACCGGCCCCGATGCAGAGTACGTCCCGAGCCTCGAACGTTTCGATCGCTTTGAGAAAGCCGGGAGCGTCGGTATTGTAGCCGTGTAGCCGACCGTCGTGTTCGACGATTGTGTTGACCGCCCCGACTTTTCGAGCGAAGGGGTCCAGAAGATCGCAGGCCCGGTACGCGGCCTCTTTGTGGGGGACGGTGACATTGACCCCCCGCAGCCCCAGAGAGAAAAACCGCTCCCGCAGCGTGCTTCCATCGATGAGCCGATAGCGGGTATAACAGGCCGGATATCCCAGACCACGAAACGCTTCGTTGTGCATCAACGGAGAGAGAGAGTGTTCCACAGGATCCCCGAAAATCGCGAAAAGTTCCCGATCCATCATTCAAAGATCTTTGGGGCAGCTCATCTCCACGGCGACTTTGACGACACCGGACTGATCGGGATCTTCATAGACATAAAAACGGTGTTTCTTGCACCAGTTGGCGTTGGCATGGTTGGCCAAGCGCAGCGCGGCGTTTTCCGCCTCTTCGAGCGTCGCATACTCTTTGTCGAGCCATTGGGGTTGGAGTGTCTCATCCTTTTTGGCACATCCGCACATCTTTTCCATTTGAATTTTATACATATTAATCTCCTATTTTATTTTCTACAAACTTCCCCTGAAATGTGTCATAGAAAATCAGGGCGCACAATTATATACCATACCCGACGAGTGAAAGATTACCCTTGGGTTAACAGAGATAGCACTATAATTTTGACGATGGTATTATCAAAAAATAAAAATACTTCGTCAAAGGAGATCCGAATGAGTTTCGCCTGGCCCCGGAAAGTCTGGGAATTCTACCGTGACGGTATCCGCTCCATGCGGCTGGGCAAAAAACTCTGGCTCCTGGTCGCCATCAAGCTCTTCGTTCTTTTCGTCGTCCTCAAATGGCTCTTCTTCCCCGATCTTCTCCAGACCCGCTTCCACAGCGACCGGGAACGGGGAGCCTTCGTCCTCGACCAACTCACCCACATCAAGGAGTAAGCATGCACATCGACCCCAGCCTCGTGGAGTGGTCCCGAGCCCAGTTTGCCCTGACGGCCCTCTACCACTGGCTCTTCGTCCCGCTGACCCTGGGATTGACCTTCCTCGTCGCCATCATGGAGACGATCTACGTCAAGACCGGCGACGAATGGTGGAAAAAGACCACCCGCTTCTGGATGGGCCTGCTGGCGATCAACTTCGCCATCGGCCTGGCCACCGGCATCATCATGGAGTTCGAGTTCGGCACCAACTGGTCCAACTACTCCTGGATCGTCGGCGATATCTTCGGCGCTCCCCTGGCCATCGAGGGCTTGATGGCCTTCTTCATGGAATCGACTTTCTTCGCCGTGATGTTCTTCGGCTGGGACAAGGTGAGCAAGCGAATGCACCTGCTTTCCACCTGGCTGGTGGCCATCGGCTCCAACCTCTCGGCGCTTTGGATCCTCGTGGCCAACGGCTGGATGCAGCACCCTGTGGGCATACGCTTCAATCCCGACACCGCCCGCAACGAGATGGTGGACTTCTGGGCCGTGCTTTTCAACCCCAACGCCTACAGCAAATTCCTTCACACCATCAGCAGCGGCTACGTCCTGGCTTCGCTCTTCGTCATCTCCATCAGCGCCTGGTATCTGCTGCGCAGGCGCGACATCCAGTTCGCCAAGCGCTCCATCATGGTCGCGGCGAGCTTCGGCCTGATCGTCTCCCTCTTCAACGTCACCACCGGAGACGATTCCGCCCGACACGTCGCCCAGGACCAGCCGATGAAACTGGCGGCGATGGAGGGGCTCTATGAGGGGAAATCGGGCGCCGAGATCGTCACCTTCGGGATCCTCAACCCCTCCAAGAAGGTGGGCGACAAGCAGGAGCCCTTCCTGGTCAAGGTCGCCATCCCCGAGGGACTCTCTCTCCTGAGCTACCACCGGGTCGACGCTTACGTCCCCGGGATCCGTGAACTGGTCTACGGCAGCAAAGAGCACGGCATCCTAAGCGTCGCCGAAAAGATGAAGCGCGGCAAAGAGGCCGTCGCCGCTCTAGCCGCCTACAAAGCCGCCAAAAAGGCGGGCGACACCGCCCAAATGGCCGCGGCCAAAAAGCGCTTCGAAGCCAACAGCGCCTATCTGGGCTACGGCTACCTCAAAACGCCCCTGCAGGCGGTCCCCAGCGTGCCCACCACCTTCTATGCTTTCCACACGATGGTGGGCCTGGGGACATGGTTCGTCCTGCTCTTTATCGTGATCCTCTACTTCACGATGACCGACACGCTGGAGCGCCACCGCAAATGGCTCTGGGCGGCGCTGTTCAGCCTGCCGCTGGGCTACGTGGCCCAGGAGGCGGGTTGGATCACCGCCGAGGTGGGGCGCCAGCCCTGGGCGATCCAGGATATGCTGCCGGTGGGGATGGCGACCTCCAACATCGTTACCTCGCCGGTAATGATCACCTTCTGGCTCTTCGCCATCCTCTTCACGGCGCTGCTCATCGCAGAGGTCAAGATCATGACGACCCAGATCAAACTGGGGCCCGTAGAACTCAAGGAGGATTCCCATGTTTAATTCTATGAGCTATCTGCACCTGCAGCAATACTGGTGGTTCCTGATCGGCGTACTGGCGGGGCTTTTCGTCTTTATGACCTTCGTCCAGGGGGGACAGACCCTGCTCTGGACCCTGGGCAAAAGCGAAGAGAAACGCGACCTCATCGTCAACGCCCTGGGGCGCAAGTGGGAGCTGACTTTTACCTCCCTGGTGATGTTCGGCGGAGCGCTCTTCGCCTCCTTTCCTCTCTTCTACGCCACCAGCTTCGGCGGGGCCTACTACGTCTGGATGGCGATCCTGTTTTGTTTCATCATTCAGGCGGTGGCCTACGAATACCGCAAAAAGCCCGGCAACGTCTTTGGCGAGCGCACCTACGAAGTCTTTCTCTTCATCAACGGAAGCCTGGGGATCATTCTGGTGGGTGCCGCTCTGGGGACCCTCTTTACCGGGGGAAACTTCGTCGTCAACGACATGCACCTCTCCCACTGGACCAAGGCCACCTACGGCCTGGAGGCGCTGCTGAGCTTCTTCAACGTCGCCTTCGGTTTCATGCTCTTCTTCCTGGCACGCCTGCTGGCGGCGCTCTATTTCCTCAACGCCATAGACGACGAAGAGATCGCCCGCCGCGCCCGGATCGTCCTGCGCTACGAGAGCGGGATCTTTCTGCTGCTCTTCCTCTACGTCGCGGGCTCGATCCTTACGATGAAAGGCTACGCCTACGATCCCAAGACCTTCGTCGTGCACATCGAGGCGATGAAGTTCTTGCACAACCTCCTGGCGATGCCCGCCGTAGCCGTCACCCTGGCAGCCGGCATCGTGCTGCTGCTCTGGGGGCTGGGCCTGGGGATCTTCACCCAAAGCGACAAGGGGATCTGGCCCGCCGGGATCGGAACGGTGCTGACGGTGCTGGCGCTCTTTTTGCTCCTGGGCTACAACCATACCGCCTATTACCCCTCCCTGGCCGATCCCCAGAGCTCTCTGACGATCCAAAACAGCTCGGGCAGCCGCTACACCTTGGTCGCCATGTCCTGGGTCTCGCTGCTGGTTCCCGTCGTCCTGGGCTACATCGTCCTGGTCTGGCGCTCCATGAACCGCACCAAGATCACCGTCGAAGAGGTCGAGAGCGACCATCACCACTACTGAGAAAGGAGAAAGGACTATGGAATACACCGACGCCATTATCTGGTACGCCTCCTGGCCCGTACTGATCTACATCGCCTACCGCTTCGTGCTGCTCAATATGAAGCACCACGCGAAAATGGAGCGTCTAGAAGAGTACGAACAGCAATGCGGCGGAGCCGTCGAGCCCAAGGCCTGCGAAAAGTTCTGATCTTTCCGGGACCCTGAGTCTCCCGGGCTTCGCTACAATGTCTCCATGAAAGAAAAAAAGAGCTCGAACCAAAAACGTCCCATCGATCCGCGAAACCTGATGGCGGTGGAACGCTCCACCACTTCCCTGATCGGAACGTCCATCTCCCTCATCGTCCTGGGATTCGTGGTGGAGAAGTTCGAACTCTTCTTGCACATCCTCGCCGTCAATCTCTCGGGCAAGAAACACCCCGAAATTCCCCAGCTCGTCCACATCGACTTCTACAACTATCTGGGTATCGGCATCGTCAGCGCCGGGATCATTATGGCGCTCTACACCTACCGCTACTACACCCGCTGGATCCGGCATCTCGAAGAGGGGCGCATCGACACCGACAAAGCGATCTACTTCTGGCTCGCCCTTTTCGTCGCGCTGATCGGCCTCCTGCTGCTGATCAGTATGATCGTCCTGTAGGAGGAGGAACCGATGGCCGACTTTCTAAGCTTCAACCGCTTCATCGCCCAGGACGTCCTGATCGTCTTTTACTATTTCGGCGCCCTGCTGATGCCGATTTTGCTCTATTTCTTCCGGGGAGTTCTTTTGGAGAAGGTCTCCTTCCTGCGAAGCGTCAATGAGAAACTGCGCGCCTTCTACGGAAAATTCGGCCTGAGAGAAAAGATTCTCTTCTGGATGACCTTTTTGACGATCTTCTTCTGTATGGAACTCTGCTGGAGGATGGTCTTCGAGGCGATGATCGGCTATTTCGATATGCATGATTATCTCTATCGCCTCTCAACCCAAGTCCGGAATTAATTGTCAATCTCGATCACTTTTCTGTTCTCAGTATCTTTTTTATCGTTGAGATGAATGGGGTATGGGAAAATCCGGCGAAGACCTCCCGGGAGAATGCCTCCTCCAAGGGCGGCAGCTACATCAGTGAGCTTGTCACTGCAAAATCGCGTTGAAGATGAAGCCGATGATCATGATCCCCAAAGCCACGGTGCCGAAGAAGATGGCGATGAGTTTGGTCGAGAGGATCTTTTTGAGGATCATCGCTTCAGGCAGGCTGAGTGCCGTGATGGCCATCATGAAGCTTAGTGCCGTGCCCATCAGCATCCCTTTCTGGGTCAGGACTTCGATCAGGGGCATGACCCCGGCGGCGTTGGAGTACATCGGCACCCCCAGGAT
>WFQO01000092.1 GCA_015486995.1 Nitratifractor sp. | reverse complement strand
GGCGTCGACCCCGCCGGAGAGAACTTTGCCGGAGCTGGGGGTGACGGTGTTGTAGGCCCTCGCCAGACGGGTGATGGAGTCGAGCAGAATGATGACGTCCTGCCCCAGCTCCACCCGGCGTTTGGCCCGCTCGATGACCATCTCGGCGGTGCGGACGTGGTTTTGTGCCGGCAGGTCGAAGGTGGAAGCGTAGACCTCCCCTTTGACGCTGCGCTGCATATCGGTGACCTCCTCGGGGCGTTCATCAACGAGCAGGACCATCAAAGCGGCGTCGGGGTTGTTGTGGCTGATGCCATGGGCGACCTCTTTGAGCAGTTCGGTCTTTCCGGTCCGCGGCGGGGCGACGATGAGGGCCCGCTGACCTTTGCCGATGGGGGCGAAGAGATCGATGACCCGGCCGGTCAATTTCATCGGATTGTACTCGAGTTTGAGCTTCTCCTGGGGATAGAGCGGCGTCAGGTTGTCGAAGAGAGGGCGTTTCTTGGACTCTTCGGGGGGCAGATAGTTGATCGCTTCGATCTTGAGCAGGGCGTAGTATTTCTCCTGCTCCTTGGGAGCGCGTACCTGGCCGGTGACGATGTCGCCGTTACGCAGGGCAAAACGCTTGATCTGGGTGGAGCTGACGTAGGTATCGTTGGAAGAGTTGGCGAAGTTGCCGTCGATGGAGCGCAAAAAGCCGTAGCCGTCGTTCATCACTTCCAGAATGCCGGTAAAGAGGATATATCCCCCCTGGCTCACCTGCGCCTTGAGGATCTCGAAAATGAGGTCTTTACGCTGATATTCGTTCGGGTTTTCGACTTTGAGCTTACGAGCGATTTCCACGAGCTCGTCGAGGGGTTTGGTCTGGAGATCCTCGATCTTGTAGCCCTCGACCGGGGTGTGGGTACGCTGATGACGTTTGCCGCCATTATTATGGTTACTGTTTTTCTGACTGTGGGAACGGTTCTCTTCCATTGTTGTCTGTTTTCCTCTGAGCTTGGATGATTTTATGATGGTACAAGTTTTTTGAAATGTGCAGAGCGGAAATCAAGGGATCGTTCACTCTCCGCTTCCTCAGAAGCTTCTGAAGCACGTTTTCGCAAGTGACGCTATTATAATGCTTTTTCGATCCGATTGTCAACCAGAAAGAGGTCGCATGGATGCCGAGGGATAAGAAAAATGACTCCTGTGAAGAAAGTTTGGTTTTTCCGCTGAAAAGACTTGCAATCTCTCCGTGAAGCAGCTATAATGGCTCCCGAAGAAAGATGAGGTTCGAGTTCATCTTTAGTGTGTTACGTGTGTTACGATTCTTACATTGTTACTCCGCTAGACCCTGAAGACTCCCCGACATTTTGATTCCGCTCATTGAGTGTAATTTCAATACTAAAAGGTATTATCATGGCAGAATTGCATCACGGAACCGTCAAATGGTTCAACGACGAAAAAGGTTACGGTTTTATTCAGCAGGACAACGGTGGAAACGATGTTTTCGTTCACTTCCGTCAGGTCAACAACCCCACCGGCGGTCGTGTCTCTCTCTATGAAGGTCAAAAAGTGACTTTCGAAATCGGAGAAGGCATGAAGGGTCCCCAGGCAGAGAACGTTACCGCTCTCTAAATCCTGTATAACCCTTGCGATGACCGAACGGGTCATCGCATTCTTTTCTATCATATTTTTTCCTCTTTCCTAATTTTTTCAGCTTTTACTCTCTAAATTTTTAGCATTCAACGATTTTCACATCCTTTATCTCTTCGCACATCGATACTTTCCTCATGATGTTCCGCCAATCTCGGTCGAAATACTTTTCGATAAAGCTCCATCGATGCGGTACAGGACAGTTCGAACAATCCTGATGAACCGTCGTATCGGTTTCGACTGTCGCACTCCAACGCGAATCGATAGCGCAGAGACTATAGCGGATCTTTTCGCCGATCTTGTCGATACCCGTGTCACAAAAGCGAAACAGGGGACAGGCACAGAGATAACAGTTGAGATCCTCGATATCGTGGCATTTGATCCCTTCAGCATAGAGGTGGCAAAAGTCCGGATGCCGCTTTCGCATATTGTCATAGTCGAAATAGGCTAGCACTTCCTCATCGCTCAAGCCTTTAAGTTCTTCCACGATCGCCCGATGCTTTGAAGCAAACACTTTGTACCACTGTAAGTATCCCATTGTAGGCTCCTATGCTATGATCCCCCGTACAATACTCAAATATCTCATCCATTGACAAGGAAAGCTGATGCACACGAAGCCCATTACCGAAACTTTGAAGCAAAAAATCCGAAAGATCGACGGGGCATTCCGCACAGAAGAGGAACTCAAACTGATCCTCAAGCGCCGATTGACCAAAAAAGAGTACAAAATCCTCTTTGCCGAAATCGCGGGTCATCCCGAACGCTCCGAACTGATGGAAGCCTTACGGCTTGACGAGCAACGTTACAGGGAACTGCGGGAAAATTTGGAAAAAAAACTCAATCTCGAAAAGATCAAACGGGAATTTTTTCTCATCGAAAAGGAATAAGCATACTCAATAATTAATAATTTGTGCTATAATTGTTAACAATTTGTTTAGGAATATAAGTATGGGAAAAAGTATATATTCGAAAATCGCTTTGATCGCACTGCTCGCCGGTACCCAATCCCTCTGGGCAAAAAAAGTTTTCAAACGGTATCCCGTCGAATCGGGAATCATCTATTACGACATCAACACGACCGGCCACAGCCGGGGATTTTCCACCCATACGACCGGAATTGCCCGTCTGGTCTTCGACCGATGGGGGGCGCGCGAAGTCAAGGAAGAGGATGCGACCGAAGTGCAAACCGGCGACTACAACGAAACCCATGACCGCCATACGATGAGCAAGCAGGACAACGGCACGATCTACACCGTGGATTACGACGACCATACGATTTATAAAACTCGCGACCGTTCCCTCGACCTCTCCATCGCCCAGGGCGAAGATCTCTCCAACGAAAGCATCGATCTGATCAAAGAGATGAAAGGGATCAAAGACGGTAACGACACCGTCGCCGGTTTCCCCTGCCAGATCTGGAAAGTCAAAGACCAGTCGATCTGCCTCTACAAAGGAATTCCCCTGCGCATCGTCGTCGACGGGCCGGGCTTCCACAGCGAGCGCAAAGCCGTGCAGGTGGTGCTCAACCATCCCATTCCCGAAAAGCAGTTCAAACTGCCCGACTATCCCGTCATCATCGATCAGGATTACACTTCCAACGCCGCCGCGGAGACCCGGACCGAAGACTACATCGCATCGATTCATGATCTACGTGCAAAGATGAAGAGCCTCGGCATCAATCCCAACGACGAAAACTCCACCCTCACCCCTGAACAGGAGAAAGCGGTCATCAACACCCTCGGCGCCCGCTATCTCAAAAAGCAGAAGCGGCTCCTGCCCAAACTCCTCGTCGCCCTCGACGACGCCAAACAATGCATCGAAAAAGCCCAAGACGGCCAAGAGGCCCAAAAGTGCGTCCAATCCGTTAACCGCATCGACGAAGAGTTGGGCGATCGGACCGAAAACTTCGATTTCAGCCGTTTCGATGACGTGAAGCGAGCCAAGATCCTCGAATCGTTGACGCAGGAGATCACCTACCTCAAAGCCACCAACGACTGCGTCCAAAAACACGACAAGACCACCGACGTCATCCTCTGCACCGAAGGCAACCTCGGGGAGGATGAGCAGACACCCGCTCGATAAACTCCCCTTTTCACTTTCCTACATAGAGCTGACGCGGCCGGGCGATCTTGGACTCGGGCGATTTTTTGAATTCGATCCACTGGGTGATCCAGCCGACGGTCCGGCCGATGACAAAGATCGGAGTAAACATCGAACGCGGAAGTCCCAGGGCCGTCAGGATGATCCCCGAATAGAAATCGATGTTGGGGTAAAGTTTTCGGCGGATGAAATAATCATCGCTTAGAGCGATCTCCTCGATCCGCTGGGCGATGCGCATCAGTTCGCTGTCGAGGTCGAGTTCGTCACGCAGCTGATCCTGGAGCTTTTTGAGGATACGGGCTCGGGGATCGAAGTTTTTGTAGACGCGGTGGCCGAAACCCATCAGGCGGAAAGGATCGTCGGGGTCTTTGGCTCTGGCGATGTATTTGTCGACGTTCTCGACGCTGCCGATCATTTTGAGCTGCTCGATGACCGATTCGTTGGCGCCGCCATGGGCCCGTCCCCAGAGCGCCGCGATTCCGGAGGAGATCGCTACGTAGGGGTGCGCTCCGGTAGAAGCAACACTGCGCACGACCGTCGTCGACGCGTTTTGCTCGTGGTCAGCATGGAGGGTGAAGATCGTATCGAGCGCCGCGACCTCGATGGGCTTGATTGCGCGGGGGCCGTCGGGATCGCGGTGCATTTTGCCCCCCGGATAGGCGCGCAGCATATAGAGGAAATTTTCGGTGAAACTACGATCGATGTCGGGGTAGATGTAGGTCGCCCCGATGCTGTGGCGGTAGGCGAAGGCC
>WFQO01000091.1 GCA_015486995.1 Nitratifractor sp. | reverse complement strand
GGGGGATTTACCCAGCCCAATCCATTCGTAAATAGGGAAATGATTACCTGGGCCAAAGCCCGCGCCGCCGAAACAGGGGGCGGGGACCTGTTGGAGGCCTACTGCGGCCTGGGGAACTTCACGATTCCCCTGGCGGATCGCTTCGGTAAGGTGCTGGCGACGGAGATCAGCAAAAACTCCATCAAAGCGGCCAAGGAGAACTGCGCTCTCAACGGGCTGGAGAATATCTCCTTTGTCCGTCTCAGCTCGGAGGAGATGACCTCCGCCCTGCGCAAAGAGCGGAGCTTCAATCGATTGAAAGGAATTGATATTGACGAATATGATTTCCGCTGCGTGCTGGTCGATCCCCCCAGAGCGGGGCTGGACGAAGCGACCCGGGAGCTGATCTCCACCTTCGAAAATATCATCTACATCTCCTGCAATCCCGAGACACTGGCCAGGGATCTGGAGCACCTGAGTCGCAGCCATGAGGTGCAGCGGGCGGCGCTTTTTGACCAGTTCCCCCATACGGAGCATATGGAGAGCGGGGTCTTTCTTCGAGTGAGGAGTTAGGAGGGAGGAGTGAGGAGTAGTTGTGTAGCGTGGGATTGCTATCCCACGAAATCACAAGGAACGGAAAACAGGAGAGAGAAGTTATGAAACGAATTGTAATTGCGGCACTGATTTCGGTCGGCGTCGTGTTCGCCCAATCGGATCAATCAAACGCTTCCTCCTGCTGGGATCGGGCGATGACTCAGGGGGCGATGAACGCGTGCGCGTCGCGGGATTTCCAGGCGGCCAATCGGGAGCTCAACCGGATCTACCGGGAGATTCTCCAACGGTATCTGAACCATCCCCGATTCATCCGGGCACTCAAAAAAGCCCAAAATGCCTGGATTACCATGCGGGACGCCCAGATCCAGATGGCCTATCCCGGATATCGGGATCATCCCGAGGAGTACGGTTCGGTCCTGCCCATGTGCGTCGCCAATCTCAAAGCCTCGCTGACCAGGGAACGGATCAAGTTTTTGAAGCAGTGGCTCAATTCCAAACGGGAAGAGGGGGATGTGTGCACTTTTTGGAAGCCGTAGAGTCGTCACGATACATGAGTAGATATTGAAAAGGAGAGAGTATGAAAGAGGATGAAAACCCATCTAGCCACTTCGCCCCGACGCCGAAGCCCCCGTATTACGCGGTGATCTTCACCAGTGTCCGCAGCGAAGGGGATCAGGGATACGCCCAAATGGCCGCACGGATGGTGGAATTGGCTGAAAAGCAGGAGGGACTCCTGGGAGTTGAGAGCGCCAGGGAGGAGATCGGGATCACCGTCTCCTATTGGCGGGATCGGGAATCGATCGAGCGGTGGAAAGCCGATGCCAAGCATCGGATCGCCCAGAAGTACGGCAAAGAGAAGTGGTACGCCGCCTACCGCATCCGCATCGCCAGAGTGGAAGAGGAGAAACGATTTGAAAAAAAATGAAAAAAAGCCTATGGAAGAATCTTCCATCTTCCATCTTCCATCTTCCATTCAAGCCTCCTGGCTTTTCCCCTTGTCGGTGAAAAACGACTTCGTCTTCAATCCCTCTCCGCGGGACTTCACTGTCGAAGAGATCCCGCTTTACGAATTTAGCGGCAGCGGTGAGCATCTGATCGTGCAGGTACGTAAAAAGGGGCTGAGTACCTGGGAGCTGACCGATCTGCTCAGCAACCGTCTGGGGGTCCCGAGGCGGCAGATCGGCTATGCCGGGCTCAAGGACAAACACGCCCTGACGACCCAGTATATTTCGCTGCCCGTGTCGGTGGAGAAAGAGCTGGAAAGATTTGAACACGAGGGGGTCAAAATCCTGAAGACGACCCGCCACGAGAACAAACTTCGCGTCGGTCACCTCAAAGGGAACCGTTTTCGTCTCCGCTTCAAAAAGGTGCTGGGAGTCCAGAAAGAAAAGATCGACCGGGTCCTGGACTGGATCGAAACCTACGGAATGCCCAACTATTTCGGCGAACAGCGCTTCGGAACCGAAGGAAACAACTGGCAGGAGGGCCGGGCCATCGTGGAGGGGAAACTCCGTATCCGGGAGCGCAAAATGCGGGAGTTTCTCGTGAGTGCTTATCAAAGCAAACTTTTCAACGACTGGCTCAGCCGCCGTATCGGGATCAACCGATTGCTGGAAGAGTTCAGTGAAAGGGAAGTGGAAGGGATCGAGAAACTCCCGGCCGGCACGCTGACAGGGACGAAAGAGCAGGAGCACTTTTTCAAGATCCTGGCGGGAGACTGGATGATGCACTACCCTTACGGCCGGCTCTTCGTCGCCGAAGACCTGGCCCCCGAAGCGACCAAATTCGCCGCCAAAGACCGCTGCCCCACGGGGCTGCTGCCCGGAAAAAAGGTCAAACGTGCCCTGGAGCCCGCCCGGATCGTCGAAGCGGCCTACGACGACGAGCGGATCGCCGAGCATGGCAGCCGTCGCTATGCCTGGGTCTTTCCCGAGAATATCGGACGCCGATACGTTCCTGAGAAGGCCCACTACGAACTGAGCTTCACTCTTCCAAAAGGGAGTTACGCCACGGTGCTGGTTGGGATGCTGAGAGGAAGTTTCGAAAAGAACTAAGTTATTTCTATTATAATATGCAAATTATTCGAATAAGTGATAGTTCACAGTTAAAAAAATCCCTTAAAAATTTATATTTATTTTAAAGGGTATTGGGAACTCCACGGCAATCTACCGATAGAAATAGAAATGTCCTAAAAGAGAGATCAATGTCAAACGAAACGATTCGACCGCAGACTGATGAAGAGGAGATCGATCTCCGGCAAGTGATCGGTACTCTGTACCGCCATCGCTGGGCGATTTTGATGTTTACACTTTTGGGGGTTGTTATCAGCGCCGTCTCGGCCTATTTCAAACCTAATATTTATCAAGCGCAGTCCACGGTGGAGATTCAAGTCAAAAATCCTTGGGGCTGGGGAGGACGGCAAGATGCTGTCTCTTCGGCGTTGTCGGGAGGATCGGCGAGTAGCCTAGATACGGAGATGGAGATCATCCGTTCCCGGTTTGTTACAGCCAAAGCGTTGAAAAAAGTTGATTTCAGTCATCACTATTTCATTCGAAAAAACTTTAAACAGCTCGAACTTTACAAAGATTCTCCTTTCACCGTCGAAATGGCCAAAGGTTTTGGAACACTTTTCCATCTTTATCCCATTGACGAAGACCGCTTTCGGCTGGAGGGAACCTATAATAGCGGAGGCAAGGAGAAGACGTACAATCAGATCCACCCATATGGGAAAGAGATCCATACCAAAAATTTCGTGCTTGTGGTTCGACACAAACCCGGCATAAAAATGTCGGAAAACGAATATCTCTTTCGTATCGACAATCCTAAGGGGTTGGCTACGACTATCCACAAACGTGTCAGTACTTCGCCGGTCTCCAAGCGGGCGACACTGATCAAAATCTCCTTTCAGGATACCGTCCCTCTGCGGACTCAGGAATTTGTCAACGCGCTGACACAGGCCTATCTCCGCCAGAACATCGAACGCCGGACCCAGGAGGCGGAAAAGACGCTGGAATTCATTAATTCTCAGCTCAAGACACTGGCGGAAAACCTCAAAGTTTCCGCAGCCAACCTGGAAGCTTTTCAGCGTAAGACAAAAACCATTGATGTAGATAAAAAAGTCGAGAGACTCTCCGAAAAACTGGGAGAGTACGAATCCCAGCTCGCCACGTTGCGCCTGCAGGAAGATATCCTCAATTCACTGGTCCGTAAAGTAAAAAGTGGGCAGGAGCTCGAAACTTTGACTCTGGCCGGAATCGGTATCGAAGACGAAGCCCTCGCCGGACTGATCAGTGACCTACGGGATGCGATTCTCAAGAAGAAAGAACTTCTGCGCGATTATACCTCTGCCTATCCCGAGATCCAGAAGCTCCAGACTCGGATCAATCAATTACGGAAGATCATTATCCAGTCGGTCAGCAACCTTTACAAAAGCGTCAAAGAGAAAGAGAAATTCCTTCGATTGCAAATGGGGAAATTCCATAGAGAGCTTAGCTCACTCCCCGAAGACCAGCGCAACTTCTTGGCGCTTCAGCGCCGCTTCGCCTCCAATGAAAAATTTTACTCCTATCTGATGGAGAAAAAGACGGAGACCGAAATCCGCAAAGCTTCCACCGTCAGTGCCAACCGTATTGTCGATACAGCGCTCTATCCAAATACACCGATAAAACCCAAACGCAAACTCATCGTACTCGTCGGTCTCATTCTCGGATTGATCCTCGGTATCGCCTACGCTTTCGGCCGCGAGCTTATCGATGATCGGATTAAAAACGAAGAGGAGATCAAAGAGTTGTGTGATGTTCCGATTTTGGGAACCATACCGCATTTCAAGATACGAAAAAACGAGAATCCCTTGATTTTCAAAGATCCCAAATCGATTGCGGCCGAAGCGTTTCGAAACATCCGTACCAATCTCCTGTTTATGAGTACTCGTGAGCAGGGACAGATTGTGGCAGTCACCTCCACGATCGGAGGAGAAGGGAAAACGACGATTTGTACCAACCTAGGAGGGATCATCGCTCTATCAGGGAAAAAGGTCGTCATTCTTAATCTGGATATGCGTAAGCCCACTCTCCACAAACGTTTCGGCTTGAAAAATGAGAAAGGGATAAGTAATCTACTCTCCGGACACGCCAAACTCTCCGAAGTGATTCAGCATACCGAGTTTGACAATCTCGATATTATTTCTTCCGGACCGATTCCGCCTAATCCCAGCGAACTAATCGGGGGAGAGATGCTTCCCCAGGTCTTCCGAGTCCTCAGGCGCCACTACGATGTTGTTCTTCTCGATACTCCGCCGGTCGGCCTCGTGACCGATGCACGCCTTTTGATGCGCAAAGCCGATGTCACGCTCTTTGTCCTTCGGGCGGGATACTCCCGCAAACACTTTCTCCGTAAAATCGATGAGTATTATCGGGAAAATGACTACAAGGGAATGGGAATCATTCTCAATGATTTCAATGTTTCTAAGCACGGATACGGTTACGGCTACGACTATGGATACGGTTACGGAGAGTATTACGGAGATGGCCGATGATTTTCGGCCGTTGGTTCGGTGGGAAGAATAAGCGAAAGGATTCGGAGAAGGGCGGAAATGTCCTGCCCGAGTCATCCTCTGAGAAACTGCCTTTCCGGACGGATCTGCATTCCCATCTGATTCCCCGCATCGACGACGGTGCACAGAGTGTCAAAGAGAGCCTAGATCTTTTGCAACGCTTGGAAAAGATCGGCTACCGTCGCTGCGTTATCACGCCGCACATCATGTCCGACAGTTACCGCAACAGCAGCGAAATCATCCTCAGCGGGCTTGACAATCTTCGAAAATATGCTGAAACGTTCGGGCTCCAAATCGAATTGTACGCTGGGGCGGAATATTACTTGGATGAAGAGTTGCTCCGTCGTCTCAAAACCAAGGATATCCTCAGTGTGGGGAGCGGGTATCTACTCTTCGAGACCTCCTATTACGCTTCGCCGCTCAATCTCGAGCAAACGATTTACGAGATTGCCGCATCGGGCTATCGGCCTCTGATGGCACACCCGGAACGTTATCGCTATGTCCGCGATCCTGAGGAGTTCTATGGTCGTCTGCGGGAGCAGGGAGTCTCCTTTCAGGTCAACATCAACTCTTTCGGGGGTCATTACGGCTCGGATGCCCGACGCAAAGCCCGTTGGCTTTCCGATAAAGGTTGGATCGATTTTCTCGGTAGTGATCTGCATCATCGTCGTCAGGCGGACTTTTTACTAGAAACCGTAAACAGCGGATTCCTCGATTCTGTCATGAAACGTAACAATATTCTTAATGATCAGCTCAATTTCAGCCAAAGTTAATTTTATACTAGTTAATATATTAACAGATAACTACAGAAAGGCTGGGAATGTTCAAAAGGATATCTGTTTCGTTAATAATTGTGCTGATCGCATTGGTTTCGAATGGCTGCGGACGGGATCGGACACTGCTTCAGACTAGTCAGGAAGTGGTGATCAAGCCCAAAGGGAAAGTCCACTATGACTACCGGATCAAACCCAACGATCGTGTCGGTATTATGGTCTACAAATATCCGGATCTGACTCCCACCAGCATGAGCGAAAAGGGAATCCTCGTTGATTCCAACGGCTACATTTCTCTACCGCTGATTCATCGAGTCCACATCGCAGGCTGCACGCAGACCGAAGCGGCCCGCAAACTGGAAAATATGTACGCCAAGTACCTCAAGGATCCGGCACTGAACCTCGAAGTGCTGAACAAACGAGCCTATATTCTCGGTGAAGTCAAAAAACCGGGTCTTGTTCCCATCGATCGGGAACGCACGACAATCTTCGAAGCCATCGCTGTGGGAGAGGGATTGACTGATGATGCACAGCGGGATCATATTCTTGTATTGACCCATGACAGTTCCGGCAATTTGGAATTGCGTCGTGTTGATCTGAGCAACTACACAACTCTGGCGGCGAGCAACCTGATCATCAAACCCGACGATGTCATCTACATTCCGCCCAGCGGATGGAAAGAGTTCCGGATCAACAGTGAGAATTTCACCTCGGTTTTCAAAACAATCGCAGGCATCGCTTCGCCCTTCGTCACGCTCAAATATCTCTTCGACAATTAAGCATTCGGTTTTCTCCGATGCTGTTTTTCGAATCACTTTACATCGTTCTCGCCACGATAGGGGGGACGTCACTTCTAATTCGATACGCACACACCCTTCGTCTCATCGACGAACCAAATTCTCGAAGTGTCCACCGTGTCTCCATTCCGAGGGGAGCGGGTATCGCTTTTACGTCGGCGGCACTTTCGGCTCTACTTCTTTTCCATACGACGTTCTGGACGCATCATCTTCCCATCCTACTCTCGATGTTTCTGATCCTCGCCGTGGGAATCCTGGACGATCGGCACGACACTTCACCGCGTTTCAAATTTTTCGTCATCGCTTTGGCCACACTCGTTCTTTGGGATGATGGAATGCTGATCGACAAAGTAGGGCCTTATTTTGGGGTGGAGATACGTTTCGGTTTTCTGGCGATCCCTTTCACTTTTTTCGCTCTGGCCGGGTTTACCAATGCGATGAATCTCATCGATGGTCTCGATGGATTGGCGGGAAGTCTCGGGGGTCTGATCCTCGGATCCTTTCTCTTTCTGGGCTGGAAATATCACGATACAATTCTCATTGAACTCAGTACCGTTTTTCTTGTCGGACTCTTGACTTTTTTACTATTCAACTGGCATCCTGCAGCAATCTTTATGGGCGACAGCGGCTCCCTTACACTGGGGTTTTTGATTTCGATATTGTCGATTCGGGCTCTGGAGTATCTCCCGTCTGTTTCGGTTCTCTATCTCGGAGCCGTTCCTATCCTTGATACCCTGATCGCGATGTTTCGGCGTAAAGCCCACGGTCGCTCCGCCGTAGCACCTGATCGCTGTCATCTTCATCATCTTTTGCTTCATCGCAACGGCAGCGTTCCCCGCACAGTTTTTACAATACTTCTTCTGCAAATGCCTTTCACGGCGATTGGGCTTTTACTCCCAAAAGGCATGGACCAAACATTGCCTCTTCTATTCTTTTTCGGCGTGCTCTTGGCCGGTTATCGATGGGTCGCATGGATGATTCGCATGGAGGGTATTGACTGCTACCCACCGCGGTAAAACAAACGGCGAAGTATTTTATTGATCTTTAAAATCTATAGATTGTTTTGATATAATCTTTATAAGAGATAACAATATGAATCTTAAATAAAATTCAATAAAATAGAGTCACATCAAATTGCTTTTTGTAATTGGATCAATAAAAAAGCTTAATAGCGCGCTGGAGGAGTCATAGTTGAATGAGAAAAAGATCGCCGTCATCGGCCTGGGATATGTAGGGCTACCCCTGGCTCATGCTTTCAGTGCAAAGTATCCTGTTGTCGGTTTCGATATCGCCCAGTGGCGTATCGACGAACTACGAAAGGGGTACGACCGCACTTTGGAGCTCAGCGATGAGCAGGTGAGAGAAGCGATCTCCAACGGCATGGTTTTCACTAATCAATTGGATGACATCAAGGATTGCAACGTCTACATCGTCACCGTCCCCACCCCCATCGACGAGCACAAGACTCCTGATCTGACCCCGCTCAAAAAGGCCAGCGAATCCATCGGCAAAGTCCTGGATTCCGGCGATATCGTCATCTACGAATCCACTGTTTATCCCGGAGCCACCGAAGAGGTCTGCGTCCCCATTCTCGAAGAGGTTAGCGGTCTAAAATATATTTCATCAAACAATCCAGCACCCAACATCCAGCATCCAACATCCGCAGAAGAAGCCGAAAACGGCTTCTTCTGCGGATACTCCCCTGAGCGTATCAACCCCGGCGACAAAGAGCATACCGTCACCAAAATCCTCAAAGTCACCTCCGGCTCCACCCCCGAGATTGCCAAAGAGATCGATGCCCTCTACGCTAGTGTCATTACCGCCGGTACTCACCTAGCTCCTAGCATTCGAGTGGCCGAAGCGGCCAAGGTGATCGAAAACGCCCAACGGGATATCAACATTGCTTTTGTCAACGAGCTGGCCCTGATCTTCGATAAACTCGGCATCGATACCCATGATGTCCTGGCTGCCGCGGGGACCAAATGGAACTTCCTCCCCTTCAAGCCGGGCCTTGTGGGTGGACACTGCATCGGGGTGGACCCCTACTACCTCACTTACAAAGCCAAAGAGGTGGGCTACCATCCCGAAGTCATCCTCTCCGGCCGACGTATCAACGACAACATGGGGATTCACGTAGCCAATAAAGTCGTCAAATTGATGATCCATAAAGGCCACAAAGTCAAAGGAGCCAAAGTATTGGTGCTGGGCATCACCTTCAAAGAGAACTGCCCAGACATCCGCAACTCCCGCGTCATCGATGTGATTCGGGAACTTCAGGATTTCGGCTGCCAAGTGGACGTCTATGACCCCTGGGCCGACCCCGAAGAGGTCAAACACGAATATGGAATCGATTTACTATCGACTATCGACTATCAACTATCGACTAATTATGACGCAGTTGTATTGGCCGTTGCTCACAACCAATTTAAAGATTTAGATCTGAACACCTCCGACGACAATACCGTCGTATACGATATCAAAGGGATGTTGGAGAAAAAGAGAGTGGATGCCAGATTGTAAAAAATATCTCATTAACTATTTGAAAATAATTAAGTAATCGATTCTATGTCTCTAGCGAGAAAATCAGCTCAATATATCTTTTTGGGAAATCTTTTTTCTAAACTTATAACCTTTGTTGGTTCGATTGTACTGGCCAGAATTTTGTTTCCCGAAGATTATGGATATTTATTAATGGCAATGATCGTTACGGGCTTTGCGCAGACACTCGCCAATAT
>WFQO01000090.1 GCA_015486995.1 Nitratifractor sp. | reverse complement strand
GTAGCGCAGCGCGTGACGGATGGGCGCGGCCTGGAAGCGGTTGGTGGTGTAGGTGGCGGCGATGCGGCAGGGCACCTCACTGCGGATGAAGGCCAGATCCCCCTGATCGGGATCGGGACGCAGCCCGGCGTTGACGGCGTCGCAGTAGAAACCCCGGATATTGGCCAGGCCCTTTTTGAGGGAATAGAGGGTGAACATCGGATGCTCCTCATTGTAGGATGTGCGTATTATCCCGAAATTTACATTAGCGGCACATCATAGGTATATTTCAATGCGCTCCAGAAATTCTTCCGATAAAGCAACCTTTAGGTGTAAACCAATTCCTCCCTTTCACCAATCCGATATGAACAGGGTGACTATTAGTTTTCTACGACCGACATCCTCCCGCGACTGAATCAAGGGAGGATCAGGGCGCTCATATAGCCGACCACCCGCTGGGTGTCTCCGCTGGCGTCGGCGCTGGTGCGGTAATCGAGCAACTGCGTTTTCCAGCCGTGCTCTTTGGCCACGGCGATGATCGCCTTGATCCCCAGAATGCCGCAGGCTTCACATCCTTTATCGAGGATCGAGATGTCCTCTTCGGCGACGCCGGCGAGACAGATGTTGTCGAGCTGCTGCGCCTGCTCCAGGGTGTAAAAGTGGCTCAGATCGGAGCTAATGACGACAGCATTGTCGGGATCGGCCAAGACGGCGTTGATGATCGGCACCAATGCGGTGTAGTCCACCTTGCCGTAAATCAGCTCCACCACTTTCGCCTCGGGCTCGTAATGGCGGATGAAGGGGATCTGAGTCTCCGTACTGTGCTCTTTGTTGTGGGCTTCGGGGACGAAGGTCAAGCCGAACTTCACTGCCAACTCTTCGGCGTACGCCCGATCGATCGGCACATCGCCGCAAGGACTCTCGTAGCGATCCATCAGGCTGGCGCTGACTCCCTCGAAATAGACGTGATGGCTGGGGCCGATCACGACCACCCGTTTGGGGCGGGTATTGCCCAGGATCCGGTGCGCGATGTTGGCGGTGAAGCCGCTGTAGATGTAGCCCGCATGGGGGACAATGATCGCCCGGGGTCTCTCCTCCAGGATACTTTTGTCTTTCAACGCTTCATCGAGGATACCGTTCCAATGATCAATCATCTTTTCGATCTCGTTACATGTGGCGGGGTAGAAAGCTCCCCGGTTTCCTGCAATTCTTGTACTCATTTTCTGCTCCTTTACTATGTTTGAGTGGGTAGTGATTTTGGAGTGGGTAGTGCGTAGTGGGTAGTGGATAGAGTTTTGGTCGGCAGTGTTTGAAGCTGCCAGGAAAAATATTATTCCGAAAAGCAGTATCAGTATTTTTTTCATCTTTTTGTTCTTGCTTCTCTTTTTTCTACACACTACCCTCTACCCACTACGCACTGGGGTCTGGTCGTTTCACGACCAAACCCCCTCTATCGCCCGATGACAAGCGGGACAGTGGCCGTTTTCGAGGACGTTTTTCATCACGTGGTATCCCCGCCGGACGATAAGCTCCAGGCCGCAACCGGGACAATTGGTGATGCCGTCGGTGGGGACATTGCCCATATAGATGTAGGCCAGTCCGGCTTCACGGCCGATGCGTTCCGCCCTCTGGAGTGTCTCCAGCGGGGTGGGAAGTTTGTCGTTGACCTTGTAGTCGGGATGGAAAGCACTGATGTGCCACGGTGTATAAGGGTCGAGTTCCTTGGCGATGAACTCGGCGATCTTCGTCAGCTCTTCGTCGCTGTCGTTGTCTCCGGGGACGATCAGCGTCGTACATTCGACCCAGAACCCTCCTTCCTTGAGGCGCTTGAGGGTATCGAGGACTCCTTCGAGAGACCCTTTGAGGGTCTTCTTGTAGTACTCGGGGTTGAAGCCCTTGATATCGATGTTGAAGCCGTCGATGATCCCTTTCATATCCTCGATCACCTCGGGAGTCTCCAGGCCGTTGCTGACAAAGACATTTTTGATGCCGTGCTCTTTGGCCAGCAGGGCCACATCCCGAGCGAAGGGGTAGAAGATCGTCGGCTCGTTGTAGGTGTAGGCGATGGATTTGCACCCCTTTTCGATCGCCAAAGCCACGATCTGCTCGGGGGTGACGTCGTAGCTGCCGCTGAGATCCTTGGTCTGGGAGATCTGCCAGTTCTGGCAGAAGGGGCACTGGAAGTTACACCCTACTGTTCCCAGGGAGAGTGCGAAAGTCCCCGGCAGGAAATGATACAGCGGCTTCTTCTCGATGGGATCGATGTTCAGCGCCGAGACTTTGCCGTAGACCAGGGTCTTGAGTCGGCCTCCCTCGTTTGCGTTGACGCCGCAGATGCCGACCTGCCCCTCTTTGAGTTTGCAGTAGTGGCGGCAGAGTTCACAGACGATCCGATCGCCCTCTTTGCGGTAAAAATCCGAATATCCCCGCTCTTCGACGGGGGTGATGGTCTTAGTCATTGGGTTCCTCCTTTTGCCAAAATATGTATTAGTCAGTGTACCATCTGCATCGATCATTGGCGGTATGGGCAATCGAAGCGAATGCTCGACGCACTCTCCGAGTGCGCCTGCGCTTCTCTCCGACACCCCTACCACCAAGCATCGATACATCTGGCAAACTTTCTACTCCAGATTTTGGCTAATCTTCTCGGCCTGGTAGGTGTAGATCACCGGGTGCATCTCCAGGCAGTTGGGGGCCAACCCCGCCTTTTGGCAGAGGGTGGCGAAAAAGCTGTCGAAATCGGGCAGCTGCTCCCAGACGCTGGGCAGATAGGTCGCCTGATAATTCCCCAGACGCAGGACCACCCCGTCGATGCCGGGCCGGATCTTGCGGCGCAGGTCGGCTATGTCGGTGTAAGGTAGCTCCTTCGGAGGGCTCAGCAGCGAAATTTCGATCTCCAGCTTGTCGTACTCCTCGGGCCGTACCGGGCGAAAGCGCGGATCGCTGAAAGCGGCGGCTTTGGCGTTGTGGATCAGGTCGTCGATCAGGGGCTGATGGGCGATGATCGATCCGATGCAGCCGCGCAGCTGATGGTTTTCATTCAGCGTCACAAAAGCCGCTCCCGGCTCGGCGAGCCAGGGGTGTTCCCGCAGCAGCGCCTCCCGATCGAGCAGTTTTTTCCCGGTCAACTCTTCGGCGATCGCTTTACGCGCGATCTCCAACATTACTTTACTTTTTTCTTTATCGATTTTCATTCTTATCTCCTTTACTTAAATCTACATTAAAATATCATAGAAATTATTTGTACTATGCTACCTGGGTAGCAGAAGGCAAGCCGGAGGCGGAGATGATATAATTGCCCAAATCACGCCGTCGTTACGGCAAAAGGAGAGCTGATGCTCGTAGCCCCCAGTATTCTTTCCGCCGATTTCGGCCTGCTGGCCGAAGAGGTCCGTGCCGTCTGTGACGCCGGGGCCGATTGGGTCCATGTGGACGTGATGGACGGTCACTTCGTCCCCAATATGACGATCGGCCCCGTCGTCGTCGAGTCCGTCGCAAAAGCGGCGACCAAACCTCTGGATGTGCACCTGATGGTAGAAGACAACAACTTTTTTGTCGATCTCTTCGCTCCCCTGAAACCCCAGACGATCTCTTTTCATTTCGAGAGCGAACGTCATCCCAACCGGATGGCGAACAAAATCCGCTCCCTGGGCATCCGCCCCTCGATGGTCCTCAACCCCCATACTCTCCCGGAAGTGACCGAGTTTCTCCTGGAGGATTTGGATATGGTCCTGCTGATGAGCGTCAATCCCGGTTTCGGCGGGCAGAAGTTCATCCCCAACGTCATCGAACGGGCCAAACGCCTCAAAGAGTTGATCGAAAAGCGTAACCCGAACTGCCTCATCGAAGTCGACGGCGGGGTCAGCGACGCCAACATCGCCCAGCTCAAGGCCGCCGGTGTCGATGTGGTTGTCGCCGGCAGCTATGTCTTCAGGCACCCGAAGGGGTATAAAGAGGCGATCGCCTCTTTGAAATGAGGAATGAGGAATGAGGAATGAGGAACCGAGAGGGACATTGAGATCCGCTTTGCGGATCGGCATTGGGCATTGGGCATTAGGAGGTGCCTGCGGCACCGTTATTGGTATATTGGTGTATTGGTGTATTGGGGGCAGGATTGTAGGTTTGGTCGGCAGTCGGCAGTCGGCAGTCGGCAGTAGCGGCGCTCCGAAATCATTCACCATTCACCATTCACCATTCACCATCAAAATTCTAACCACTCCCCACTCCCCACTCCCCACTCTCTCCCGAAAGGCCTTTTCGTGAGGGTAAAGATCTGCGGCATCACCAACTACGATGATGCGATAACCGCCATCGAAGCCGGAGCGGATGCTTTGGGCTTCGTCTTCTACCCCCAATCCCCCCGCTACATCGAGCCGGAAAAAGCCCGGCAGATCATTGATCGGCTTCCCCCGTTCGTCGAGAAGGTCGGGCTTTTCGTGGAAGAGACTCCGGAACGGATCACCGAGTTCTCCCGTCAGAGCGGGATCACCCTGGCCCAGATCCACTTCGATGTGGACGAGGCCTTCCTGGCGGCGATCGATTTTCCGACGCTGCCGGTCGTGCGGGCCCGTGCAGAGGAAGATCTCGAGCGTTTTGCGGGCCGTTACCGCCTGGTGGACGCCTATTGCGAAGCGTACGGCGGCAGCGGAAAGCGACTGGCTCTGGAGTGGTTTGCCGGACGAGACAATTCCCGGATAATTATCGCCGGAGGCCTGCGCCCGGAAAATGTGACGGAACTGGCGGGGTACGGCTTTTTCGCCTGCGATGTCAGCAGCGGGACGGAAGCCTCCAAAGGGCGTAAAGATCCCGACAAAATCCGAAAGTTCGTGGCGAATGCAAAAAATCTTCGATGAGTTGACGAACGCTTTTCGACGTGCCGGCGGGGAGATTTCCTACGAAGCCTTCGACCGGATCGTCCGCAAACACACGACACTGCTCGAAGACAGTGAGACGATCTTCTTGCTTCTGCAAGCCTCGGGCTACCCCATCGAAGAGTCCGTGAGCGGTTATCGACTCGTCACGATGTTCACCCCATGGCCGAAACAGGAGTACTGCATCGTCGACATCGAGACCAACGGCGCCAAACCGGGACGCTCCCAAGTCATCGAGATCGGAGCGGTCAAGCTCAAAGAGGGGGAGATCGCCGACCGCTTCGAGACGTTTGTCGCCTGCGCCTACCTCCCCGACCACATTGTCCGGCTTACCGGGATAGAGCCCGTGGACCTCGCCGCCGCACCCAGCCGCAAAGAAGCCCTGACCCGCCTGCGCCGTTTCCTGGGCGATGCCGTTTTCGTCGCTCACAATGCCGGGTTTGACCACAGTTTTCTCAACGCCTCCTTTCAACGGTTCGGTCTCGGCCCCATCGGCAACCCGACGCTTTGCACCATCGACCTCGCCCGCCGTACTTTCGAGAGCGAACGCTACGGCCTGGCCTACCTTAACGAAAAGCTCGATCTTGGAATGCAAGCTCACCACCGTGCCTATAACGATGCCCTAGCGACATCGAAAATCCTGAAGTATTCGATGGAGAGGTTGCCTGAGAGTGTGCGCACGACCGATGATCTGCTCCGTTTTTCCAAGGCTTCGAAACGGGAGAGAAAGGCGAACGGGCGCGATTCATAAGGGAAGAGGGCGCGAGAGGGTAGGGGAGGCTATCGGGGCTTTTCGCCTTCGTGGCGTTTTTCGAGAGTTTCGATCCCTTTGTAGACAGCCGTGAGGATCCCGAAAACGATCATCGTCGTGAAGATGCATTGGGGAGCCTGGTCGGCGAAGGTTCCGCCGCTGCGAAAGATATGAATTATCAGGGCGAACCACAGCGCTACCATTCCTACGGCTACACTCCGTTTGAGCCAAAGATAAAAGTACGTTTTTTTTGTCCCGGTATCGTGTTTCATCCGGCCATTTTAACCTATTTTGTTATAATCTCCCAAACCAAGCGAAAGCGGGCGATGCAGGATTTCGAAACCTTTTTGGCCAATCATATGCCGACGGTGGATACGTTTCATCCCGAATACAACGAAGCGCTGCAGGCGATGCTCCTGGCGGGGGGCAAACGCTTTCGTCCGCGCCTGTTGTTGGGGATCGTCGAAGCGTATCAACCCCTCCTGTCGGAGTCGGCGATGCATCCCGCCCTGGCGCTGGAGGTCTTCCATACCTATTCCCTGATCCACGACGATCTGCCGGCGATGGACGATGCGGAGCTACGCCGCGGGCATCCGACGCTGCACACCCGCTACGACGACGCCCTGGCGATTTTGGCGGGCGATGCACTCAACACCCACGCCTTCGAGATTCTCGCCCAGAGCCCCTTTCGTGCCGATGTCCGGGTGGAACTCGTACGAATCCTGGCCGAAAACGGCGGCAGCGGGGGGATGGTCCTGGGGCAGGCGATCGATCTGCATTTCGAAAAACACCCCCTGCGCCTCGAGGAGATCCTCGAACTGCACCGGAACAAGACCGCCAAACTCATCGCCGCGTCGCTGGAGATGGGGGCCGTGATCGTCGGCCTCGAGGCTCCGGTACGCCGGGCGCTCTACGACTTTGGGATCGAGCTGGGCCTACTCTTCCAGGTGCAGGACGATATCCTCGACGCGACGCTGAGCAGCGAAGAGGCCGGAAAACCGACGAACCACGATCAGGACAAGAACAGTTTCATCACCCTGTTGGGGCTCGAGGGGGCCCAGGCTTACGCCGACGGCCTGGCCGAGAGCCTGCAGGAGCGTTTCTCGGATTTCGAGGCACCGCTGCGTGAAGCGCTGGAGCCGCTGATGCGGCAGTATCTCTTCCGGCACCGCGAACCGATCGTGAAGCGGAAATGAAAAATTGATCCGCCCGCGGGGTGCGATCTGGACAGCGGAGGACGAGAAATTTTTCCCGCCTTTTCGGTGTCCAGATCCCACCCCACGGATGGATAAGACGAGTAAAGAAGGATAAAAAGAATGTCGAACGAAATGCGCAAAAAAATGGCCGATACGATCCGCTTCCTGGCGGCGGATATGATCCAGAAAGCCAACAGTGGCCACCCGGGCGCTCCGATGGGCCTGGCGGACATCGCCGTAGTCCTCGGCGAACATCTGCGCCACAACCCGAAAAATCCCCATTGGCTCAACCGCGACCGTCTGGTCTTCTCCGGAGGGCACGCCACGGGCCTGATCTACAGCCTGCTCTATCTCTGGGGCTACGATCTGAGTATGGACGACCTCAAAAACTTCCGACAGCTCGGCTCCCGAACCCCCGGACATCCCGAATACGGCCACACTCCCGGCGTAGAGATCACCACCGGCCCTCTCGGGCAGGGAGTCGCCAACGCCGTGGGCTTCGCGATGGCCGAAGCCTACACCGCCAACAAGGTCAACTCCCCCACCTGCAAGCTCATCGACCACAAAGTCTACTGCTTCTGCGGCGACGGAGACCTGGAGGAGGGAATCAGTTATGAAGCGTGCGCCCTGGCGGGCCGCTTCGCCCTCAAAGATCTGATCCTGATCTACGACAGCAACCACATCACCATCGAGGGAGAAACCTCCATCGCTTGGAACGAAGACATCGAAAAACGCTTCGAAGCCCAGCAGTGGAGAGTCCTCAAAATCAACGGCCACTGCTACGACGAGATCGACGCGGCCCTGATCGAAGCCAAGCAGAGCGACCGCCCCACCATCATCGTCGCCAACACCATCATCGGCCGCAAAGCGGTAGGGCTGGAGGGCAACCACGAAGTCCACGGCGCCCCCCTGGGTGAAGAGGTGATCAAAGTCTCCAAAGAGAAGGCCGGCTTCCCTCCCGAAGAGAGCTTCTACGTTCCCGAGGACGTTCTGCTGCGCTTCCGCTGCGCCGTAGAGCAGGGAGAGCTCTACGAAAAAGAGTGGAAACATTTGCTCAAGCAGGCTCCATTCGCGGAACAGAACGAGGCACTGGAGCGGCTCTTGCATCCGAACTTCGACGCGATCGACTGGCCCGACTTCAGCGAGACACCCGAAATGGCGACCCGCGACAGTAACGGCCGGATCCTCAACGCGATCGCCCGGGCGATCCCCGGCTTCCTCGGGGGCAGCGGTGATTTGGCCCCCTCCAACAAAACCCATCTCAAAGATATGGGCGATTTCCCCCAGGGCAAAAATATGCACTTCGGGATCCGTGAACACGCGATGGGGGCTATCACCAACGCGATGGCCCTCTACGGCACCGTGATTCCCTTCAACGCCACCTTCTTCGTCTTCAGCGATTATCAGAAGCCCGCCGTACGGATCGCGGCCCTTTCGGGCATCCGCAACTTCTTCGTCTGGACCCACGACAGCATCGGCGTCGGGGAAGACGGTCCCACCCATCAACCCATCGAGCATCTGACCCAATTCCGTGCCCTGCCCGATTTCTACGTCTGGCGCCCCGCCGATGCGACGGAAAACGTGGAAGCCTGGAAAGCGGCGCTGAAACTCGACAAACCTCAGGCGTTCGTCCTCAGCCGCCAAAAACTCAAAACGCTCAAACCCGAAAAGGATTTCGGCGATGTCAGCCGCGGAGCCTACATCGTCAAGAAACGCGAAGGAGCGGTCCTGACGATTATGGCCAGCGGTTCGGAGCTGATGCCCTCTTTGCAGGCCGGCTGCTTCCTCGAGCAGATGGGCCTGCCCGCCAACATCGTCTCCGTCCCCTGCTTCGATCTCTTTGACGAGCAGGACGAAGCCTACAAAAACGCCGTCATCGACCCTGCCACCAAAGTCCTCGCTGTCGAAGCGGCCCGGGGGATCGAATACTACAAATACGCCGACGACGTTTTGGGGATGGAGACGTTCGGAGCTTCGGGCCCCGGAGGAGAACTCTTCAAACACTTCGGCTTCACCATCAAAAACATCAAAGCCCGTGCCGCCGCTCTGATGGGCGTAGAGAACAAAACGGTAACGATCGAAAAGCTGGGAGAAGCGTAAATCAGTGAGGAGAGAGGAGAGGAGTGAGAAATTTCTTTTTCACTCTTTCTGTTTCTTTTTTCTTTCTGAAACAAAGAGTTCGAAACTTCGGAATTGGGGATTTTAGTCCAAATTACTGGGAAAAACCAGGGGGTTTCAGACGTCTTAATCAATTTTGAGCAGAAAGATATGCTTCGTAGCTGAGAAAAGCTATGACGGCAAGAACGGTAAGACCAAGAAGTAATTCCATTATAATTCCTCCAATGATTCAATTTTCTTCAAAATATTTTTGTTGAGATAATGAATAAGTATTAAGAGCCAGAAAATCCCCACAAATGATAAAATTATTCTCGTGGTTGAAATTTGAGTGTAATGAGAACTCAGCCATCCAATTAATCCAATCAGTGTAACGACTGAAATCCCTAACCACACTTTCAAGTAATTAATTTTCTCTTTGATAACATCAATTTTACTCATCGTTGTGAATTATAACACAATCCTTGGTGGACAAATCAGGAAAAACTTCCCATATCGAAACGTTCCCCGGTCTTTTGCACGTGGAGATAGAGGTGCCAGGCGCGATAGATATTGACGGCGATCCAGGCGAAGGAGGCGCAAAGCAGACTCCCGGCAAGGGGCCATAGACGCGGATCGAAAGCGGCGACGAGAGCGACGAAAACCGTCGTCGAATGGAGCGCGAGATGGCGTTTCGCGTTTTGGGGGTGGATCACTTCGTGCATCATCGGCGCGGTGAAATACCCCTGGGCGTTGAGGTGAAACCAGGTCAGAAAGGGAACGATCTTGTACGCCATCGCCAGGACGACGGAGAGGGCGAAACTCGTGTAAAGCACATAAAGCACCATTGTCAAAGACGTGGACAGATCTGTCAGATTTCCGACAACGAGAAGAAGCATTGCCGCGGCAAGAGCTCCCATCCCCAGGCGCCAGAACCAGACGGTCGCGTCGGTCAAGGGGCGTTGACGCATCGAAAGACGCCGCAGGGTCAAGAGCGCGTGGACCATAAGCAAAATCGCGGCGAAACTCTCAATCCAGGGCTCCAGCACCGGAGCGTTCAATGCAGCGACGAACTCGACGGTGAGCGTCCCGGTCAGCAGTGCGGGCATCCATCGGGCGTAGCGCTTCGGATAGGGAGGCGTGACGTAGAACATTTCGATCACTTGGAAACTGACGGAGACGATCAACAGAGCGATCCAGCCCAGCAGCCCCAGATCCAGATGCAGCTGTTTCAGCGCCGGGAGATCTCCCCGCTGCATCCAGCCTCCCAGCAGCGCGAGCATCCATCCGCCTACAGCAACGAGCAGGAGGAGATTGTAGAGGGAAAAACCCATCCCCCGGGATGAGGGTGAGTGGCTCGGCAAGCGATAGAGGCGCGAGAGCATCCGTGCCGCTATCGGCAGCAGGCCGATACCCAGAAAGAGCAGCGCGAAGGCATAGAGCGCCCCGGAGGCTGTCGCGAAAGCACTCAGCAGAAAGAGCGTTCCGAAGAGGATCGGATACTGGCTGCGGATCGCCGCTTTGACGGGATCGTGCAGCGCCACCCCGGCCAAAACCGGGAGCATCTGGAAAAGCGCCCCCAGCATAAAGGAGAGCATCACGCCCAGCGTCAGCATATGCGTCAGGATCAAGGCTTCCGGGGTGGAGGGCTCCAAGGCCGGCGCGCCAGCGAAAAAGAGCCAGATCCCGGCGGCGATTCCCCAGAGGGAGCCGGCCAGAAAAAAACGAAACACCACGGAGATCGGCGGGGCCTGATCGAGAGAGAGTCCGCTGTTTTGGAACATAGCGCTCCTTTATTGTCTAGAAATTTTTACGGAAAATCCGTGTCATCGGACGGGGAGAAGGCTCTTATGCCCGGGAGTCTCGATCGAGGAGAAATGCTTCGAGGTCGATGTCCCGGTTTCGGCTGATCAGGATGTGCCACTCTCCCTGTTCATCACAACGCACCAGAGCATTGAGACCGTGCTCACGGGCCAGGGCCGTCAGCGGGACGGGCTCACGGCGGTGCAGCATATAGAGGTAGCTCTCCTCGTCCAATCCCCGTAGGATCGCGATCGCTTTTTCGAGCGGTTCGGGGTGCTCCATCTCTCTGGCATCGAGGAGGAGGCGGGTCACAGTTCTACCTTCTCCATCTTTTCGACCAGGTCGCTTTTTTCCGCGGGAGGGAGGACCCGGTCGCACATCGCGTAGAGCATCTGCTCCTCTTTCATATTGTGCTGCTGCAGCAGGATCATCATCGATTCGGCGAGCGAAAGGTAGGCGTCGCGGTCCTGCTTTTCGATCGCCTCGGCTATCTTGCCCACCAGGCCGCGGACCTGTTCGTGCTCGAAACGCATCACCTGGGTCGGCCCTTCGGTCGATCCCGTTTTGGCTTCGAAGGCGGGGAAAAGCTCTTCTTCCTCTTTTTTGAAATGCTTCAGCGTTTCATTGGCGAAATCGAGAAAGGCTTTCTCCGCGGCGTCCCACTCTCCGGAAGCGGCCAGCTTTTCCGCTTCGGCGAAGAGGCCGTCGCAGGATCGGTGCTCGTGGGTCATATAGTTGGATATCTGCATCGGTGCTCCTTTTTGAGATGTGGCTTAGGCTTCGTCCGTCACGACGGCGATTTTCCCCCAGAGCTCGGGGGTGGTGAGCATCGCTTCGACTCTTCCCTGCCAGAGCTCCTGGAATTTCCGCCGCTCTTCGGGCAGCGCTTCCCCGCGCAGCGCCTTTTGCATCAGGGGCATCATCTCGGGCGAGCCGCCCACGACGGAGGTGTCCAGACGGAGGCTGACCGATGCTCCGGTATCGAGACGGCGCAGGCGCAGGTCTCCCGTGATGTCGGAGACGCCGTAGTGCAGCAGCCCCCGTCGGCTGAAGGTGCCGCCGATTCCCGCGAAACCTCCCTCATCCCCGGCGCCGCAGACGAAAGCAATGACGGTCCCGAGTACTCCGGTAACTCCGGTGCTTTTCTCTTCACGCATTTCGACCCGGATCTTACTGCGTTCGGGCAGGCTGTCGGGGCCGTAGAGGCGCTGCAAGCCCTGGTGGGCCAGGAGGAAAGCCCCGGCCACGGTGGGACAAGAGTGGCCGGCGAGCTTGACACAGTCGAGGTAACGGATCTCCACGATCCCCTCCTCGAAGGCACCGAGAAAATCCCCGAGAGGATCGTAAAGGCGAAAGACCGGGGCCCGGTCGAAAAAGTCTGGTGTCTGCATAATCTATCCTTTCAAATATCGATCCTGATTTCGATTGTATCAAGAGAGCCTCTCTCGGGAACTGACTCCCGTCAACGCTTCAGCATTTTATGCTAAAATTCCTTTGAAACCAGACAAAATTACTCAGAATTAAGGAGTTTCCATGACCCAAGCAGGAATGCCTCAACCCGCTTACTATATTTTCAAGTGCCAGCAGAGTGCTCCTCCGGGGATGCCCAAGCCCAGCTGCGTCCGCCAAGACGATCCCGAAAGCCAGCAGCTCTTCCAACATCTGGCGCAACAACTGATGATGAAAGGGATCATCGGCACGGTGCAGCCGGTCCAAACCGGTTGCCTCGGCCGTTGCCAACAAGGGCCCGTGATGCTCGTCGAGCCCGGCCACACGATGTACGTCAACCTCACCAAAGAGAAGATCGACCGAATCATCGAGGAGCACATCCTCGGCGGCAAAGTGGTCGAAGAGTACGTCATCCCCGAAGAGTTCTGGGGTGAGCCCGTCTCTCCCTCGGAGATGGTACGCTGAGGCGACGGACGCGACCGTCGTCCCTTTCGTTATAATTGAAGAATCTGGAAGGGAAAGCTTTTCGAGCTTTGCCTTCTAAACTCTAAATGTCTGATTCGTCAGGCCCGAAAAGGAGAACGATCGAATGCTGATCACGATGCTGCAGAGCAAAATCCACCGCGCGACGGTGACCGACGCCAACCTCGAC
Source organism: Nitratifractor sp. (assembly GCA_015486995.1). Lineage (GTDB taxonomy): Bacteria > Campylobacterota > Campylobacteria > Campylobacterales > Sulfurovaceae > Nitratifractor. The sequence goes on along the minus strand of WFQO01000090.1, from coordinate 1,839 downwards.
TACGTCGGCTCCATCACGATCGACCGGGAGCTGCTGGAGGCTTCCGGGATGCGGGTCGGGCAGAAGGTGGACATCGTCGACGTCAACAACGGGGAGCGTTTCTCCACCTACATCATCCCCGGAGAACGGGGGAAGCGGGAGATCTGCCTCAACGGTGCAGCCGCGAGAAAGGTCCACCGCGGCGACAAGATCATCATCATCGCTTACGCCCAGATGGACGAGAGGGAAGCGGAAAGTTTCCGGCCCAGGATCGTCATCGTCGACGACGACAACACGATCGCCCACTCCTTCGAGGGGCTGGAATAGCACAAAAGGGGAAGCGATGTTCGAAGGACTCGATCTGAACAATATGGGCAAGATGATGGAGGAGATGCAGGCGAAAGCCCGTGAACTCCAGGAGAAATCCAAAGAGACGATCCTCACCGCCAAAGGCGGCGGCGGAATGATCCAGGCCAGTGCCAACGGAGCGGGGGAGATCGTGGACATCAGCATCGACGATTCGCTGATGGAGGACAAGGAGTCGCTTCAGATTCTTCTGATCAGCACCCTCAACGATCTGATGAAAATGGTCGAAGACAACAAAAAATCCCAGGCGATGGGACTGCTGGGGGGCCTCAACCCCTTCGGAACGGGCCAATGAAATCCCGGGAAGCGATGCGGGAGCTCCTCGAAGCGGTCGAGCGGGACAACCTCGTCGCCTTAAAAAAAATCCTCGAAAGTGGCGAGGTCGATCTGGACGCCGATGTCGTCATCGGCGAAGAGTATGAGATAGACGATCCCGACGAAATACCTCTGCTCTTCTATGTCCTGATGAAAGGAATCAGCCTCGAGGCGCTAAAGATGCTGATCGAGGCAGGGCTGGATCTGCACTACATCAACCGCGAAGGACTCGGCGCTCTCGACATCGCCATCAAATACCGCCGGCCCGACGTCGTACGCCTCTGCAAAGAGCGGGGGATCAGCCTCAGCGAAAGCCGGCGCAAAAGCGGAATGACTCCCGTGATGCTGGCCGCCGCGTTCAACGACAGCGAGATGGTGAAATACCTGATCGAAGAGGGCGCCGACATCAACGGCGTCGACCGCTTCGGAATGACCGCTCTGGACTACGCCCGCAAGATGGGACAAAGCCGCGTCAAAGAGTATCTCGAGAGTCTCGGGGCCCGGCACGAACTCTATCCCAACGACGAGGATTCGAACTCGAATAAAGCGTCCGAGTAGCTCCGTGAATCTCCCCTGAGACGCTTGACACGGTCAAACCTGCATTGATTTATCGATTTACCCGTCAGCAAAAAGGCCGGGAGTATCTCGCTCCGTCTTGATCCGGAAAGAGCGGCGATGAATGGGGCAGTAGCCGTAACGGGCGATCGCCTCCAGATGCATCCGGGTCCCGTAGCCTTTGTGCCGGTCGAAGCCGTACTCGGGCCAGCGCTCGGCGTAGCGGAGCATCAACCTGTCGCGGGTGACTTTTGCGAGAATGCTGGCTGCGCTCACCTCCCGGACATTCACATCGGCTTTGACCTGCGTGGCGATGCGGGAAACCCCGTAGTTGCTGTTGCCGTCGAAGAGGAAGCGGACATCCTCGGCCCCCAAAACGTCGACGATCTCCTCCAGCCCCCGACGCAGACAAAGAGAGAGCCCTTCGTCGTCGATCTGCCCGGCTTCGATGATGACCAGATGATGCCGGCTGCGTTGCACAATACGCTCGTAGAGTTTTTCCCGCTCTGTTTCACTCAGCATTTTGGAGTCGGCGAGTTTGTAGACTCTCGCGGTCAGGATCACCCCCGCCATCACAAGCGGCCCGGCCAGCGGGCCCCTGCCGGCTTCGTCGATCCCGCAAAG
>WFQO01000089.1 GCA_015486995.1 Nitratifractor sp. | reverse complement strand
GTGGCCGCCACCGCGGCGCCGAAGAGCAAGGCCACGGGCCAGCTGACCGCGGGGATATGCGTCGAGATCTCTCCGGCGTAGACCAGCACCCAGGCGCTGATGAGCGTCGAGAGGATCACCCCGGGGATCACCAGGGCGCTGATTCCCCAGAGGTCCCGCCACATCGCCCGGCTGTCCAGATGCACCGCCGCCTCGAAGACCAGGCCGGGGAGGAAAAAGGCGAAGAGGACCTCCTGGGTCAGCCTGGGGGGATGGAGCAGGCCGATATTGCCCAGAAGCAGTCCGATGGCCACGAGTGCCACGGTATAGGGGAGGTGGATCTTGCGGACTGCGATCGCCGCCAGCGACGCGATCAGGAAAAGAATGAGAATGGCGATTTCGTAAGGCAAAACAACCTCTTTCGTTCCTTCATCCCAAAGTTTGCATTAGCAAGGATGTCATCTGTATCGATCATCGGTGGCATGGGCGATCCGGCCAAAGCCTCGACGCACCTAATGTACTTTCTATTGCACTCTTAGGGTTTATCCTCAAACGATTTTAGCATATTCTCAACCGTAAAATCCGATAAAACGGACTCCTTTGAATAGATGTGAAATTTCGGAAATCGTTGCGGTGATACTGTTTTGATGGATTGAAAATGTAGTTGAAAATAGATGTTTAAGAATTTTTTCGTCTGGTTTCCAGGGTGTCCCTACACCGTGTTTTCAGCCTCTTTGCCAAAGCCTCGACGTCTGCGATCGCCCCTGCGTGATCGCTAAAGCCCCAATCCACAAGCAGAAAGTCGATGCCTGCAGCCTCCGCGGCCAGACGGTCGCGTTCGCCGTCACCGACGAAAACAGCCTCCTCCGGGCGCAGATGCAAACTCCGCAAAATCTCCAGCAGCATATCTGGGGCAGGCTTTCCCCGGCCCACATCGTCGTAGCTGACGACCGCGTCGAAAAAGCCCCGGATGCCCAAATGCTTTAGGGATTCGAGCGTCGAGCGGCGGTAGGCGTTGGTCGCGACGGCGAGGAGGCATCCCCGGGATTTGAGCCACTCCAGTAGCTCCCGGATCCCGTCGTAGAGGCGGATCTGCTCGGTATGATGGCGGCTGAAATACTCCGAAAACCACGTCTCGTGCACCGGTTCGAAACGTTCACTCTCATAGAAATATTCGGCGGCATTGAGATGGGGGTCGTTGACTTTGGAGAGGATTTTCTCCGCCGGGAGAGGAGGCAGGCCCAGGCGCTTTCGGACGTAGTTGATCGCGTTGGCGATGGCGGGGGAACTGTCTTGCAGCGTCCCGTCCAAGTCGAAGATGACGGCCCGTTTTTTCATCGGTGCGGCACAGCGCTATCGGCGCCGCGTGCGGTCGATCGCCCGCAGATAGACCGAAAGGCCCAGCATCAGCGCAGTGATGCCCAGCAGAAGCCCGACGGCGTAGAGCAGTTTGTTGGGATCGGTGATGGCAAATTTGAAGACCAGCATCAACGCCTCGATGGCCAGCGCGATAATGATCGATCCGAGGAAGCGAACCATCGTCTTGTGGATGTCGTCTTCGGCGTGCTTTTTGTGGGAGCCGAGCACCTCCTCCTCGAAGATCGCCTTGACCAGATCGAAGATCGCCAACGAAAGGGTCAGCAGAATCGTCGACTGGAACATATCCTTGACGGTGATCTGCTTGAACTCCATCCCGTACGTGATGAAACTGTCGATCGCCTTGACGAAGAGCAGCAGTGCCACGGCGAAGAGAGCGACGCTGAAAGCCCCGTAGATCCAACGGTTGAAGGTACCCACATAAGAGTCGATGGAGGTGGGATGGACGAAGTTGAGGATGTTTTCCAGGGTGATGTCCACGCAAACGATGTAGATCATCTCCCCTTTTTCGTCGAAGATGGGATAGGCGGCGGTGACAACCAACTTGTTGCCCCCCAGCGAAGGGTAGGGATCGGTGAGGACACAGCGTTTCTCCCGAACCACCCGGTAGTAGTAGGCACGGTTGCTGCGGTTCTCTCCGGCTCCTTTGCGGGCGAATTGGGGATCGGTACTGACGGTATTGGTCACCTGGCGCCCCAGCGGATCGAGGACATAGATGCTGTCGACCCGACCGATTTCGTTGCTGATCCGCTTCATCCCGGCGACCAGGTCGTCGAGAGTGATCCCCGGCAGGCGGTTGGGGAGATTGCGCTCCATAATGTAGCACAGATAGGCGCGCGCCTTGGTCCGTATGTCCGCAAATTCCTGGATCTCTTTGATCTTCATCTTATTGCCCCTTCTCTAATAATCGTCCGACGCTCTGGGCGAAACGGACCTTTTCACCGATGTCAAGCTCCCACTCCAGGCTTTCGGCTTCGCTGAGAATCACGATCGTCGATCCCATCTCGAACCACCCGAAGAGTTCCCCCTTTTTCAAAGGGACGGGGGTCGCATAGCGGTAGTGCTGAGGCTGGCGGATCGATGTGTTGGTATGGATTCGCTCCTCGAAAGTCACGACCATCTTCCCGACATTGAGCGCGCCGACCAGGACGAGGAAGTGGCGCCGCCCGTGCCGATCGCGGGCCGCCAGCACCACCCGCTCGTTTTCGAGGAAGAGGTCGATCTTGTTTTTTAACAGCGGCATATTGACGGGGTAGAGTTTGCCCGGAATATGGCTGATCGCTTCCACCTCCAAGTCGAAGGGTGCATGATATCGGTGATAGTCCCGGGGAGAGAGATAAAAGTTGGCATAGGCTCCTCTCTCCAGGGCAGAGGCCTCTTCGGCGAAAGCTTCTCCCAGCAGACCGGCGGTCCGGTAGGGCATTCCCTTGATCTGATAAGCCTGCCCCCTTACGATCCTCCCGACATCGGTGATGCGGGCGTCACAGGGGGAGATCACGACATCGGGATCGGAGGCGATCTCCCGCTGGGCCTCCAGGGCCCGGATGAAGAGTGCGTTGAGACTTTCGTAGCTCTCCGGAGCCCGAAACTCTCCCATCTCCAGACCCATCATCCGCACGTAGCCGCGGTTGATGATCCGCTGCACGGGCCGGGGGAAGCGCTTGAGCGCGAAGCGCCCGAACAGCGCGGAGGCCGCCGCGCTCCAGTGTCGCTTAGCCATCGCTCCGCTTCGCCCGGTAGTGGGCCACCGCTTCGCGCATCAGTTCGATGTGGTAATTCTCCTGATAGTTGATAAAGTCGAAAAACTTCGCCAACTCTTCGCTCTTGGAGGCGACGGCGTCGGAGAGCTCCCGGCACTGCTCTTTGGCGGCGATCTCTTCGTCGATGCCGTCGAGAAGGAAGCGCTCGACGTCGCTGACTTTGTAGAGGCTCTGGTGGATCACGCGGGGAACGCCGAGGATTCCCATCTCCGCCATCATTTCGCCGAAACTTCGCAGATGGAAAAAGCTCTCGTCGATGAGGATCTGAAAAATCCGGTTGAGAAAGGCGTCGTCGCTGTGGGCTTTGAGGTAATTGTAGATCATAATCAGTTCGTACTCTTTGTAACTCTCCTCGAAGAGAAAGAGCGTCAACGCCCCCGTCGCCTCCTCGTCCAGTTCGATGTCGCGATAGCGGCGGTTCATATCGAAAGCGTGGATCGTCTCATCCTCCAGCCGTCCCAACGCATAACGCATATACTCCAGATCGGTTCGAATCCTATTTTTGAGCGCTTCGTCTTCACAGCGCACCAGCAGGAGCTCGATCTCGTTCATCCGGCGCACGATGTCGGTGAGCAGGATGCTGAGACGCTCGACTTTGATGGGGATGTTGTCCCGGTCGTAGTCGTACTCGACCCCGCGACGGATCAAGTCGTTTTCGATCCAGGTGAAGTGGCGCCAGAGGATGTCGGAAAACTCCGTCAGGACCCGTTTGTTTTCGGTCGTGCGGCTCATCAGTGCCGCCATCAGCGTCGCCAGCCAAGCTTCGTGGGTTTTGATCAGCAGGGATTTCATCTCAGGACTCCTTGGGATTTTCGAGAGGGTTGGGGACCGGCTCGGGAGCACAGCTCTGTTCGATCTTGTAGACGACGGCGGGGAGTTCGGGATTCTCTTTTTTCAGGCGATAATTGTCCATCGCGGCTTTGAGCGCCACGGCGACCATCTCCGAACATGCCGCCTGCTCGGGGGGATAGTTTTCCAGCATCCCCAGCGTCACGGCGATGAGCTCCTCCGCCGTCTCGAAGTCGACGTTCTCCGCTTCGTGGGTGATGATCGATCCCGCCACGACGGTCGTCATACAGGCGATCGCCTGAAAACGGATCGTCTCGATCCGGGGCGCCTCCCCCTCTTCGGCAACTTTGAGGTAGATAATGACCTTCTCGCCGTTTTCGGGATTCTCCCCGATACCGACGGCGTCAGGTTCTTCCAGATTTCCGTAATTGTGGGGATCGGCCATATGTCGCACCAGTTCGTTATCGACCACCATTTCGATCCTTTATAGATAAGTCCGAAATTATACACTATCCCTTCACCGTCTCCTGTTTCAAAATTTCCGTAAAACGTTCAAGAAAGCTTTCACTCGATGGCGACAAAGGAGCGCTTGCTCCGGAGGGGCTCCAGCGGAATGAGCGACTGCCGGAGTCATCGAGCGAAACCGATTGCTTTTTTCGAAATATAAAGAGAATTTTTTGAAAAAGTGCACATAAATTCAAGTTTCTATTAAGGATTCTGAGCTATAATTCTGCCCATCAAAGCAAACGCATTGATCGTCTTCAATGCGGACGTGGCGGAATTGGTAGACGCGCTAGATTCAGGTTCTAGTGGGAGCAATCCCGTGGAGGTTCAAGTCCTCTCGTCCGCACCATCCACACATGCACTCTCCAAAAACTTTTCAAAAGTAATTTGTCTTTTTAAACTTCTCTCGGGTAGCGCTTTAGATAGCACTTTTTCGCAGGAAAATCGTATTAATTTCGCCCATTCACACAATTGGCGTTTGTAGCAGGCTATAATAGTTTTATGAGGCTGCCAACATTTTTCTAAACTGTCCCCGTTTGTCAAGACAACTTTTTCCCTCATGATCTTTCAGCCGCCTCAAAGAGGTCGACAATGCTCCCAAGAGCGATCTACAGAACTATGAAGTAATGAAGAGAATGAAAGACGTCTTCTGATCCGGCTACTCTGTGATTTTTCCATCCTCCGGTTTGAAGGAAGGCTTTCATTTTGCTCTCAAAACTCCGGTAGCACTTTCAAAAAGTTATAATCCAGTTTCTATAGGTTTAAAAAAGGGATTGGATGCAGATCGAAGTGGCACTGGGATGGATTTACGCGGGGGGAGGCTTTCTGCTGGGTGCGGCGTTTGTCGGCGCGACGGTGGCGGCGGTGATGACCGCATCGCGCAACCGAATGGAGGCAGAGTATTTGCAGCGCCTCGACGAGAAAGCGGAAGAACTCGAAGCTCTGGAGGCTGAACGTGGGAAATGCTTCGAGGATCGCGAGGAGGAGAGCCGGCTTCTTCAGGAAGAGCGTATCGCCAACGCGACGCTGCGGACCCGCATCGACGGCCTGGGGCAGATGCTGATGAGTGCCGAAGAGCGCCTCGAAGCTCACGGGCGGACACTGGGGGAGAAAGAGGCGGCGATCCTCGCTCTCGAGAAGCAGCGCAGCGAACTGCAGACTCGACTGGAAGAGGAGCGGGAGCAGAGCCAAGCACGCCTGGCCGAGCTCAAAGAGGCCAGAGAGGCGATGCAAAAGGAGTTCAAACTCCTCGCCGATCGGGTGCTGGAGGAGAACAGCCGGCGTTTCGGCGAACTCTCCCGCAGCAACGTCGAAGAGGTTCTCAAACCGCTGCGGCAGCAGGTGACGGAGTTTCGCGACCGCATCGACCGGGTCCATACCGAAGAGACCAAAGAGATGGCGACGCTGATGCAGGAGATCCGCCATCTGCGCGAACTCAACCGTCAGATCAGCGAAGACGCCGTCAATCTCACCCGGGCGCTTCGGGGCGAGAGCAAGACCCAGGGGATCTGGGGCGAAATGGTACTCGAGCGTGTTCTGGAGGCTTCGGGCCTGCGGGAGGGGGAAGAGTACGAGCGGGAGGTGAGCCTGCAAGACGCGGACCGGCGGCGCTTCCGCCCCGACGTGGTCGTCCATCTGCCCGACCACCGGGATCTCATCATCGACGCCAAGACGTCGCTGGTCGCTTATGAACGCTACGTCAACGCCGAAGAGGAAGAGGAGCGCCGCCGCTACGCCCGCTTGCATCTCGATGCCGTCAAGAACCACATCGACCGGCTGGCCGGGAAAAGTTACAGTGAGCTGGAGGGGGTGGAGACCCTCGATTTTGTTTTTATGTTTCTCCCCATCGAGGGGGCGCTGATGCTGGCGCTGCAGGAGGATCCGGGCCTTTACGACGCCGCTTTTTCCCGGCACATCGTCCTAGTCAGCCCGACGACGCTCCTGGTGGCTTTGCGAGCGGTGGAGAATACCTGGCGCCGCGAACGCCAGAATCGTAACGCCCAGGAGATCGCCCGCCGTGCCGGTGCCCTCTATGACAAATTCGTCAATTTCGCCGAAGACTTGGAACGGGTCGGAAAACAGCTCGATACAGTCCAGAAGAGTTACGACTCCGCCTGGAAAAAGCTCAGCGACGGCCGGGGCAACATCGTCCGTCAGATCGAAACGCTGCGTGAACTGGGAGCCAGGAGCAGCAAGACCCTGCCGAAAAAGCTGGCACAGGAAGCGCTGGACGAAGAGGAAGAGAGTGAGCGACAGCTTGGAGGAAAATCCTCTTAAGCGTACGATCAGTCCGCAGTGAGAAAAAACCGAGCGCTTACCCGGGAACGGAGATCGACAAAAATGGTGGAAGCGCTACAAAAAAGGGGCCTCGATACTTATATTTGCTCCGAATATTGGTACATTTTTAGCTCGCACTTTATATTTCAAAACGACATGTAAGTTACATATAATATTTATATATGGGATACTCTTTATATAGAATATTCCGGTTTTAGTACTCTTTTGTCTCCATCTAGTGAAACTTCTCTTGCACGTTATTATAAAAAGGGAACGGTATGAAGAAATCAACACGACGTCTCCTGGAAAAGATAGGCGAAGAGGCCTCCAACAGATTGACCCATTATCGTTACAATCGGAGTGAGAGGCTTCATCCTCGTTATCGGAAAGGGCAGATCAGCGCCCTAGAGTGGTTTTGCGACTTAAGTGAACATTATCTCATACAGGAAAAACTGCTGAAAGTGGAGCTTCGCAAACAGGTGTGGAGGCAGATGGAAGCAATCGCTCTGCTCGATCCGGGTCCCTATCGTCAGGGGATCGAAGATGCGGTAAGGGAGATGATGCCGCTTCTGGAGGATTAGCGGTGTTCTTGCATATCGATATCGACAGTTTTTTCGTCTCGGCGGAGCGGAGTCGGGATGCGGCGCTGCGGGGCGTGCCCGTGGCGGTGGGTGGCCGGAGCAATCTGGAGATCTTCTCCACCCGCCGCACCCACATCCGTCTCATGGACGAGAACCACGGCGCTTTCGTCGCTCCGGTCTTCTATAGCGATCGCCGCAAAACCTTTCGGGAGCATTTCATCGATCGCATCGACGGGCGGGAGAAGATCCGGGGGATCGTCACCACTTCCAGCTACGAGGCCAGAGCGCGGGGGGTGCGCACCGGGATGCCCCTAGCCCAGGCCCTGCGCCTCTGCCCCGAGTTGATCGTGTTGCCCAACGATATGCTCTTCTACCATCGGCTCTCTCACTCCCTGGCGGGCTTTCTGGCCCGGGAGATCCCGGCGGTAGAGCAGTTCAGCATCGATGAGTTTTTCGGCGATCTGCGAGGCTGGATCCCACCCGAGGAGGCGGAGGGTTTCGCCCGGGAGCTTCAGCGGCGGATCTTTCGGGAGTTTCATCTGCCGGTCTCCATCGGCATCGCCCGGAGCAAGTGGACCGCCAAACTGGCCACCGAATACGCCAAACCCTATGGGGTGCT
>WFQO01000088.1 GCA_015486995.1 Nitratifractor sp. | reverse complement strand
GCACAAAGAGAGCAACACACTCTTTCTGGGGGATAACGTGATGAAAAATCGCCTGGGGGGTTTCGACTCCAGCTCCAGCATCCTGGGTAACATCGAACTTCTCGAAGGAATTATGAAAAACGGCCGTTACGTGCTCTACGTTCCCGGCCACGGCCCCTCCGGGGCGAAGGAAGAGACCGTCGGACCCTATTTGCGCTATCTGAAGACCCTGAAAAAGTGGGCGCAGAAAGCCTACGATAACGACGAGGAGTACTATGTCTACAAGGACAAAGTAACCAAGGAGCTGGGCTCGATCGCGACGTGGGATGCCTACGACCACCAGATGGGCAAGCACCTGGGCAAAGTCTATAGGGAGATCGAAGAGAAAGATATGGAATAAATGTTTCTTTGATACCGGGAAAGAGCTATTCGCAATTTTCAAATTCTGTTTCATCGCTTCGAAATCGAAACGGTAAAAGCGGAGCGTAACCCGGTAATAACCGATGAGAGATTTTGGCCGAACCGTTTTTTGAAATTTTCTGATTTTCAGGAGAAAACATTATAATCATTTTTAAGTTTTTCAGTGACAAAAGGAGTAATAATTGGAAACATTTCACGATAAAGGGATAGTGAAAGCGGCGGGAGGGATAGCGATCTACGCTTTGTTGGTTTCAAATGTTTTTGCTACGGAGACGACAGATGGATACGTGAGTATGCGCAGTGCGGCACAGATCAAAAAACTTGTCGCGGGGAAAACCTTTTACTTCGTTGACAACTACGGTCACATCGAGAGCCACGGAATCTGGGAAAAGAGTACAGACTGGGGGGTCGTTCGCTTCGATGCCAATGCAAGCCAGTTGAGCTTTCGTGAATTCGGTCGGGGAGGGGAACATGGGACACTGAGTGTCCAGGCACTTCCCAATGTCTTGAAAATGGTCGACGAGGACGGGGCGGAATACAGTTATCTCGGAGCGGTGAACCGAAAGTTCCTTCTTTTTGAAGATGAGGGGTATACCCGTCTCTACAAAAGGAAGAACGACGCCAGAAAGTATATTTCGAAACTGCGCAAAGAGCAGCGGGGATTCACCCCGTCGATGCTTGTAGGAAAAAGCTATACGGTCGTTTTCATGGATACGTACGCTCATCCGAATGTTAGTTTCGATCGGGATACGGTGACGATCAGTGAGGGAGGGACGGAAAAAAGTTTTCCCTATCGGCTTGAAAAGGGTTTCCTGGTGATCGAGGGAGCAAAAGGAACGTTCGGAATTGCTCTGAGCAAAAAAATGCCGGGCTATTTCGAAGCGAGACTTTATGCGGGAGAGGGAAGTTATCAGGATCGGACCGACTGGTTCAAGAAGCAGTACCATCGGGGAGTGGCAGCCTTCGGCGACGATGCACATAAGTTGGCCGCGTATTTTATCCGCAAAGGTTTGATGGGACACAAGGTGACGAAAGACGGACGCATTCTCGGGGAGGTGACCGGATATTGGGAAGCCGAGGGCAACGAGTTCAAATTCAGTCTCCCCAAAGGAGACACCCTGGAGTTCATGTCTTTCCGTCTGGAGGGAAGCAGGATCTTTTTGAACGATCATGATCGCAAAAGTTCTCCCATTCGCCTCTACCTCGATGGGGATCAGGCGGAGGCGTTCCTGGCACGTCTCAAAGGGGGAGATAAGGGTGTGAATCCTCTGAGGCGAATACGGGGCAAAAAACTCTACATGAATCAGGCGGTTTCGGAAGAGGAGAAGGCAATTGATGAATTTACTTTTTTGAAAAACGGTAAAGCGTTCGTGAAGATTTTCAATCCTCATACGGGAAAGATGAGAATCGAAGAACGCTTCCGCTATCGTGTCAAAGTGGGAAGTCCTCTCATCGTGACAGTGGATAAGGATGGGGAGAGAGAGTATCACCGGATCGTGGATCACGGAAAAAACTGGATCGCCATACGGGAAAGATGCGGAGATATGAGCTATTTCTATATGAGTCGTCTGGCCGCCTCAGAGGGAATTCTCTCGCTGGATGTCGATGGAGAATCGGATTCTCATGAAGTTTCCTATCGTCTGGACGAAGGGGAGGTCGATTTTTACGACGCCCAGGGGATGCCTACTACGGTTCCCTCCGATGCCTGGGTCCGTCTGACCGCCCGTGACGATGACGGTGAATACGATTGGAGTACTCGTATGAGCTGCAAAGTCCAACCTGACGGCCGTTTCAAAGACAACTGCTTCATTCACGCAGATGATCGGGCTTTTTGGGATCGTGTACTCTCGGATCCTGATCGACTCTATCAGATCGTCGTTTTCCGCAACCATATCGAACCGCAAAAGGATAACTGGGATTGCGGAGAGGATGTTTACAGGTATGTCGGACAGGATCTCTCTCGGGAAAATTGGAGTCAGATCGTGGTGACTCCGGATGATTATCAGGATCGCAGTTCCGAGCAGTGTCGGTAGAGACCGATCATTATCCCCGGAGGGCAACTTTCAGAAGGAAAGAAGTCCAATGCGGATAATATTGAACAATGAAATAAATAATAGTTTTTTATAAAAATCAATAAATAATCTTTTCTTCTTTTCTTTCCCAAAACTTTAGTACCGCACTGCAGTCGGGTAACGGCTGGCGGACGAAAGGGATCGGATCGGGACGCTTCCCGGTGATGATTTCGGTAATGAACGCATCGTCGAAACCCGCCTCCGCGGCCTGGGCTTTGGTATTGCAGTAGACGACCCGATCCAGATGGGCCCAGTGGATCGCCGAAAAGCACATGGGGCAGGGCTCGCCGGTGCAGTAGAGTTCACAGCCCGTGAGGTGAAAGCGGTGCAGGATCCTGCCCGCTTCCCGGATCGCCAAGATTTCGGCATGAGCGGTCGGGTCGTTGCGTCGGAGCACTTCATTATGGGCGACGGCGACGATCTCTCCTTCATGGACGATGACCGCTCCGAAAGGACCTCCGTGGCCTGCGGCCACTCCCTTGCGCGCTTCTTGAGCCGCCAGATGCAGATACTTTTCGATTTTTTCTACTTTATTCATGAAGGTATTATAGCTACAACAGGTGGTAGGTTGGACAAACAAAGTCGATTTGTTTCGTCATTCGCTGTTCGCCATTTGTAAAAAATGGAATGGCTTTTTCAAAAGAGGGAACACGAAATATGAAATATGAAATACGAAAAATTGATACTCCACAAACGGTTCACTTTTTTGTTTTAAAGTGTCGTTATCTCATAGGACAAAGGAGTCAACAATGAAGATGAAAAAGAAAACGATTGCTTGGATGGCAATGATCCTTTCAGCCTCCGCATTCGGAGGAAGCATCAGCTGGAACGAAACCGTTCAGGTGACGCGGAGTGTACCGGTCTATCGCGATGTGACGATTCGAACGCCCTATCAAGTCTGCTGGAAGCGGTGTGTGCCGGTAATCTATCGAAACGGTGTCGAGGAGCCTGTAGCGGCGATCATCGGCGGTGTCGCCGGGGGAGTGCTCGGTCATCAGATCGGCAAGGGACGCGGTCGGGATGCTGCGACAATCGGCGGTGCCGCGGTGGGAGCTCTGGTGGGAGCCAATCTGGCAGAGACGAATCGGGGAAGCGACTGTGTTGTGCGTCGTGTCTGTAGAACCCGCTATCATGAACGGAAAGAGCGTCGACTGGTACGGTATCGAAATATAGCCTGGTACAAGGGGCACAAAATCGTCAAATGGAGTAAAAAGCCGTTAAAAAAGATCGTACTGCATCTGGAGATTAGTTATTGACGGAATATTCGTTGTTCGCCTGTTTGGAGTCGCATAGCGGTATCTTGTCATACCTGCAGTTCAATGGGCACCTCGAGCCATAGATTCCGGCTCAAGCCCGGAATGACGAGGGGTTTGCAGGGCATTCAATCACTCTCCCGGCAGGGGAGAATGAAGTGGAACTCCCGGCCGTCGAAGAGGCCGCGGTCGCTGAGCTTGATCTCGGGGATGACCAGGAGCGCCATAAAGGAGAGGGTCATAAAGGGGGCGCTCAGAGGTGAGCCGAGCTCCTCGCGGACGAAGCGGTCGATGGCGGCGTAGCTTTTGGCCGTTTCGTCGCCGGGACGGTCGCTCATCAGGCCGGCGATGGGCAGAGGCAG
>WFQO01000087.1 GCA_015486995.1 Nitratifractor sp. | reverse complement strand
GGCCTCTGGCCCCAGCCTCCCTCCCGCGTCTATTGCGGTATCCCCCCGGAGCTTATCGCCAAAGACAAAGCGCACCGATGGCGCGCCCTCCCCGCCCCCCGCCTGCCGGACTTTCTGCGCAAAGCCCTGCTTCGGGTTATGCCCGGTACTCTCTCGGGGCTGGAGCGCCACGAATGGATCAAACACGGCAGCTGCTACGACAGCGACCCCGTACGATATTTTTCCGATGCCGTCGCATTGACCGAGAGTGTCGACCGCTCGATGGTGGGCGAATACCTCCGGGCCAACGTGGGAGGGAAAATACGATTGGCGGATCTACGCAAAATTTTCGAGAAAAGTTTCGGCAAGAGGATGGGCAACCGCCTGATCATGGAGTGCCGACGCGGATTGCTGAGCGAACTGCGGATCAGCCTGCACGGCAAGGGATCCGACCTGCGCAAACTTCTGCCTCCCGCCAAGGCTCTCAAAGGGGGCTGCCGGGAAGCCATCGTCGACGGCCCGGGCCTTTACAAAAAACGTTGAACCCAAATTATGCAGTAGAAAGTATGTCAGGTGTGTCGATGCTCGGTGTGCAGGGGTGCACAGCCAAAACGTAGGCGCACCCGGAGGGTGCGTCGAGGCTTTGGATGTGTCGCCCATGCCGCCGATGATCGATACAGATGACGTGCTGGCTAATGCATATTTTGGGTTGAAACTACGCTTTGGGTAGATACTCCAGGATCACCGGCTCGCTGAAATTCGGCACGTCGTCGTAGGTGAAAACGGCGTAGTATTTGTGCACGTCCAGCGCGCCGAAGTCGTCGTAGGTCCAGTTGTCTGGCCCGCCGTAGAGTTTGTCGCCGTCGTAGGGAGAGATCGGCTTTCGGAAGGGGTTTTTGATGACGAAGACCCCTTTGAAATCCTTGTCGGCGGGATTTTTCCAGCTCAATTTGATCTTGCCGTTGTCGAAGCTGTATTTCAAATCGCTCACCGGGGCGACGGGTTTGCGGCGTTTGTGGAGATATTCGATGACGAGTTTGGGCGTATAGTCCGGATGGGAACTGTGCCACTCAACGGTGGAGTTTTTGACCAGTTTCTGAGCACTGCTTGGGCGTAGGAGAAACGCGACGGGGCGCTTCTGCCTGAGGCGGTTGCCGAACTCCTGGATCGCGTAACTGTCGAAGAGAAAGACCTGCTCCCGGTCCCTGAGCTCTCCGGCGCTGACGTCGTAGCCGATGTTTTCGATGATGTGGCGATCCCGGATCGCCCGGTAGTCCCGCTCCTCGGTGGCGTCAATCATCTCGAGGTGGAAGCGGATGTTGGACTTGGCGTAGATTTTGACCGGTTTGAGTACGACATAGGCGCGAACGATGGAGATGTAGTCCCAGTCGGGCAAAGAGCCGAGTTCGAAATCGAAGGTGGCGTAAATCTTGCGCCCCTGCGCATCGAAACCGCAGAGGATTTTGCCCTCCTCTTCTCCCTCGGCCCGCACGGTGAAACTACGCTTGGGAAAGAGCTCGAGACGTTCGGGCTGAAGCGTGTAGGTGATCTCCAGATGGGGACGGAACGCCAACCCCCCTCCGAATCTGCCGTAACCCAGGTCCCACTGCATCATCTGGGAGTTCCGCCCGACGATCAACTCTTTGGGCCCTTCGACACGCAGAGTCAACTCCTGCCGGGCGATCTGCTCCTGGAGAACCCGGCACTCCACTTCGCTGAACTCCCAGCTGCGCCAGATCCCCTGGGTCAAGTGGTTCGAAGGGGTCGGGCGTCCGACGTAGGAGAGGATCTTCATCCGGTCCACCTCCTCGAACTTCGTCAAATCCCCGACGCTCTCCGGATCGACGATCCCGACATCCCACTCGCCGTACTTCTCCACCGTCACCCCGACCCGGTTCATCGGATAGAGACGGAAACGGGCCCGCTTGATCACCGCGTTTGCGGGTAGACTCTTCATCGGGATGGTCACGACGGCGTAACTGATCCCCTTGGTTTCACTGACCCCGACGAAGAGTGAATTGACCCCGAAATGTGCGGCGTTGTCTTTCGCCCGCTGCGCCACGTAGCCGGTACGGTCGGGGACGGGGAAATAGGTGCGGTGAAATTCGTCGTCGCCCACGTGGGTACGGATCGCCAGTACCGGAGCGAAGGGGGATTTGCGCCCGCTGCTTCGGCTCACGGCGCGAATGTGGTAGAAGTAGGAGCTGTCGGAGCGTAGATTGCTGTCGGCGTAGCGGTTGGCCTGGGTCAACCCCATCAAGTTGAAGGGGCGGCAGTAGCTCTTCTCCCTCCGGCTGCGGTAGATTTCGAAATAGATCTCCTCCTCCCCTTCGCAGCAGGGATAGGGTTCCCACTCCAGCGTCACCGTATCGCTGCCGACGAAAGTCGCCCGAAAATTCTCCGGACGGGGAAGCGTATGCCCGCGCTCGTAGTTGGGCGCCTCCTTCAAGGCCGCCAGGAGCGCGGGGATGTGTTCCCGGATGTGTTCGATCATATCGTCGAGATAGTCGGAAATGTTGCGGGTGCCGACCTCTACGACGCTGGCGATGATCCCTTTGGAGTAGTAGAATTCCCGGCCGCTTCCTCCGATCAGCTTGGCCGGCGGCTTGCCCTGGTGGATGCCGTACTCCCGGTCGCTGATCTTACGGATCTCTTCGGCCATATTGGCGCAGAGTACGTTCATATCGGTGGTATCGAGGGTGTCCTCGTGGCGGAAGTCGTGGGCGGGGAAAAAGACGTTGCCCTGGCTGTGATAATCCAGCGCGATGGCGATGTTGGGATGGGCCTCGACAAAATCCCGCAGCGCCCGGGTCTCTGGCTCACTGAAAGGCTCGGGACCTCCGTAGACGTTGGAGAGAGGGTTTTTGCTCTTGACGAAACCGACGGGGAAGTTGCGGTTGAGATCCACGCCGTAGCTGCCGTCGGCATTTTGCCGCCGGTTTTTGCGCCAGAAAGAGAAGTGGTTTCGGCTGTACTCAAAGCCGTCGGGGTTGGCGCAGGGAACGATATAGAAGGTGCTGCTCTTCAGGGCCTCCTGTACGGTGTGGTCGTAGAGAAAATTGCGATCGACGTACTGGGCGAAGGCGATCGCCAGCTCGATGCCGATCCACTCACGTGCGTGGATCGTCCCGGTATAGAACAGCGCCGGTTTCTCTTCGGCTTTTTCGATCCCGTCGGTGATCGTCACGACCACCATCTCCCGCTTCTCCCAGGTCTCCCCGATCACTTCGACCCGGAAAAGATCCGGCCGCCGCCGCTGTAGATCACGAAAAATCTCCAAAGCTTCGTCGTATGAGTGGTATAGCTGTTTCACAGTCTTCGTCCTTTATTCCCAACGCTAGATAAGCCGAACCACCGGCTTAGCGATCACGGTTGATTTCCAATATCGAGATACCTGAAAAATTTCCGCTTACTTCAATGTTTTTGCGTAAATTGGTACCCTATAGGCTCACAGTCAAAAATTTTCAAATAGAAAAAGGTGGACAAAAATTGCCCACCTTATCCTTTAACTATAGACTAGAGACTATAGACTAACGACTAACAACCGATAAGCCGCCGCAAAGCGGCGCTCACTTGATCGCGATATGCTCTTTGATCTTTTCGAGTTTCTTCTTGCCCAGGCCTTTGATTTTGAGAAGATCTTCGAGCTTTTCGATGGGACCGTTCTCTTCCCGGAAAGCGACGATCTTCTCCGCCAGCTTTTTGCCGACGGCTTTGATCTTGCCCAGAGCCTTCTGGGAGGCACGGTTGACATCCGTTTTGCTGTGAAGCTCTTCGGCCCAGACTTTGAGGGTTTGTCGGTCGATCCCCTCGAGATCCAGCAGTTCGTCGAGGCTAGCGATCTCGTGGGTATGGAGGTAGCGGATCACCTCCACGGCGATCTCCTCTTCCATTCCGTGCAGCGTCATCAGCTCGGTCAGCGTGACATTGTCGACGGTCAGTTCGCTCTCTTCGAGATCGTCACGGACCTTCTCGCCCTTTTTCGCCTCTTCCAGCACCGGCTCGGGGATCTCCTCCTCCTTTTTCAGGGGAGTCTGGTGGAGGTGGGAATCGTCGGGGATATCCTCGGGGCGACTCTCCTCGGCCAGCTCGACGTCCCAGCGCGCCTCTTTCTCGTTGAGATAGTACGCCCCGTCGGTGGAGGGGATGTATTTGCTAAACTCGATGTGGCGCATCGTGCGCAGCAGGGAGGGGTTGATCTTGCCCAACTCTTCCCAGTTGTAGAGAGGAATGTGGGGCTTTTTGAACTGTCCGTCGCTGAAATCCCACATCAGGTACTGCCCGATCCAATCCCGGAAGTAGGGAAAAGCGGCGAAAGCGGTCGCACACTCGAGGATGTAGTATTTGCCGTCGTATTCGGCGATGTCGCAGGCCCAGTATTCGGCTTTGGCGGCTTTGGAGGCCTCCACGGCCAGCTCCAGCGCTCCCATCGGCACACCGTCGTAGGTCATATATCCCCCCTGCGACGTGTTGGTCAGTTCCATATCGTCACCGGCGACCCGCCAGAAGGCGCAGGCGGGTTTATGGCCGATGAGCATCACGCGGATGTCCGCCCGCAGGGGAATGCACTCCTGGATGTACATCGGCATATACCTCTTCTCGTCGAAGAGCTTTTTGGCCTCCTCTTTGCTTTTGACCTTGTGAACATAGTAGCCGCCGTAGTTGGAGGGTCCGTAGCTGCGCTTGACGATGATCGGG
This sequence comes from Nitratifractor sp., assembly GCA_015486995.1. GTDB lineage: Bacteria > Campylobacterota > Campylobacteria > Campylobacterales > Sulfurovaceae > Nitratifractor. Next base: position 232 of record WFQO01000087.1, on the reverse strand, counting down.
TAATCGCACTTTTCGAGGTAGGCGTAGCCCTCGTCCCGGTCGTAGAAGATGTGGGTTTCGGGGTGGGAGAGATTGTGTTTCTCACAGAAGAGGGTCACGTTCTCTTTCGACTTGTTGGCGAACTGTGTCTCCAACGAGGGGACGAAACGCACGTGAGGCAGCGCTTTGGCGATCTCCCGAAAGGTTTCGTAGGCGGTCGCTGGGATGTTGCCGACGAGGATATCGATCTTCT
>WFQO01000086.1 GCA_015486995.1 Nitratifractor sp. | reverse complement strand
GTGAGGATGCGAACCATGTCGTCGACACCGATCGGGTTGAGGGTGGCGATAACGTGTAGCCGTCCGATGAGTTCGGGGATCAGCCCGTAATGGACGAGATCGTCGGGTTCGACAAGATGGAGGAGATTCTCCTCCTCCTCTTTGCTGCGCTGCTTTTGTCCGAAGCCCATGGTGTTTCCGCCCAGACGGCGCTTGATCATATCGTTGAGTCCGTCAAAAGCTCCGCCGCAGATAAAGAGAATGTTGGAGGTGTCGATCTGGATGAAGTCCTGGTTGGGGTGTTTGCGCCCCCCCTTGGGGGGAATGTTGACGATGGAGCCTTCGATAATCTTGAGCAGTGCCTGCTGAACCCCTTCGCCAGAGACATCGCGGGTGATGGAACGGTTTTCACCCAAACGGGCAATCTTATCCACCTCGTCGATGAAAACGATTCCTTTTTCAGCTTTTTCGATTTCGCCGTCGGCAGCTTGGATCAGTTTGGTGAGGATGTTCTCGACATCTTCACCGACGTAACCGGCCTCCGTGAGGTTTGTCGCATCGGCGATAGCGATGGGGACATCGAGGAAGCGCGCGATGCTCTGCGCCAAAAGAGTCTTCCCGCTGCCGGTGGGCCCGATAAGCAAGATATTGGATTTGGAGATCTCTGTGTCGTCGTCGGGTAGATTTTTGAAAATCCGTTTGTAGTGGTTGTAGACGGCTACGGAAAGAGTTTTTTTGGCTTCATCCTGGCCAATGACGTATTCGTCGAGTAACGTTTTGAGTTCTTTAGGGGTGAGGAGTTTCGGGTTGAATTCGCTGGAGGCGGAAGCCTCCTCCTCGCCAAAGAGGATCTTGTAAGCGGAGATGACACAGTTGGAACAGATGTAGGCGTTGTTGCCGGCGATGAGGGGATTTTCCTCCCGCTCCGGGCTTCCGCAAAAGCTGCAATGTTTATTGGGCATTAGTTTTCCTTTTAAAAGGAATCCCTCGGCGGGACTCCAGAATGAAGCGGCAGAGATTTCGCACCGCTTCGTTGTCGCTTTCTTTGAAGAGTTTCTCAGCGTTCTCTCTGAGCGCTTCGTTGCTTTCGAAGAGGCGTCGGTACGCACTTTTGAGTGCGTCGACGGTCTCACGTTCAACGTTACGCCGCAGGCCGGTAAGATTGAGCCCGCGTAGCACTGCCCGATTGCCTTCGGCGAGGCAGTAGGGCGGAATATCCTGACTCAGAGCGCTGGCTCCGGCGATCATCGCGTAATCCCCGACTCGGACAAACTGATGAATCGGAGTCATCCCGCCTACGACGACGCGGTCTCCCAGTTCCACATGCCCAGCTAAGGTGGCAGCGTTGGCCAGAATACAGGCGTTGCCGATACGCACGTCATGAGCGATGTGGACGTACCCCATCAAGAGATTGCCGTTTCCGATTCGGGTGACGCCTCCGCCCCCCTCTGTGCCGGGATTGATCAGGGTAAATTCACGAATGATGTTTTCGTCGCCGATTTCGAGGCGAACTTTTTCACCGTGATATTTGAGATCTTGGGGGATCGATCCGATTACCGCATGGGAGAAGATACGGTTACGGGCACCGATCGTCGTCTCTCCTTCGATCAGTGTGTGCGTACCGATCTCCGTCCCCGGTCCGATGTGGACCTCGGGGCCGACGACGCTGTAGGCACCGATGCGGACGTCTTCAGCGATCTGGGCTCCTTCATGGACGATGGCGGTGGGATGAATCATCGAAATGCCGTCCGTCACTTGTCCACGATCATCGCCTTGAGCTGCGCTTCGGCTACGAGTTTGTCGTCGACGTAGGCTTTGCCGTCGAGGAACCAGATGTCTCCGCGATGCTTGAGAACCTCCAGGCGATAGACGAGTCGGTCACCGGGAGTGACGGGGGAGCGAAACTTCGCCTTATCGATGCTCATGAAATAGACGACTTTATTTTCAATTTCCTCTTGGCTGGCATCGTCCATGCTTTTGAAGGCGAGAACACCGCCGGCCTGGGCCATCCCCTCGATGATCATTACCCCGGGATAGATGGGGTGATCGGGGAAGTGTCCCTGAAAAACGGGTTCGGAAATCGAGACGTTTTTGTATCCTTCGATGGAGCGCCCCGGTTCGAGATCGATGATCCGGTCGACCAACAAAAAGGGAAAACGGTGAGGAAGAATTTTTTGAATTTCTACAACGTTGTACAACGTGCATCCTTTCATACATTTGGGAATACGCAGACAGAGCGACCCCCACTAAAATAGGCTGTATTCTATCGAAGCTCTGGTAACAGGGTGATTAGCCTCAAGTTAATAATCAGTTAACGAGAATCAATCTTTCGTGGACATCTTCGAAACAATGGGCCTTCATGGAGAGTTCGATTTTTCGTTCCGGAATCGCTTCGACCACGAGTAAAGTGCTTAAGTCATAGGGGGAGGGAAGCAAAGTTTTTCGAAAGATCAATTCTTCGGAAAAGGACGGAGGATCGAAGATTAACGCGGTAACGGAAGAGTAGTGTCGGCCCGTCAGACGGTTGTATTCCTTTAATGTCGTGAATTTCACTTCATCACGGTTGAGCCAGGCCAGAGAGCCGATTTTCTCCGTGATCCGTCCGCGCGTAAAGTCACGTTTGAGTGTGGAGTAGGGAAGAATATGTGCCGGGACAGGATCTTTTCCGACACGCAAGAGTCCCCATTCCAGTCTCCAGTTGAGAAAGCGTTCCTTGACGATTCGATAGGAACGTCCCTCCTCTTCCAGCTTGAGGCGCCGTTCGTAAAGGGCGAGACGCT
>WFQO01000085.1 GCA_015486995.1 Nitratifractor sp. | reverse complement strand
TCCCCACTCCGAGAAGCCCCAGGAAACTGAAAAAGTAGAGGGGGTTGCGAGTCATGGAGTAGGGGCCTTCGGTCACGAGTCTGTTGTTTTTGTAGCCCGCAATATAGAGCGAACACCACATCCGCCCCAGTGAACCGATGGCGACAAGGAACAATCCAACGGTGAAAAGAAGATAGGCCACGATCGGTGCCTCCACATCCCAGCGGCTTCCCGAGAGAGCATAAAGAACCAAAACCGCTCCCGCGGCGATCCGTGAAAGCAGAATTCTGGATTTTTCAAAATGTATTGCCATAGGGATATCCTTTTCGTCGAATCAATGGGGCAATGGTAGAGCAGAGAGATGAAAGGAAAATGAAAAGGGGGATCTCTAAACGGTATATTTTCTCAAGATAAATCGAGCTCTATGAAAAACCCAAGAGTTACGCTTTCGTCATCCTGAACTTGATTCAGGAACCACGGTTTAATGGGGATTCACGCCCTGGATTCCGGGTCAAGCCCGGAATGACGGTTGTTTTTCAGAGCACTCAATTATGAAAAATTCGATCTTCTATACGATAGACGAAGGCATTGAGCGGCTTGAGGCGGGGGGCCAGGGCGACGACGATCCCCGCCGAAGCGAGGGAGACGACCAGGCTGCCCAGGATATCCAGAGGATAGTGAACGCCGATATAGACCCGCGCCAATCCGCCGATCACTGCAAAGAGCAGCATCCAGTCCCCCAGGCGTCGCGTCGAAGGACAGAAAAGCAGTGTTAGCGCGATCGAAGCCATGAACGTCGTGTGATCAGAGGGGAAAGAGTTTTCCGGTCCGTGAGGAATCAGAAGTGCCCCCAGATGATCCATAAAAGGCCGGGGATGGAAATAGGCTAAACCGATAAGCTGATTGAGCCCCAAACCGAGTAGTGAGGCGTAAAACGCCAGAAGCGCCTCCTCCTTGCGTTTGGCGAAAAAGTAGAGCCACACTTCGACGGCGATGAAGAGATAGGGAAGCCCCTCGGCCAAAACAATGCCGAGGAGATCCTGCACCCGGGAATGGCCGGCAAATGCGTTGATGGCGAGGAAGAGATCCTGATTGAATGAGAGCATCTAAGCCTCCATAATTTTTCCGGAAGCATAGAAAAAAGAGATGAAAAACGGATGAAAATCTTTTCCTCAAAGGGTAACTTCGACCGAGGTTCCTCTGCTTTCTTCGGAATGAATCTCCAATTGACCCCGGTGCAGATCGACGATTTTCTTCACGATGGCCAACCCCAGGCCGAAACCGGGGGTTTTGCGGGAGCGGGCTTCGTCCACCCGGTAGAAGCGTTCGGTGAGTTTGGCCAGTTGGTCGGACGGGATGCCGATCCCTTCGTCGGCAATGCGGAAACGAAGTCGACCGTTCCGGCAATCGAGGGAGAGGGTGATCCCTTTGCCTTCGGGGGTATATTTGACGGCGTTGTCCAGGAGATTGGCGAAGAGGGTGCGCAGGAGGGTGGGGGTGCTCCGGATTTCGCAGGGTTCGAGTGTTTCGATGGAGAGTTTGAGCTTTTTCTTTTTGCGCATCGAGTCGATGCGCTGCAGCGTCTCCAGCAGGATCTGATCGGCGGCCACGCTTTGGAAGCTCTCCCGGACCGATTCGGGGGTGTGGCGGCTGAGAAAGAGGAGGTTTTCCACCAGTTCCCGTAGGGTGTGGATCTCTTCGGAGACGGTCTGCAGGGTCTGGCGCAGGCTTGCCGCGTCACGCTCTTTGCGCAGAGCGATATCGACCTCGCCCTGCAAAACCGTCAGCGGGGTGCGCAGTTCGTGGGAGACGTCGCTGTTGAAGCGCTCCATCTCTTCGATCCCGCGGTCCAGGCGCTTCACCATGGTGTTGAAGGCGACGATGAGTTCCCGAATCTCGTCGTCGGCCTTGGGCAGCGGCAGCGGGTGGGGCAGGGAAGTCACCGAGGTGCGTGCCGCCATGGAGGAAGCGCTTCGGATCGGCCGCAGAATCTTTTCGGTGGCGATGTAGGCGGCGATGAGCAGCCCCAGAAGCAGCAGCGGATCGAGAACGAGCAGAGTGTCGACCAGATCCTCCACCTCGTTGTTGATCCCGCGATCGACCAGAAGCAGCGTCCCCCGTATCGGCTGCTGAATCGGGTAACGGTAAAACAGATCCAGCGTCTCTTCGTGATCGATGACAAAGTAGCTGCTGTGGGGATGTCGGCGGAATCGTCGGAGGTCTTTGGTTCTGAAGTTGTCGCTTTGGGCCAGCAGGCGCTTGTCCTGAAGCAGCGCGACGGCGACACCCCGCAGGGAACGGGCATCGAAACGCCCCGACTGCAGGGCTGCAGGCAGCTCCTTCTCGACAAGCTGCAGGGCCAGAGTATGGAGACGGTTTTGCTGCTTGATATGAAAACTCTGATCGAAGGAGTAGTAGAGCCCGAGGCTGAAAAGCAGCAGAATCGGAGCGACCAGCCCGCCGAACCAGAGCATCACCCGGATCTTGAGACTATGAAGCTTCAAAACGATACCCCGCTCCCCGTAGGGTCTGGATCTTCTCTTTGCCGATTTTGCGGCGCAGGTGGTAGAGGGTCACCTGGATGACGTTGCTGTCGATGTATTCCATCTCGCTCCAGAGACGCTCCCGGATCGCTTCGGTGCTTAGTGTCCGGTTCTTGTTCCGGAGGAAAAAGAGGAGTAGTTCATACTCTTTGGGCGTCAGCGTCAGGGGCTGGCCGTCACGCCGGACGAGACGGCGGTCGAGGTCGATCGTCAGATCTGCCACCCGGAGGAGAGGTTGCGCCCCGCCCAAGCTTCGGCGATAGAGGGCCCGGATGCGGGCCAGAAGCTCCTCGAAATCGAAAGGCTTGGGGAGATAGTCGTCGGCTCCGCCTTCGAAGCCCGTCACCTTGTCCTCGAT
>WFQO01000084.1 GCA_015486995.1 Nitratifractor sp. | reverse complement strand
TCGGAATTTAAGCCGGAATCATAACATAATTCGTGATTCGTGATTTATTGCGTGTTCTGAAAAACCTCCGGTTTCATTCGAAGCTAAAGGCAGTCGCAAACGCAAGCGCCCATTTCACGGGTTGAGTGCTCCTTTGTCGCCATCGAATGAAACCTCTCTTGCACGTTATTCAGAGGGCTCTATTGGCACTTGTTTTCAGAAAGTGATGATCTTTTGCAGGGTATTGATCAGTTCGCTCTTTTCTCGGATATTTTTCAGTTCTTTGCCGGGTTCGGTCGTGGTGATGACGGTGCGGCAGAGGGGGTATTTGCTCCAGTCCTTGAGGCGAACGCCCCAGTAGGTGTGCATGACGACCGGTTCGCCGTGGTACTGCCCCAGATAGAGGGTGATGTGGCCGGGGACGTAGAGCATCGAGCGGAAAGGGAGGGCTTTGCGGAGGATCGCAGCCTTTTTCCGGGCTTTGGGCAAGCCTTTGATCCAGGTGGAGTGGCCGGCTTTGGCCTGTTTGGCGGAGTTGCGTTGGAGAAAGATACCGAAAACGGCGAAAAAGTCCCGGGTCGTGGCCGAACAGTCCCGGGTCATCATCTTGCCGCCCCAGCCGTAGGGCTCCCCATAGAATTCCCGTGCGATTTTCGCGACGTTTCGCGGGGTAAAGGGGAGAGGCTTGGGGGCGGCGAGGCGGCGTGATGGCGGCTTGATACGTTGGAGTAGGGCGACACCTTTGGGGCCACGGGAGGCGGCCAGGAGCCAGCGGCCGCTGCGGTCCATTGGAAAGATCGTGCTGAGTTTGATGAGCCCGACGCGCTTTTTGCCGTTCATCAGCCAGAGGTTGTCCTTGACGGTAATGAAATAGCGGCCGGTTTCGAAGGCTTTGACGAAGCGGTCGTTGACGAGGGCGATGTCCCGGACGTGGACCCAGCCTCCGGCGTGGGCGGCCTGGACGTAGGCCCAGCGTCCGTCGCGCGAAGTGTGGGAGAGATAAAGGGGGACGTTGATGTGGAGCTCGCTATGCTGAAAGTAGTCGAAGGGGAAACCTTCGGTGTTTTTCCAGGGGTCGCGGTAGGCGGGGGTATCGGTGGGAAAAGCCCGCAGATTCGTAGGGTGCACGCTGATGGCCCGGGTGCCGACACTGCCGAGTTTTTCCATCCGAGCGTTGCGGATCCAGCTTTTCCAGATACGGGCGGGGATACGTTTTTTTCGACTGTCGTAGATCGGATGCTTCTCGACGAAAGGGATCATCCAGAGCAATTCCTCCCGGGGTTCGTCGATGCGGTAGCCGCGCTTCCAGGGAGAGAAGTATGCGGCGTTGTACCTGCGGTCGTAACTCAGCTCTTTTGTCCGGGAGATCGGTTTGAGCTGGCGGGCGTAGTAAGCGGGGTTTTGAGGAATGCGGCGCTGGTCGGCGACGCTTTTGAAATGCAGCCGGTCGATAGCGCTGTGGGGCCGCTTGCCGGCGATTAGGCGGTACTCAGCACTCAAGAGTAAAGGAAAAAGTAGGAGTGAAAGAAGAAGGAAACGTTTCATTGGGATCGATTATACCCCGATCACCGGTTGAAAAGCCACAAAAGCAGTGATAGAACGACGGAGATCAGGATCATCGATCCGAAGGGAGCGAAAAAGACGAAATTGTCCCCTTCGTAGCGGATGTCCCCGGGGAGATGGCCGAACCAGCCGAGCAATCCATATCTAAAGGCTATCCCCGCCAGAATCAGTAAAAGCCCGATTCCGATCAATAGATTGCTTACGCTCATACCGTTCATTTTATTCTCCTGTAAGAATCGAAATCTTTTTGAAGCCTCTTTTTTTGAGAAGGTCTACGACGGTGACGAATTTCTGGAATTGGCTTTTGCGATCGGCATTGAGAGTGATGAGATCTTTGAGCGGATCGAGCCTGTTGAGTTCTTCCTTGAGTTTTTCCAGGGTCACAGGATGTTTACGGAAAAAAAAACGCCCCTCTTTGTTGATGGTTATGGAGACACTTTTCGGCGGGACGCTGTTTCGGCTGCCGGAATGCGGAAGGTTGATCGGGAGTTCGTTTTTGACGATGAAAGTCGCCGTGGCGAGGACGATCACCAACAGGACAAGGACGATGTCGATGAAAGGGACGACATTGATCTCGGCGAAGCGGCGGCGTCTCATGCCCCGCTCTCGGCGTAGAGGATCTCCCATCGGGTCAGGAGACGCTCGGCCCGATCGCCCAGCAGGTTGTAGAAAATCGTCGCCGGAATCGCGACCACAAGTCCTGCCGCCGTCGCTTTGAGGGCGAGGGCGAGGTTTTTCATCACTTCACCGGTATCGACAGCGTTTTTTTGCTCCCCGATAATGTAAAAGGTTAGGATAATTGCCAAAACGGTTCCGAGTAGACCGATGTAGGGAGCGCTGGAGCCGATGGTGGCGAGAGGGCCGAGGTTACGTTCAAGATCAAGCCGGAGGATGCGTTGATCGGCGTAGGTGCTCAGATCGATATTGCGGTAGAAAAGCAGACGCTCGAAAGCGTAGGTAAATGTGGCCAGACTCATCAGGATCAGCAGGCCGATAATTCCATAATCGATGATGTTTTTGAGGGTTTCCACCGGCACCTTGAAGCTCCTTTTTCGGATGAAAATCGAATAATATTATATCTTATCGTCGAGTCGTCGAGGCCGGGCCCTTCGGAGAGAGTCATTGAACGGAAGGCTTTGAGTGCCGACTCACATTTTTTCTGCGGGGAGAGTCGCGGCACGGGGCAGTGACTTCATGTGCTTTTTCTCTTCCCTCAGTTCCCGCCTTTTGGTACGGACTTCACGCAGATGAGCCCTATAGTTCCGGAAGAAATCATGGGTTCCCCGGTCGTTACGGAAAAAATAGAGAAAGTCAGTTCGGGCAGGATGAAGAGCGGCTCGGATCGCGGCGGCGGAGACGTTGCAAACGGGAGCGGCGGGCAAGCCGCGATGGCGGTATGTGTTGTAGCTGCTGTTGTCCTCACGGATACGGCGGGGGGTTACTCGGATGTGGGAGTAGCGGCCGTAGTTGAGTGAGCCGTCCATCTGGAGGCGCATTCTTTTCTTCAGCCGATTGAAGATTACCGAGGCGATGACGGGCATTTCGCTGCGGTTGGCCGCCTCTTTCTGGACGATCGAGGCGATGGTGAGAATCCGCAGCCAGGTTTGAGGAGTGTAGGCGATGCCGTTCTCCCGGGCGAGACGGTGAAAGCGTTTTTCGCTGAGGTTGACGAGATACTGCACCGCTTGGCGGGCATCGTAGCGAAGAGGGACATTGTAGCTCTCGGCGAGGATTCCCCCTTCGGGATAGGGGCTCAAAGCGCGATAAGCGGTGAAGAGTTTTTCGGGATCTTTGTGTAGGCGGCGACCCATTTGATCGAAAAATAGGACACTGGTTTCACCCGGGATGAGGGTGATGCGTACGAAGCGGTCGGCAGAGGCGAGACGATGCAGGAAATCCAGGCGGCTCATACGTTCGTGTCCCAGATAAACCCATCCCGTCCCGGGTCGTCCCAACATCCGGAGAATGAGTGTATCCGGCCAAGCCACCGAGTATCCCCGATTCTGCAGCTGTGTTATAATTTTTCCGGGCGTGCGGGAGCGGAGTTTGAGGTTCTTTTCCGTGCGGATCGGTTGGACGAGGTAGAAAAGTACGGAAATGAGGAGCAGTAGTAGAATGCTTTCGAAACGATCGATAGCGATAACGACTCTCTTCGCACTTTCTGTCTTAATCACGACCCTTTTGATCCTCTCTCTTCACCGCGGAATCCGTTTTGATTCCCTTGAATTCCGCGGCTATAAAATCGAAAAATTATATCTGAAAGTCGATAAAGGGCTTATCGTCAAAGCCCGGCTGATGCAGCTACCTGCGAGCTCCGGTAAAGCGGATCTTTCACTGCTTCCCGAAGCGTTGGCGACCATGCATCGTCTCCTGCGCGGTGTGCGCAGCATCGACATCGAGTCGTTGCGTATCGGAACGCGGAGCTTTCATCTGCTCTATCGCGATCGGATCTTCTATCTCCGCAGTCCGATGTTCGAAGCGGCCGGAATGCTCTACGATCGGAAGCGTTATATGGAGGTACAGATTCCTCTCCTACGTCTTCCGCAGAAAGGGATCAACCTCTCGGGAGAACTCCACTATCATTACCGCACAGGTATCATCGATTTTGAAGGAGATTACGATGTTCCCGATCTTGCCGGGAAGTTGACGGTCCGGAAAACGGGAGAACGGATCGATTTTCGGATCACGTCGATGCGTACGACCTCACTGCGTCGGCTACTGAGTCTGTTGCGAATGAGCCCGGAAGCCGAAGAGTGGCTCAAGAAACGGATTACGGCCCGCGCCTATCGTCTGGAATATCTGGAGGGGAGCGGTCGTTTCGATCTCGACAGCGGAGAGTTTGTACCGAAGATTTCTACATTGCGCGGAGCGCTTCGTCTGCAGGGAGTGACGATCCGTTTCCAGGACGGGCTTGCGCCCATTCAGGCAGAGTCAGCCCGGGTGATTCTGCAGGATGCCGCTCTTTACTTTCTGCTTAAACATCCGCACTATGGGCACCATTCCATTGAAGGCAGCAGCGCCGCTTTGTATGGACTCGACGATCCGAAACGTTTGACACTGGGGTTACGGATCCACTACCGGGGACGAGTGGATTGGGCGATGTTGGAGATTCTGCATGCCTACAACCTCCCGATCAATCTGGGACAGCGCAGCGGAACGGTGAACGCCCGGGTGGATCTGGATGTGCCGCTGGGAGGGGGGCGTATCAAGTTGCGCGGATCGGCCGATTTTTCGGCGGGTACATTGGAACACGGGAAGCGGATATTCCGCATCGGCGGGGGAAAAATCCTCTTCACTTCGAAAACGGTACTGATCCGGAATCTTCTTCTCGATGAAAAGATGCTCAAGGCGGTGATCGACGCAACGGTACGTTTACGGGAGAGACGCGCCCGAGTGCGCGTAGCGCTTCAAAAATTGAAGTGGCGGGGAGTGGGCGGTGCGCTTGTCATGCAGGATCTGACTCTGCCGTTGCAGATCCGATGGAACGGGAAGAGCTGGGAGGCAGAGCTGCCGACGCTCAGAAGTACGGTTGTTCGGAAACCGAACGGGGTGATTCGCGCGGATCTGAAAAATTTGGCGCTTTGGCACCCTTGGTTGAGGGGGCTCTATGCGCTGCCGGAGGGAGGGGATTTGCGGATCGAAAGCCCTGACGGACGGCGTATCGAACTGAACGGGACTTTGCATTGGAAGGGGTCTTTCCTCTACGATCGGAAGGGGGGGGTCACTTCGCTGCCTTTTCATGCGAAAATCGATGATTCGGCAAGTGTCGTCGAAGCATTGAAAGGTCGGATTCTCTATCGACAGAAAGAGGGTATCTTGAAACTGCACGATATCAACATCGATGCGCGACGTCTTCTGGGACTGGTCGAATCACTCTCTGGTCACGGCACGAAGAGTGTCTCCGGAATGTTGACCGTAGAGGCCGAACGCAGTATGATCCGCTACGGTCTCTACGTCCTGCCGACGGATCGTTATCGCCTGCAGCTTCGCGGAGGGGCTCTCGATTTTGACGCGACATTGGGGAAGGACCGTCTCACCCTACAGAAGCGTGGAAATCGGCTTGTGGTGGATGCTCGGCGTATCGACGATCGGATGCTCCATCCGTTGATCCATTTTAGGGGATTGGTCGGAGGACGCTACACTCTGCATGCGGAAGGGGATCTCAAACAGAAACGTTTTCACGGAGAGATCATCATCGAGGGGGGTGTCGTGAAAAACTTCAAAGCGATGAATGACTTGATGGCCCTTTTCAATACTGTCCCGGCCTTAGTGGCCTTTTCGGATCCGGGATTCAGTCGGGTCGGCTTCGAGCTGCGTCGCGGTCGAATTGTCTTCACGCTGAAGGGAGAGAAACTGACTTTGGAATCAATATTGCTACAAGGCAAGTCGTCGACCATCGCCGGCAAGGGGACGATCCGACTCGACAATGGACAGTTGGATCTGGATCTGGCGGTTCGCACGGCGCGTGAATTGGGCAAGACGTTGGGGCAGATTCCGGTGGTGGGATACATTCTCTTCGGCAAAGACAAGAGCCTTACTGTCGGCGTCCGTGTCGACGGGACACTGGAACACCCCCGTGTCCATACCAATCCCCTGGGAGAAGCATTGCTCTATCCGTTGGAGCTGCTCAAGCGAACTTTCCAAACACCTGCGCAGCTGGCTTCGCCTGTGCAAAACTCATTGCCGCCGTCGCAGCAAAAGAAAGTAAAATCCTCTGACGGTAACATAAGTACGAGCAGAGGAGGAATGTTCTAGATTTTTAGGCGACAATATTTTGTCATATTGATCAATAAGTTCTTTTTCGGTATGGCGTATTCTGAAAAAAGAAAGGTAGAGAGATAGGCTTTTTCCCTAATGGAACCCTCTGAAAAAACCGGACGAATGTGACATCGTCATCCTGAACTTGCTTCAGGATCCACGGTATCATGGGCGTTTGTACCCTTGGATTCCGGATCAAGTCCGGAATGACGGAGGTTTTTCAGAACACTTAATCGGTATTCAAAATTTGAAGTACCAATATCGTCGCTCCATCCAGAATGAACTGCACGGCGATGGCTCCGGTGAGAATCCCCATCAGTTTGGTCACCACTTTTTCTCCCGTCTCTCCTAGCATCTCGCGGACTTGCATCGCGTAACGCAGGGCCAGATAGACCGCTGCCGTATTGAGTAAAAAGGCTGCTGTCGAGATGGTCACATCCCAGAGGCTATGAGCCTGCTGACGAAAAATGATCACCGTGGTAAAGAGGCCCGCCCCGAAAAGGATGGGAATCCCCAGAGGAATGACGGCGATATCCTCTTGCCGACTTGCAGATATCGGCATCTCCGTCCGCCCATGTCTCAGCATCTCCAATGCCATGAGCAGCAGCACGACACCTCCGATCACCTTGAGAGAGTGCTCGTTGATCCCGAAAAAGTGCAACACTACCTCTCCCAGAGCGAAAACCACGACAAAGGCGACGAGAATCGTCAGGCTGCTGCGCCGGGCGATGTTTTCGGCTTCGGCGGGTGTCATGCCGTGAGGTAGCATCCCCAACATCACTGCGCTAGCCCCAATCGGATCTAATGCCTTAAGGGATAGCTTTGCCTCTGACCGAAAAACTCGGCGATGGCGGGCAGATGCTTCTCAAAGCCCTGAAACGCGTGATCGCCTCCCTCTTCGAGGATGGTCCGCGCGCCTTGCAGCTCCTCTAGCGCGACACGATAATCAAGGACTTCGTCGCCGCTTTGGAGCATCAACAGAATTTTTTCGGGACGGGAAAACCGCGTACGGTATTTTTTGAGACTCTCTACGTGTCGGGGGGTCCACTCGAAACGGGCGCCGTCGTAGTAGTTGGTCCCCTCTCCCGTGTGGGCGGCCAGGGTCTCCCAGGGGCGAGTCGAGGGGTTGACGAGGACCGCTTTGAGATCAAAACGCTCTGCCAAATAGAGGGCGTAGAAGCCGCCCAGGGAGGAGCCGATGAGGTGGAGCGGTTCCCGGCATCTGGCAGCTTGCTCGGCGATCTGGATCAGGGTATCCATGGCCAGGTCGGGGACGTAAGGCAGGGAGGGGGCGAAGGCCTCTTCCCCGAAATACTCCCGCACCGTTTCGGCCTTGGCTCCCAGGCCGCTGCTGGCGAAACCGTGGATATAGAGAATCATTTGCCCGAGGCCTTGAGCAGTTTTTTGAGCGCGGTGTAGGGGAGGGTATTGACCAGATGTTTTGCCTCCAACCATCCCCGGCGGGCCTGGTTGACGCCGAAGCGGATCTGCTCCATCGTCTCGGCACTCTCGGCGACGGAGTTCAGGACGAAACGGACACCGAAGTCCCGTAGGCTCTTGAGATGGACATCGCTGAGATCGAGGCGGTCGGGCCGGGCGTCGATCTCCAGCCAGACGTTGTGTTGCGCTGCCGTTTGGGCGATCGTTTCCAGATCGAGGCTGCAGCCGTTGCGCTGGGAGATGATCCGGCAGGTGGGATGGGCCAGGATCCGCACGGCGGGGTGGGCCAGGGCTTTGCAGAGGCGCTCGGTCTGCTCCTCCTTGCTCAGGTGCAGCGCCTCCTCCGCGCCGGCGATGACCAGATCGAAGTTTGCAAGCTCCTTCTCGTCCGCTTCCAGGC
>WFQO01000083.1 GCA_015486995.1 Nitratifractor sp. | reverse complement strand
ATATTACGGGATGAAACTACAGATCGAGAGTGAAGAAGGGAAAGGAACGAAAGTGAGGATCGTATGGGGAGAGTAGTGATGATTCTGGTTTTGATCCTGTCGGGATTAGCCGCCGAACCGACTTCGCCGCTGGCTCGATGCGCCGTCTGCCATACCAAGAGCGGTCCACCGCTTTCTCTCATCTATCGACGCTATCTGATGCTCTACAGTTCCAAAGAGCGGATCCGAAAACACATGGTCGATTTCCTCACCGCGCCCTCCAAGGAGAAGAGCGCCATGCCCGAGGGGATGAAAAACCGATTCAATCCTCAGAAACACCCGATCTTTCCGCCTCAGATCGCAAAAAAGGCGGTCGAAACGTTGATCGAGAAAGAGAACCTCATTCCACGCATTGTAGTTCCCGGGCGACCGGACACATCAAGACCAGAGGCAAAGGGGATTCGGTAAACCTTGTTCTGCTATGATCATCGTTCCGAGAAAAATTCGAAGGAGTTCCAATGACACGAAAAACACTCATTACCACACTCGCGGCGGCCACCTTTACACTCTCCAGCGCTTGGGCCCAGCCCGGTCAGGGGCCGGGAATGAACGGCCAAAAACAGATGAACATGCAGAAAAAGCAAGGTAAGAAGGGTAAAACGGTTTTTCTGATCACCCGAGGACTTCCCCACTACTCTAAGATCCTGATGATGATGTGGGACGATCCGAAACTCGCCCTCACCCCCGAACAGAAAAGCAAACTGGAACCGATCCGCAACCGTACCATGAGTCAGATTCAAGAGATCGCCCCCCAGGTCAAGAAACTCACCAATGAGATCGTCAAAGGGATCAAGTCGGGTGCCAATGCCGAAAGCCTCAGCAGCAAGGTCGACACCCTCGCCTCCCTGAAGGCCAAGGCGACCAAGGCCCATCTTCAGTGCGTCCAGGAGACCCGAACGATCCTAAGCCCCCAACAGCTGGAATACATTCACGAGCATCTCAAGCAGACGCGTAAGAAGCACAAAAAACGCAGTTGATTTTTCCGAGGCTATCGAATCTTCCTATGAAGTCCGGGCTTCAGCTCCGCCTTCGAAGGCCTATCCGAATAATCACAAAGTTTATTGTGCTATTCCGTATTTTTGGAGCCACTGCAGCAATTTTTCCCGGTTAAGCAGACCGATATGGGTGGCGACGACTTTGCCGGTCTTGTCGATGAAGACCTGGGTCGGGATCATCCGGATGCGGAACTTCGCCGCGGCTTCCCGATCCTTCATCACATTGACGAAATAGAGCGGCAAAGCGGAGTTCTCCTGCTTCAAACTGTAGAGAAGGCGATCCATTTCCTGGCAGCTACGGCAGCTGGTGGCGCCGAACTCGATCATTTTTGCTCCCGTAGCCGGGATTTTGGCAAAGGGGGTTGCCGCCAGCATCTCCTCATCTGCAGCGAAAGCACCGAAACTCAATCCCAGAAACATACTCAATAAAATCATCGTTTTTTTCATAGAAAACTCCTTGTATCGATCAAATCATCTGCCAGACCCGGTAGAGAAAATAGACTCCGATCCCCACCAGCATCAGAATGAAAAATCCGTTGACAAGACGGCTGATCCGGCCGGTGAGGCGGTTGCCCGCCACCTTTTCGGTGAAGCCCACCGAGACCCCCGCCGCCAGCAGGAGCGATGCATGCCCCAGGGCGAAGCTGAGCACCAAGACATAGGCGTGCACCCATCCCGCGCTTTCGGCGACGGTGATGATGGCTACCAGGGGCGCCGAGGCGCAGGGGGTGCTCACCAGACCGAAGATCACTCCCAGGATCAGTGCCCCGAACAGCCGGAAGCGCAGCAGCTTTTCGGCGAGGCGCTGCTTGTCGATGCCTCCGCCCAGCCACCCCATGGCATAGGCGGCCACGACGAAGGTGGCCACGGCTGCCAGCAGATCGGCCCACAGGGGAGCGACCGATAGCAGCAGGCCGATCTTGGCCGTCAGGAGCATCAGAATCGAAAAGCTCAGCACCAGGCCCAGGACGAACAGGAGCGAAAAGAGGATGACGAAGCGCTTCTTCGCTCCCGGGCTTTGCAGATCGCCGCTGAGAGCCACGGCGCTGCCCACCAGTAGCGGCAGCGTGACGATGGAGCAGGGGGCCATCGCCGTGATGACGCCCACCCCCAGGGCTCCCAGGATGGAGAGTAGGCCATGGGCACCCAGCCAGGCGGTCAGGGTTTCGAGCATCGATCAGCGCAGGAGGTCGAAGACGGTTTTGCTATCTCCTACGACCTTGCTGAAGGCGGCATGCCGGACGATACGAACGATGGAGAGGATCTCTTCTTTGCTCGCTCCCATCTTGAGCAGGGCGGAGGTGTTGACCTCGATGCACTCGTCGCTGCCGGTGGCCAGGGCCGCGGCCAGGAAAATCATCGTGGTGGTTTTGGGATCGAGGGCGTTCTTTTCGCTCATGGTTCCCATTTTGGAGCTCATAGCCTGCTCGACCAAAAAGGAGGGATCGACGGCCTTGGCGGCTTCGATCGCTTCGGGGATCTCCCCGAACTTCTCCAGCATCATCTTTTCGACCATTTCGGGGGTAGGGGTTTGCATAGTTTTCTCCTCATGGATTGAATTTGTCCGGTTATTGTATCAAAATAAGTTGATATATAGATTTGATGAAGGTTTTTCGGAAAATTTCCGGTATTGCTGTAATGGATCTCTTGCAGATCGACTAGGGCATGGTTGCAAACAATTTTTATTTTGTTCATACTTCACAATACGAGCATCGTTCGCACTCCGTAGGCGATCTTTTCGAGTTCCTCTTCGCTCAAAGAGCCCAATCTCTCCCCAATACGTCGTTTGGAGACACTGCGAAGCTGCTCCACCATCGCGTCGCTCTCTTTTTCGAGATGTTCACTGGGGGCGATCCGGATCTGCAGCGGCTCCGCATCATCGATGAGATTGGTCGTCAACGCAACGACCGTCACCAGGTCCAGAACTTCGTTGAGTTGCGTATCGGACAGGATGACCGAGGGGCGGACTTTCCCAACCTTTTCTTTCTTCTTCAGAGGATTGAAATCGACCAGGACGATATCCCTGCGTTTATAGTCCATCGCCGAGGCTCCCTTCCGGCAGACGGTTCTCTTCGGCGCCACTCTCTTTGATCTTTCGAGCCGCTTCGAGGAGTTCCCTCTTTCGGAAATACTCGAAAAATTCTTCGGCGAGTTTCGGCCCGATATAGACCCCGAGCCGTTTGTGTGCCTTTTTGTCTTCGACGACGAAACTCTCCTCCGGAGCA
This sequence comes from Nitratifractor sp., assembly GCA_015486995.1. Classification (GTDB taxonomy): domain Bacteria; phylum Campylobacterota; class Campylobacteria; order Campylobacterales; family Sulfurovaceae; genus Nitratifractor. The sequence continues at coordinate 5,569 of WFQO01000083.1, read as the reverse complement.
TTTCTCAAAAGAGACGGATTGCGCACGATATCTCTTGCACCGTAACTCCCTGGTCAGATATTTGTCAAATATAATAGCAATATTCGTGTCGTTTGGTAACACTGGAGTAATACAGTCAGTGTACACTTGCTATGTGCTAGAAAGGTTTCTCTTGCAATTCACCCAAAAAGGATTCTTGCTTCCATACTCTTGAGCGCCGGCCTCATGGCCGCCGGCTCCGGTCAAATGAAACAGAACCGTGCAATGGAACAAAACAGAGCGTCTGCTCAGAGCCAATACCAAAACGCAACGGGAACCGATGCAAAACAGTATCGCTACCGGTATCAGAATCGGTATCGTAACGGATCCGGAACCTCCGCTCAAGGAGATCAGTTGCGTCTGCGGGACGGCTCCGGAGCCGGTATGATGAATCGCAGAGCCGGTGGAAGAGGCGGACGCTAGCCCGTCTTCGCTCTTTTTCTCTTCTGTATATGCCCGGTTCACCTGACCGGGTGCCTGCCACAAAAGCACAACCTCCTTTCGGGTCTGTGTGACCCTTTTGCATCCATCCTTCATCTCATTGAACCCATCATCGGTAACCTGAGGCGACCCTCGAGTTCTGACCGACATCAACGATGGGGATTACATGTGCATAAATCCGTCGCACATCACATAACAAGGCTACCGAAGCCCAAAATGATCCGGGCATAGATGTATAGGTCATGCCAACTGATTTGTCAAGAAAGTTTCAAGAGTTCATCTCTGGATCTCTTGACAATTTCCGGGGACAATAGCAGAGTAAGTTTTATCACGGAACAAGGAGATGAATATGAAAGGTAGATGGATCGTACTTGCTTTGATGGCGGGCACATTCGCCTTTGGCGAAACGATGGATGAATATCTGCAGCGTCTCGCGACGCAAGCAAAAAAGGAAAATCCCTCTTTTGGGGGATTCAGTGCCGAAAAGGGAAAGGAGATCTATTTCTCCAAACATATCGGCAAGCGGGGCAAGGAGATCTCCTGCGCCAGCTGCCATACCGGGAATCTTCGTCAGATGGGAGAGAACATCTTTACCGGGAAAAAGATCAAACCACTTTCCCCCTCGGTCAACCCCAAGCGGTTCACGAATGTGAAAAAGGTGAAAAAATGGCTGAGACGGAACTTCAAAGATGTCTACAAGCGCGAAGGAACGGCGCAGGAGAAGGGCGATGTGCTGCTCTTCATGCGCTCCAACTAAATCAGATTTCAAGGAGTCAACGATGAAAACGATCACGATCACTCTCGCAGCGATGCTGCTTGCCGGAACGACACTCTACGCGGACGACGACCGATACGAAAAAAAGCGTTACCATAAGGAGAAGAGCAAAGCCTCCGAGTTATACATTCAGGAGTGCGCCTCCTGCCACATGGCCTATCAGCCCGAGTTTCTTCCCAAGCGATCCTGGGAGAAGACCATGCGAACCCTTGCGGACCATTTCGGCACCGATGCGACCCTGGACAAAGAGGACTATGCAACCATCAGAGCCTACCTGCTGCGTAACGCCGCCGACGCCAAACGCGTGGGTGGGGACATCGGGAAAATGGGACGAAAGATCCCGGATGATCAGACCCCTTTGCGGATCAGCGAAACTCCCTATTTCAAAAAAGAGCACCGCAAGATCCCCAAAAGATTGGTGCGTCAAAAAGAGGTCAAGAGCTTCGCCAACTGCACGGCCTGTCATCAAAAAGCGGAACAGGGGGATTATTCAGAGCGCAGCCTCGTCATCCCCAACTACGGCAGGTGGGACGATTAAGGAACGGGCATGAAAAGCTACATCTGGACCCTACCGACCCGGATCTTCCACTGGATGCTGGTTCTCTACGTCGCGTTGGCCTTCCTCAGCTCGGAATGGGAATGGCTGCTCGATTTTCATGCCGCGGTGGGGTACGGCATAGCGATTCTGTTGCTTTTTCGCCTGGTATGGGGATTTATGGGACCCCGCTACAGTCGTTTCGCCGACTGGCCCCTCTCGAAACGGGAGACCCTCGAATTTCTGCGGGACTTTCTCCATCCAAAGAGAGAGTACGCCGGTCACAATCCGGCCGCTTCCTGGGTAATGCTCGGCATTTTGCTGCTTACCCTCTTTACCGTGTTCAGCGGAGTTCTCGCCTATGGTGTTCAGGAGGGGAAAGGGGTCTTTGCGTGGTTGAACGGGACTCTTTTTCGTAACATGGAGCTCTTCGAAGAGCTTCATGAGCTCTCGTCCACGCTGCTACTGGTTCTGATCGCCGCTCACTTGGGGGGTGTGGCCATGGATACGCTGCTGCACAAAAAGAGCGGAACTCTGCGTTCCATCATAACGGGATACAAGAGGATCGAAGCGACCCCCGCGGCTCTGAACTTCGTCCAAAAACTCCTCGCGGCGGTTCTGTTGAGCACTGCGGTTGCGCTGCCGCTCTATACGCTCTTTTTCGATACGCCGTTGACCCAAAGCCGATACAGTCCCGTCGAATTCGAAAAGGAGCACGCCCATTTCGTGGAGGAGTGCGCCTCGTGCCATACCCTCTATCCGCCTCAACTGCTCCCGAAACGTTCCTGGAAAAAGCTCATGGCGAACCTGGCGGACCATTTCGGGGACGACGCTTCGCTAGATGAGGAGGAGCGGGCTTCCATCGAACGATACCTGCTGGCCAACAGTGCGGAGAGTTCGACCAAGGAGGCAGCCCACTACATCTCCCGTTCCCTCGGAGAGACAAAAGAGAATATAATAGCCATCAGCGACTCTCCCTATTGGATCGAAAAGCACGCTTCGATCGACAAGGCGGTGTTTCAGTCACCGGAGGTCAAAAGCAAATCCAACTGCAAAGCGTGTCATCAGCGCTTTGAAGAGGGGCTCATAGAAGATCATCTGATCGCCATGCCGAAAGGATCATAAGATGCGCATTGTGTGGATGGTATTGTTGCTGTTGAACCTGACGTGGGCCGATTCGGACTACGAAGAGGAGGAGCACAAAGGGGTGCATATCCCTTACGATATGCGCCATCTCGATCTCTCCGAAGGGCAGAGCAAAGAGATCTACCGATTGCTGGTCGAGTATCGAAAGCAGCGCAGAAAGCTGCATGAAAACTACGAGAGACTGGAGCGCAGAAGCGTGAAACTCTTCGCGCAGGATCGTTTCGACAAAGAGAAATATCTGCAAGGACAGCTGAGGATCAAAGAGAAATTCCTGCGGATCGAAGCCGATTTTCTAGAGCGTCTGCATCGTATCCTCGACGCGAAGCAGCGAAAAAAGTTCATCAAGGATCTCAAGGAGTGGGAATTTGACTAAAACGGTACTCTTGATCGAAGATGATCCGCAGATGCAAAGATTGATCTGCGACTATCTGACGGAGTTCGACTACGGTGTCGACGCTTTCGAGGATCCCAGGGAGGCATTGAAGCGTTTCGACAGGAACCCCCGGGCCTTCGACGTGGTGATCCTCGATCTGATGCTGCCGCATATGGATGGGTTCGACGTCTGCAGAAAGATTAAGGAGCGCCACGACGTTCCCATCATCATCTCTTCGGCCCGGGGAGACATCGGCAACAAGATCCATGGCTTCGAACTGGGGATCGACGACTACCTCGCCAAACCCTATGAGCCGAGAGAACTCATCCTGCGGATCGAAGCGGTGTTGCGCAGACAGGGGCGCTCCGAGAAGTTCCAAGTGGGGGATCTGACGATCGATCCGGCCAATCGGGAGGTGAAGGTCGAAGACTTCATCGTCTCCCTGACACCGATCGAAATGGATCTACTGCTCTGTATGCTGCAAAAGAGGGGGCACGCCGTCTCCCGGGAGCAGTTGATCCAGGCCGCTTCCCTCCCTCCGGACACCCGCAACCGGACGATCGATATGCACATCAGCAATCTGCGTCACAAGATCGGAGACGACCCCAAAAATCCCAAGTACATCCGCTCCCAATGGGGGATCGGTTACAAATTTATAGGATAGAGCGTGTCGATCCGTCTCAAGATCACTCTGCTCTTTCTGGCAAGCCTCCTGCTGATGGGCTATATCAGTTATTGGGTCCAGACCCAGGCCACCCAAAAAAACCGAACCATCCATGTCGAACGCTACCTGCGCGGGGCGAAGACGCTGCTCTCCCCTCTCATAAAGGGAGACAACCGAACCTTCCGGGCAAAACTCGAGGAGTTAGGTTTTCAAGAGCTTTCCGGGGACCGAGACAAGCCTCCTCGCTTGATCCTCTATCGCCTGCCGCTCAGCTACGGGGAGATCGTCATCTTCTCTCAGAACGACAAAGTCTACCTCTCACTGCGTTACCTGGATGAGACCCTCACCCTCTACGACCGGACCCAGGAGGAGGGAATTCTGGAACAGCGCATCGCTTCGGTGATGTTCGCCGTGGATATCGGCCTGCTTCTGTTGATCTACCTCCTAGTGCTCAGGATGCTCGCGCCGCTCAAGCGCCTGGGAAGTACTATGAAAGCCTTCAGCCACGGAAATCTGGATGTACGCTCTGAACTGAAGGGAAACGACGAAATCGCGGAAGTCTCCGGAAGCTTCAACGCCATGGCGGATCGCCTGCAGCAGGCTCTCAACTCCAAAGAGGAGCTGCTGCGGGAGGTGGGACACGAACTCAAAACCCCTATCGCCAAGGGGAAATTCGCTCTGGAAGGGATCGATGGGAGCCCATCGAAGGCCATCCTCCGTGAAGCCCTCGAGGATCTGGATATGCTAACTTCCGCCATCCTGCGCCAGAAGCGTATCGATGAAGAGCCGCTGGAGATCCGCTCTTTCAAAGTCTCCACACTCATCGCCGAGGCGCTCTGTAAACTGGTGGTGGAAGAAGAGAAGGTCCGGATCGACATCGAAGATTTCGAAGTGCAAGGAGACCTCCCCTACCTGGGCATCGCCCTGAAGAATCTGGTGGAAAATGCGCTGAAATACACCCGTTCCTTTCCCATCGAGATCCATACCGACGGCCCCTGCATCCATGTACTCAGCGAGGGAGAACCTCTGGAGCGGCCTCTCTCTTACTACCTGCAACCCTTCACCCGAGGCTCCCGAAGAAAACAGGGCTTCGGGCTCGGATTGAGCATTGCCAAAAAGATTGTGGAGAAACACGGCTTCACCCTGAACTATGTTCATTGTTCGGGATGGAACGACTTTTCGATCTGCTTCGAAGAGGTGCCCAAGAAAACGGTATCCTGATCTCTGTATCTCTCGACCGATTCAGGTCGGGTTGGAAGAGAATGGGAAAGTTACGGGGCGAAAGAGAGGTCGGAGCCTGGACAGAGACCCCGACGGGCAGAAGGTCGCCCGTTTACTTGAGATCGGGTTTGGGAGTTTTGTTGTTGCTGGCAGGCAGCATGGGATAGCGAACGTAGGGTTTCTTGCCGGTAAGCGCACCGAAGAAGGCTTTGATCTTCATCGTCTCTTCATCACTGATCGTGGTACCCAGCTGAGTCTCGCCCATAATCTTGATCGCCTCTTCGATGCTCCAGACCGCACCGTTGTGGAAGTAGGGGCGGGTCTCGAGAATATTACGGAGGGTGGGAACTTTGACCATACCGTTCTTGTCACCCTTGAAATCGCCTACGTTGGCGT
>WFQO01000082.1 GCA_015486995.1 Nitratifractor sp. | reverse complement strand
GGATCATCGTCACGCCCTCATCCACGACCTCGAGGCTTTTTAGAGCTTCGATGGCCGCTTTCATCTCCGACTCTCGGCAGCGATGGGTCGTAAAGAGCAGACGAACCCTGTCGGCAAGGCGGGAGGGCTTTTGGAGCATCGATTCGACAGAAATACCGTGTTCGCCAAGCGTGGAAGTAACGGCGGCCAGGACCCCGGGACGATCGATCACTTTGAGTTTCAGATAGTATTGGCTGCGAATCTCCGCAGGGGAAACAAGACGCAGACCGCTTTCGAGCCCCTTCTTGTAGCCTAGCATCGGACCGCTGTTTCCCCGGACGATCTCCACGATGTCGGCGATGACGGCACTGGCGGTGGCGTCTCCTCCCGCACCGGGACCGTAGAACATCGTCTCACCGACCCGATCGCCGACGACACTGACGGCATTCATTACCCCGTCGACTTTGGCGATCATACTTTCGGCCGGGATCATCGTCGCATGCACCCGCATCTCCACGCCCGTCTCCACCTTTTTCGCAATACCGAGCAACTTGATCTCGTAGCCGAATTCCCGGGCAAACTCCACATCCGTAGGTGAAATGTTTTCGATCCCCTCGATGATGATATCTTCGGGTTTGGCGTCGATTCCGTAAGCGATCGACCCCAGGATTAGCAGTTTGTGGGCCGCATCGTACCCGCCGACGTCGAAGGAGGGGTCGGCTTCCGCATAGCCCAGTTCCTGCGCTTCCCGGAGAACCTGTTCATACTCCACTCCTTCCCGGATCATTTTGGTCAACATATAGTTGCAAGTTCCGTTCATGATCCCTTTGATCGACTCGATGTGGTTGGCGCTGAGTCCGTTGCGTAGCGCTCCGATGATCGGAATCCCTCCGGCGACACTGGCTTCGTAGAAGAGAGGGGTCTCTCCCGCGATCTCCTGAAGCTCATAGCGGTGATAAGCCAGGAGCGCTTTGTTGGCGGTGACGACGGGCTTTTTCTCTTTCAACGCTTTGCGGACTAGACGGTAGGGCTCTTCCACTCCGCCCATCAATTCGACGACAATGTCCACGTCGGCACTTTCGATCAACTCCATGGGATCATCGGTCAGAGGAATCTCCACACTCCTCTTTTTCGTCAAATCCCGGACAACTCCAAGAACCGGAACGATTTTCCTCCCGGCCCGTGCCTCGATAATATCGGCGTTTTCCAAAAGGATCTTCGCGACACTCTCGCCTACCGTTCCGACACCGAGTATTCCCACTTTAACCATGTACAGCCTTTTTCTTTTCCTCTTCGAGTTCTTTGAGATATCGCTTGATATTTTTGGCGGCCTGACGGATCCGCTTTTCGTTTTCGATCAAGGCGATGCGAACGTATTCGTCTCCATACTCTCCGAAACCGATGCCGGGGCTCACCGCCACCTGGGCCCGCAGCAGCAGCTCTTTCGAAAATTCCAGGGATCCCATCTCCCGGGCGATTTCCGGGATCTTGGCCCAGACGAACATGCTGGCGCTGGGGCGTCCCACCTTCCATCCGGCTTTGCCGAAGGCATCGATCAGTACATCCCGACGACGTTGATACTTCGGAATAACGATCTCTTCGACCAAATGCTCGTATTCGTCCAATGCCACCGTCGCCGCCACCTGGATCGGAGTGAACATCCCGTAATCCAGCCAGGATTTGATCTTCTGCAACGCGGCGACAAGCTTGGGGTTACCGACGATGAAGCCGACACGCCAACCGGCCATATTGTAACTTTTGGAAAGGGTGAAACTCTCCACCGCTACATCCTTGGCCCCTTCGACCTGAAGAATCGACGGGGTTTTGTAGCCGTCGAACGTGATGTCGGCGTAGGCGATATCACTGATGATATAGAAACGCTCTTTGCGGGCGACCTCTACGAGTTTTTCATAAAAATCCAGTGTCACCGTCGTCGTCGTAGGGTTGTGAGGGAAGTTGACCACCAGATATTTGGGACGAGGGACGGAATTTTTCAGCGCCCGTTCCAGATCGTGGAAAAAGCGCTCCTCGTCCACCCGGAAGGTCTCTTCATCGAACGTCAGTTCCATCTTCTCCACATTCCCGCCGGCGAGCACGAAGGCGTAGGAGTGGATCGGATAGGTGGGATCAGGGACGATGGCCACATCGCCGGGATTGGTGATCGCCTGGACCAGGTGGACGTAGCCCTCCTTGCTCCCCATCGTCGCCACCGCTTCGGTGTCGGGATCGAGAACGACGTTGTATTTGCGCAGATACCAGTTGCAGATCGCCAGACGGAGTTTGTAAATCCCCCGGGAGGCGCTGTAGCCGTGCGTATGGGGCTTCCGGGCACTTTCGACCAGCTTTTCGATCACCGGTTCGAAGGCGGGTCCGTCGGGATTGCCCATACTGAAATCGATGACGTCGGCACCGGCGCGCCGCTCCGCCATTTTGAGCTCGTTGACGACGGCGAAGACATACTTCGGCAGTCGGTCGATTTTATTGAACTGTATTTCGTCAAACATTTACCATACCTTGCTTTTGTTGAGTCGCTGAAAAGCTTCGTGGGAAATCTCCCGCACCCCGCCTCTGGCAACCATGAAAAAGTGTTTTTTGCCGTCGGCAAGCTTTAGCAACGTCTTACCGTGAGTGTCATCGAATTCCAATTTACCGTGTCCCACCGCGACGATGTAATCTCCTTTGGCCGTATCGAAAGGAATCTCTTTGGAAGTAACGGTCGCTACCCTCTTCATACTGCGAAGTTCCGTGTAGCCGATCCAGACCTTGGAGCGGGGATGCAGAACGATCCGGCCGGAATCCGGGGCTTTTGTCGGAAAGGCTTTTACATTTTTCGGCTCAACCTCGGTAACATTGGCTTTCATGCTCTCGTCGGGATGCTCCCCTTTCCCCCTCTCTATCGCTTCGGTCTGAGTCGTCGGTTCCCCCGTCGCTCGAGCGATCATTCTAGAAACACCTTTGGAACTCTCGGGAGCTTTCGGAGGATATTCTTTCTCTTGCAGCGATTTCCCTCCATTGATCTCATCTTTTTTATTCTGAGATTTTTGTTCCGCCGCCGCCTGCTCCCGCTTCACCTGGGCGATGATCCGCTCCTCTTCCTTCGACTCTTGGGACGCGTTCCCGGTATCCGCGGGAAGATTCACTGCGGTTTTCAGAGGCTTTTCGGTAGAGAGAGTTGCCTCTGCGGAGCTTTTCCTCTCTTCGATCGTCCCTTTGTCCTCACTTTTCATTCTCTCTTCTGTTTTCTTCGGAACGGAAGAGCCGACATGGGCCGATTCTTCACCCATATCGGAAGAGAGATTCGATGCATTACTCTCTGTAAACTCTACGGCTTCCCTCTTCTGTGCGGAGTTTCCGAACCACCCGTTGGCCATCTCCAGTACCGTCGCGTAAAACCCCTCTTTTTTGGGTGCGGTAACATTACTCTCCAGCTCCCGGTTCTGCGCCACGAAAAAATACCAACTTCCGTAAGCCAGTCCTAGAAGGACAAGCAGGATCAAAAATTTGGAAAGAGGATGTCCCTCCCGATGGACCACCTCCTCCGACGCTACGGAAATCCGTCTCTCCGGAGGGTGTTGACTGTCGAAATAGTTTCGACACTCTTGACGCAAATCGGAGAGATCCGCTCCATACTCCCGTTCCAGAATCGAAATGAACCCCAAAGCCTGAACTTTTTTGAGCCGATCCCACTCTCCATGGACCAGACTCTCGAGATTTTCGACGGGAATTCTTGTCCGTTCGCTGATACTCTCCAGCGTGTGTTCTTCCAAAATCTCATTCAACTGCATAAGCCATCCTGTGAATCATGATCGCCGCGGCGGCGCTGACATTGAGGGAGTCGAACTCCCGCTGCATCGTGATCGAAACCGTCTCGTCGAGACGGCGCCGTGTTTTGGGAGCAAGACCCTTCTCTTCGCTGCCCAACACCAGTACTCTACGGCGAGTGAAATGTTTCGCTTCGATCGGCTCTCCCTCCATCGAAGCCCCGTAGAGCGTGAAACCGATCTGCCGACATTCGTTGAGTACGTCCAGTACGTTCCGGTGAATCGCCAAGGGAAGATCCAGCAATGCCCCCGAACTGGTCCGGGCGATCGCAGCGAAGTTGAGACGTCCCACTCCGCAGGCGACAATGCCGTCAACCCCCAATGCATAGGCTGTCCGCACAATCGCACCGATGTTCCCCGCATCGGTCAGGCCGTCGAAAACAAGAAGAAAATCCCCGGTCTTGAGATCATCAAAAGGAACCGCTTCGAGATCGTCGATCTCCAAAAGTATCCCCTGATGATTTCCTCCCCGACTGAGTTGCTGGGCCCATCGGTTTTCGATGAATTTGATCCGTTCTCCCCATTTTTCGAAAAGTTCACGGGGCAAAATACCCTTTTTTGCCAGATAAACGGTGCGGACTTTCTCGGGATGCCTGCGCAATGCATAGAGACAGACCTGTTTGCCATAAATAATCATAAGTGATTTTACCCTTTTTTTCCTGACGCCTCTTCCGTCACTCTCCGATACCAGACCGACGTCTCCTCTCCGTGGAGCCGTGCCAGGAGTTTCGCTTTGATTTTCGGCGGCAAAGACATGGCCAGAATCTCCTCCGAAGAGAGCGAAGCGTCCCTCGATTTCCCGCCTTCAAGGACCAGAGCCCACTCTCCCCGGATTTTCCCCTCTTGTATGATTTGCCGGTGAAGTTCCGAAACCGTCCCGTGGTAATAGTGCTGATACTGTTTACTGATCTCTTTGGCTGCAAAGAGTCGACGATCGGGAACGGTGCGCTCCAACTCTTCGAGCAGTTTTCCGAGACGATGGGGAGCTTCGTAGAGCACCGTATCGAAGGGCTGGGCAATCACCGTTTGCAACGCCTCTTCTCTGGCCCGACCTTTGTGTGCTAGAAAGCCGTAGAAGAGAAAACGCCCGGAAGGAAATCCGCTGGCCGCGTAAACCGTCGTCACCGCACTCGGTCCCGGCAGGACGTCGTAGGCGATTTCCCGCTCCTGACAATACCGGACCAGAAGCTGTCCGGGATCGGAAATTGCCGGCATACCGGCATCACTGACATAGACGACCGACTCCGCTTCGAGTCGCTTCCCGATCGACTCCAGTCGACTCGGCCCGTTGTGCTCGTTGAAAGAGAGAAAATCCGCCCGGGGAAAATCCGCCAGCATCTCCCGCTCCTGAAGCAGTCGCAAAAGAGACCTGGTCACACGAGTATCTTCGCAGAGAAAAAGGGTGGCTTTCTGAAAAACGCTAAGGGCTCGAAAGGTTATATCCTGGAGATTTCCAAGAGGTGTAGGAACAAAAGTAAGCATACATACGCTCCAGGCGGAGCGAAAGCGTTAGGAGAGCTTGTATTTGTTGCGGAACTTCTCCACACGTCCGGCAGCGTCGACGATTTTCTCCGATCCGGTGAAGAAAGGGTGACACTCGTTGCAGATGTCGATGGAGAGTTCGGGCTTGTTGGAACGTACGGTAAATTCGTTGCCGCACGCGCAGCTGACTTTGCAATCCATATACTCGGGATGAATACCTTTTTTCATCGCTGTACCTTTAAAAATAGAATTGACGATGGGCAACCAACCCATTCCGATACGGCAAACCGTATCCTTCCGCTGCCGAAGCAGGGGGCGCTGCAACGCTCTAAGGCGAGACAACTCTCTCGCAGTCCGCGAGGAAATACAGGGCGGCATTATACAGAAATTTCTTGAAATTTTCATTGATTGACGGCAGAAACCGTTCCGCCGTCCCCCCGCAACGAACAGCGACCAACCTATTTCTCAAAGAAGAATTCGTGCAGCCGCAGCGCAGACGGCGGTTTCACTACGCAGGATCGAAGCGGTCCCGAGCCCACGAATCCGCTCTTGCGTAAAGCGCTCACGTTCCCCCGCTTCGAAGCCCCCTTCCGGTCCGATGACGAGCACCTCCGGTCCTTCGCCGCATCCCAGTCTTTGTGACGAAAAATCCAGAAGGTAAGCTTCCGGTTCCTCGGCCAAAAAATCGCTGAGCTCCGGAACTTCCCGCAATTGCATCTTCACACTGCGTCCGCACTGTTCACAGGAACGAAGAACGATCCGCTCCCACCGTTGAAAGTCGGAGCGGAAGCTCCTCTGCGATCGTGCGCAGTGAAAAAAAGTGATTCGGGAGACTCCAATCTCGTTGAGAGAGGGTAATGCCTTTTCAATACTTTTGGGATCGATGAGACACCAACCCAGATGCAACGATTTTTCGGGAGCGATGCGGAGTATTTTTTCTTCGCTCAAAGCAAGAATCGCTCGCCGACGATCCAGGGTTTCGATCCGGTAAGTATAAAGAAGATCGTCCCGCAGATTGCGCAGATGAAGAATGCTCTCCCTCCGACTCCGTCGAGCTTTGAAAAGATGCCGATAGGCTTCGCCCTCGATTTGCAGAGTCGAGGCCCCTGCCTCCGGATGATAAACAAAACGCATCGTCTCAGCGAAGGGCCAGTCCCGTTACCGCCAGGACGAGAAGCATCTCGGTTCCCAGGACTTTCATCGAAAAGTTCAATCCCTCTTCTCCGCTTTTCCAAAGTCTCTTGAGTTTGATCGCCCGGTAGGCGTCAAGGATCGGAAGGAGTACCGCGACAATGAGCATGACGATGACCGCCGGAGTGAGCGGTTCCCTCATGAAAACGAAGACAATGAGCCCGCTGAAAAGCACCATCGACCAAAACGCCCAGAAGGCAAAATAGCCGATACGTGTCCAGAGTACTCTGCGCGCCGGAGAGGAGCGCAGCATCGCCGGTACGAAAAGGTTAAGCAAAATCACAAGGAGCAATCCTTCCACCAAATGCCGATGGGTCGCGATCAATACATCCATACTTCGGTCTCCTCAGTGCTCGGTCGTTTCATGCTCAGTCGGAAATTGCTTCTCATCCCTGTCCACTTTCTTTTGAAACTCATGGCCCATCTCTTTCACCGTCTCCACCGCCTCCTTGGCTTGCCGTTTCGCCTCTTCCATCGCTGCGGAACTCTTCTCTTTCACCTGCCGGACAAGGGTCGCGCTCTCCCGATCGGTGGTAGTGGCCGCCTCTTCGGCTTTCTCTTTGCTCCGTTCACTGCAAGCGCTCAGGACCAGGGCGACAATAAGCAGCCCAAATGCCCCCCACCTTTTCATCGCTATCTCTCTCATCTTTCAACCAATCGGTTGTAGACGAGAAGAAAATCTTCTTTCGAACGTTGAGCGATCTCTTTGGCCGCTTCGGCCATCAGCGTATCGGGATCTTCGGCAATCAGAGCCAGAAGATCGGGCTCCGCTTCACGGCTGCGTTCGAGGATGTCATCGACCAGGCCGTGTTCTCCAAGTTCGAATCGGCCGCGGAGCCCCTTGGCTTTGCAGAGTTGTTCGAAAGCGTTCCTGCGGAGATCGATCACTTCACTCTCTTCCTCCATCAAAACGTCAGGGGTCATCGCACCGACAACCGGATCGAGGGTCGGATCGGAGAGACTGACAATCAGTTGATAATCCATGTAGCAGGAGATATCGGCTTCGCCGACGAAGTCTAGAACCGTATCGAGCCCCTCTTCTCCGCTGGCGGCGCTGTCGAGAGCGAGAAAAACCCTCTCGTAGCGATGAGAGAGCCCCTTTTTCAGGATCAAAAGATGCGCAGGAATCTTTTCGACTAGCTCGTCCAGCTCCTCGTGCTCATCGCTCACGATCAGGAAGCTCCCTTCCCGTTCCGCCTCGAGTTTCGCCCGATCCACCGGATCATTGTCGTAGGCCAGGACTGCCCACTCCTCACATCCCCGTGCACGCAGATGCTCCAAAAGCTGCTCATGCAACTCTTCCATCGAGCTGCCGGCTGTTTGGTCAAAAATCGGTAGATCGAAAAGACGCTCCTCACGCACATAGAGTAGCGTCACTCCGGCTGAATATTTTCGACTCAGCTGTGCGCACTTTTCGATCAACGCATCCAACTGCCCAGGATCCGTATTTAGAGCCAAGATTCGTCGTTCTTTTGCCATGTCGACTCCTTTTAGGGAACAGGATGGGGTAGAGTCAACGAGCTCAACCCCGCAAAAATCATTCCGAAGATCGTCACGATGAAATAGATAATGAAAATCGCCGGAATGGAAGCGAAAGCGAATTTGACCATAAACCAGACCAGATCCCAAAAAGGAATATCCAGGCCCGCGAGAACGATGCGCTCTTTTTCTTCCTCAGCCATCGGTCATCCTCCTTTTTCAGATTTTTTCTGACCGGAAAGATTTCCGGCCGCAATTCCCTTCTCCTGCATAATCCAGTGAAAGACGATCAATTGGGCGAAGAAGGGTGTGAAGATATTGATGATCGGAACGAAGTTGAGCAGGGACGCGAAAAAAGCGATGCTCCAGATCACGGCCCGATGGTGCCGCAGGCGCTCATACTCTTCCGAGGAACAGTAGAGCCGGCAGGTTCCCCGGAAATTGGCGTCGCGATAGAGCCAAGCCCAGAGAAAGAGCTGAATCAGGACGTTGACGATAGGAATCAGCAGCAGAGGAAAGAAAAGAATCGTCAAAACGATGAAAAGCAGAGAATCTCTCAGAGCAATCGGCAAATGAGAGACCTGTGCCTTTTTTTCGGCAATCTCCAGGTCCGGATATTCGATCTCCCGCACTGTTTCGAGGAAATCTTTGCGATAGAGGGAGAGAACCAGGAAGAGACTCAGAATGTAAAAACTGTAAAAGACATAGAAGTTGAGCAACACCGCACTCCCCTCCGCCACCGTCTGAAAAGGCAGCCAGACGAGCAGCTTGTTGGCGATCCACTTCTCCAGCACTCCCCAGTTGAGCATCATCAGCCAACCCCAGAAAATCGCAAAGCCCAGAAGTGTACTGAAAGAGTAATAGTAGTAACCCTTTTTCATCCGGCGGAAAAAAAGCGGCCCTACGATCGCCGTCAAGAAGGCATAAGAGACCAGCACCGCCAACGCCCATACAAGGAAGAGTACCAGCATCGCTCCGTTGGCTTTAACCACCGAAAACGGCACCCAGCTGATCAGCCATGTACTCCACTGCAGCAGTTTGTCCCAGAAAACCCAGCCGATTCCAAGCCAGATGAAGATCATAGGGATTCCCGTTACCAGGACCTCACGCAACACTTCCCAACGAACCAGATCTCGAATACTCCGGTGAAAGATTCCGTAAACCGCTCCCATTTAGACTCCTTCGCTCTTTTTCTTCTCCCGCTCCCGCTGGCAGGCGATCTCTTCGCTCTTAATCCATTTGAGCTTGGTAATGATTTTGTCCAACTCCGCAAGGTTGTCGCGACATTCGGCTTCGAGCTTTTTCCGCTTCTCCTCGACTTTTTCGATCTGTTTGTCGATCTCATCGATGGAGACGGCACAATTCTTCGCCATCTCCTCCTCTTTGTTCAACATCCATTCTGTCATCTTTTTCAGAAAATCGACCATGGGTACTTCCTTTTTTTTTAATTATACTCCATTTTCCCGACAATCCGTATTTCTTTCCTCTGACGCTTTTTTCGGAAAACTATGAAATATTTATTTTAATTGCGACTGAAGTAGCATTTGACTTGCTTCTATTAGACTAAACTTCTTCTTGCGAAACAAATAAAAGTATGAAAAAGAAGGAGGTTGTTCCATGAAAAAAGTTCTTGTCTCGTCCGTAGTAGCTCTCGCATTGCTGGGAAGCGGTCTACAGGCCGCCGAGAAAGGGGCCGACAGTAAAACCGTCACCGCCAAAGCGATTCAGCATGCCCGTTCCCATGCCCTGACGGAAAAAAGCGGGGTCAAAATCGTCAAAGAGGCGGTCGATGCGGTCAAACTGACCCAGCAGGTTCTGATGCAACTCGATCAGAAGAAAAAAGATGAAGCGATCAAGACCCTGGAAAAAGCCATCGGAAAGATGGAGGTGGTCATGAGCAATCCCAAGGCACCCGCACTGATCCCGCTGGATGCCTCGGTCGTCGTCAGCACCTTCGCGGGAACGGCCTACGATGTCCAAAACGCCGTCATCACCAGCATCGCACTGCTTCAACATCAGCGGGTACAGGACGCCCGATTGATCGTCCAGACACTCAAAGACGAAGTCGATCTCATTACGATCAATATGCCGCTGGCATCCTATCCCGCCGCACTGAAGCTGGCGGCGAAGTTCCTGCATGAAAACAAAATCGCTCAGGCCCGGCAGGTTTTGGCCACCGCATTGAACACTTTCGTCGAAGTGGATCTGGTCACTCCTTTGGGTATCCTGGAAGCCCAGGATCTCATCGCCGCCGCCAGCAAGGCAGCCAAAACCGACAAGCAGCTCGCTCTGGCTCACCTCGAAGCGGCCAAGGCAGCCTTGAAGAAAGCCGAGGCACTGGGATACACCAGCACCTCCGACACGACGTACAAGATGCTCAATGAAGAGATCGACAAAGTCGAAAAAGAGATTCGCGGCGCCAACAAATCTGAAGGACTCTTCAAAGAGTTGATCGAAAAACTCAAAGAGTTCGCGGACAAAGCCGTCAAATCGGTTCACAAATAATCCAAGCACTGTGTCTCTCCCGGAGCCGAAACTTTCAGACTCCGGATCCGGAGAGAGATTGGACTGATATCTTTAAAACATAAATCAAAGGAAATACCATGGCTATCATCGGATATACCAAACTCGAAACACTTTTCAGAAAGGCGGCTTCGCTCGACATCGACAAAGGCCACGCCAAAGAGATCACCGATATCGTGGAGAAAAAACTGGTCGATCTCCTGCTCGCCGGAGAACGTAACGCCAACCTCAACGGCCGTGACGTGATCTGGGAGGGAGACCTCCCCATTACCAAAGGGCTGCAGGAGACGATCATCGCATTCAAAAAACTGGAAGAGACGATCGACGTCCAGGATGTCCTGAACTATCTGACCACAATCCCGCCGCTGAAGTATCCTCTGGATGCCGAGTTGGAGGCGAAGCTTCCCGAAATCACCGGAGCGCTGCTCGTCGTTCTCGCCCGCATCATGAAAGAGATCGATACGGAAAAGCGTCGCGTCAACCACGAGCTGATCGAAAAAGCGAAGCGCATCGCCGATCTGACGCTTTAAAAATAGACAGTTATTAAAGGAAAACAAATGGTCAACTATACACTCTTCAGCAACAACCCTGAAATGATGGAGCGCTTCGGCAAATATTCAAAAATTACCGGTGTGATCTTTTTGATCATCGGTCTCGTCGGGATCTTCTGGCCCGTTCTGATGTCGGTCACGACGGCGATTTTCGTCGGATGGCTCTTCGTCTTCAGCGGGATCATGATCGGATGGCATACCTGGAAAACCAACCCCAAAGATTGGCTTGGATGGTTCAAAACGGTCATTTTTTTCCTGACCGGTCTTTTCATCGTGATCCATCCTTTCCCGGGTGTCGCGGCGCTGGGTCTGCTCTTCGCGATCTATTTTCTGCTCGACACTTTCGCGTCGACGGCTCTGGCCTTTAGTATGCGCCCTGAAAAGCACTGGTGGATCGCCCTGCTCAACGGGATTCTCTCGCTGGCGATCGCGATTTTCTTCCTGATCGGCTGGCCCTTCAGCTCCCTCTGGCTCGTCGGCCTCCTGGTGGGAATCAGTCTCTTCTTCGACGGTATCTTGCTCCTCTCGCTTAGCGGAGCCGCCAAAGAATCGAAGTAGAAAGTGAAACGGCTCTTCGGTGAATCCCGGTTGGATCACCGAAAGCCCTCCACTCCTTCAATTTAAGCCAACAATCGAAACTACTCTCTATCCGTCATTCACCTCTCTTTCAGTATCCTTGCAGTGACTCCTTATTCAAAGCACACTATAATTTGCTGAGACACCATCTGAAGAAGGAGAAAATATGCCTCATCCTCTCGCAGGAAAGCCTGCTCCCAAAGAGATGCTCGCGGACATTCCCGCCCTCATCACCGCCTATTTTACCCTCGCACCCGATCCGACGGTCCCCGCCGAGCGCGTCGCCTTCGGAACGTCAGGGCATCGGGGGAGTTCCCTCAAGCGCAGCTTCAACGAAGCCCACATCCTCGCCATCACCCAGGCGGTCTGCGACTACCGCCAAGCCCACGGGATCGACGGACCGCTCTTTATGGGCAAAGACACCCACGCTCTCTCGACTCCCGCCCAGGAGACCGCCATCGAAGTCCTCGCCGCCAACGGCGTCCTCACCTACATCGCCGAAAACAACGGCTACACCCCCACGCCGCTGATCTCCTTCGCGATCCTCGAGCACAACGCCTCCGGCGGCAAACCCGCCGACGGCATCGTCATCAGCCCCTCCCACAATCCGCCCGAAGACGGCGGCTTCAAGTATAATCCGCCCGACGGCGGCCCCGCAGACACCGACGTCACCGGCTGGATTCAAGACCGGGCCAACGCCCTTATCGAGGGCGGCCTCAAAGAGGTCAAGCGCCTCTCCTTCGACGAGGCAATGGCCCAGGAACATCTGCGCACAATCGACTACGTCACCCCCTACGTCGAAGCCCTCGGGCAGATCGTCGACCTGGAGGCGATCAAAGCCGCCAAACTCAAGCTCGCCGCCGATCCCCTCGGAGGCACCGCCCTGGCGGTCTATCAGAAGATCAACGAAATCCACGGCCTGGGAATCGACATCCGCCACGCCTGGGTCGATCCGACCTTCTCCTTCATGACCCTCGACCATGACGGCAAGATCCGGATGGACTGCTCCTCCCCCTGGGCGATGGCTTCTCTCGTCGAACTCAAAGACGACTACGACCTCGCTTTCGGTAACGACGTCGACGCCGACCGCCACGGCATCGTCACCCCTCTCGGCGGCCTGATGAACCCCAACCACTACCTGAGCGTCGCCATCGGCTACCTCTTCGAGCATCGCAGCTGGCCCGCCGACCTCAAAGTCGGCAAAACCCTCGTCTCCAGCTCGATGATCGACCGCGTCGCCGAGAGCCTCGGCAGCGACGTCTACGAAGTCCCCGTCGGCTTCAAATGGTTCGTGAGGGGGCTGCACGAGGGGTGGCTCGGTTTCGGCGGTGAAGAGAGCGCCGGAGCCAGCTTCCTGCGCTTCGACCGGCGCCCCTGGAGCACGGACAAGGATGGAATGATCATGACCCTGCTCGCCGCAGAGATCCGCGCCGTCACCGGCAAAGACCCCGCCGCCGTCTACGCGGAGTATGAAAAGCGCTTCGGCCGCTCCTACTACGGCCGCATCGACGCCCCCGCCACCCCGGAGCAGAAAGCGAAGCTCAAAGCCCTGAGCCCGGAGGAGATTCACGCGACCGAACTGGGAGGTGAGCCGATCACCGCCGTCTACACCCGTGCCCCCGGCAACGACGCCCCCATCGGCGGCCTCAAGCTCGTGACCCAAAGCGGCTGGGTCGCGATGCGCCCCTCGGGGACCGAAGACATCTATAAAATCTACGCCGAGAGCTTCCTCTCCGCCGACCATCTCGCCCGCCTCCAGCAGGAGGCCCAAGCCATCGTCGCCGACGTTTTCGGCCAAAGAAAAGAAAAAGGAGAGCCCCGATGATCGACTATCGACTGACCCTGCACCACGAAACGATCCCCAGCACCCGAAACCGAATGGAGGAGGCTTTCGGCCGCCTCGTCCGCGAACGCGAAGAGGGAATCGCCGGCTACTACAACCTCCCCGTCGACAGCACCCTGGTCATCGACGAGGTCAAGGCCCGCGCCGCGTCGATCCCCGAGCAGTGGGGCTGCGAAACGATCGTCGTCGTCGGTATCGGCGGCTCCTCCCTGGGTGCCAAGGCCCTCGATCAGATCCTCCGCCCCGCCCATCCGGAGGCCAAAGAGATCCTCTTCCTGGAAAATCCCGATCCCTTGGAACTTCACGCAAAGTTCAAAACCATTGACAAAGGCAAAACCCTCTTCATCGTCATTTCCAAGTCGGGCGGAACCATCGAAACCACTTCAATCTTCAAAGCCCTCATCGCCCGCTTCGCACTCGATCTCGAAGGGGCCGACCGACACCGGGTCCTCACCGTCACCGACAAAGGCTCCATCCTCCACAGCTTCGCGCAGGAATACGGGCTCGACTGCTACTTCATCCCCGCCAACGTCGGCGGGCGTTTCTCCGTCCTCAGCGCCGTGGGAATCGTCCCGCTGACCCTCGCCGGCTACGACACGGGCAAAATCCTCGAAGGCGGCCGGGAGATGGTCGACGCCTTCTTCCGGCGCGAGGCGGACCATCTCCTCGAGAAGGGAGCCTTCCTCGCCGAAAACTGGGAGCAGTATCGCATCAACGTTCTGTTTGCCTACGGAAGCTATTTCGAAGATTTCACCAAATGGTACGTCCAACTCTGGGGCGAATCCCTCGGCAAGATCGATCTCAGCGGCAATTCGGTGGGGCTCACTCCCGCCGGACACATCGGCTCGGTCGATCAGCACTCTTTTTTGCAGCTTATCATCGAAGGTCCCCGCGACAAAACCGTCACCTTCCTCCAGGTGGAGGATTTCGGCCTCGACATCGAGATCCCAAAAATCTCCCTCAAACACATCGAAAAAAACGACTACATCAACGGCCACAGCTTCGGCGAACTCCTCAACGCCGAATGCGACGCCACCCGTGAAGCGGTTAGCGGCGTGGGGGTCCCCACCGACCTGATCCGCATCGATCGACTCAGCAAGCGCAATCTCGGTGAATTGATCCTCTACTACGAACTGCTTACCTCGATCGTCGGAGCGATGCTCGGCATCAATACCTACGATCAGCCCGGCGTGGAACTGGGCAAAAAGATCCTCGTCAAAAAATTCCAAAACAAGGACCGTTGAGAGATGAATCTCTTTCCCTATGAATTCGATCCGAAATTCGAACGACCCGTCGCCTACTTTTCGATGGAGTTCGCCATCGACCAAGCCCTCAAGACTTACTCCGGAGGCCTCGGCTTCCTGGCCGGCTCCCACATGCGCAGCGTCAACGACCGGCGTCAAAAAACCGTCGGTGTGGGAATGCTCTGGAGCTACGGCTACTACGATCAGGGGCGACACGAAGACAATACTCTCGAAGTCGAATACCGCCGGAAGTTCTACTATTTCCTCCAGGAGACCGGCATCGTCGTCGACGTCATGATCAACGGCAAACCGGTCTACGTCAAAGCATACATCCTGCCGGCGGAGACCTTCGAATCGGCCCCGGTGATTCTGCTGAGTACCGACATCTTCGAAAACGATTACCTCTCACGGACCATCAGCCACAAACTCTACGACGCCAACGAAGAGACACGCATCGCCCAGGAGATCGTCCTGGGTATCGGCGGCGTCAAAGTCCTCAAAGCCCTCGGCCTCGACATCGACGTCTACCATATGAACGAAGGCCACGCGCTACCGATGGTCTTCGAGCTGATGAACGACTACCCCGAGCTCGACGAGCTCAAAAAACACGTGGTCTTCACCACCCACACGCCGGAGATGGCGGGCAACGAAACCCACAACGTCCATTTCCTCGCACGGATGGGCTTTTTCAACGGTTTCGATCTGGCGGAGGTCCAAAAAAAACTCGACTACTACGACGAGAATTTTTCCCTGACCGTCGGCGCCCTCAAGACCTCCAAGCGGGCCAACGCCGTCAGCAAGATCCACGAAAAAGTGGCCAACGAGATGTGGAAGAATGTCCCGGGAAAATGCGAAATCATCAGCATCACCAACGCCCAGAATATGCGCTACTGGTCCGACAAACAGCTTTTGAGCTGGATGTTCGAGCACGAAGACTATCAGCTCGTCGGACGCAAAAAGCACCTCAAACACAAACTTTTCGAAGAGGTCGCCGACCAGACCGGAAAACTCTTCGATCCCGACGTGCTGACCCTCGTCTGGGCCCGACGCTTCGCCGAATACAAACGCCCCAAACTCCTGACCCGGGATATGGAGCGTTTCCGGGCTCTCGTCGCCGATACAAAGTATCCCATCCAGATCATCTGGGCGGGCAAACCCTATCCCCTGGATCAGCAGGCGGTCCAGACGTTCAATGAACTCGTACTGATGAGTCGGGAGTTCGCCAACGTGGCGGTCCTGACCGGCTACGAACTACGCCTCTCCAAACTCCTCAAACAGGGCTCGGATGTCTGGCTCAACACCCCCCGTTGGGGGCGGGAGGCCAGCGGTACGAGCGGAATGAGCGCCGGCGTCAACGCCTCGGTGCACTTCTCCATCGATGACGGATGGCACGCCGAATTCCAGCGCGACGGGATCAACTCGTTCACGATTCCCCACGCCGATCCCTCCCTCCCCAACGAAGAGATCGACCGTCTCGACCACCTGGCGATGATGGAGAAACTCGAAAACGTCATTCTGCCGACGTACTACGATGATCCTACGCATTGGAACGAAATCGTCAAAAACGGAATGAACGACATTATGGTTTACTTCAATAGCCAGAATATGGTCGAAAAGTATTACACACTGCTCTACGACTACGAACCCAGCGAAGGATAAAAGCGATGGCACTTGCGATTATGTGTTCCGGCGGCGACGCCCCGGGAATGAATCCGGCGATCAAAAAATTTGTCGACTACCTCTACGAGCGGGGCGAAACCCCCTATTTCATTTACGACGGCCTCGAGGGGCTCATCGACGGCAAAATCAAAAAGGCTGTCCACAAAGACGTCGCCGGGATCGTTCACCGCGGCGGCACGATCATCCGCTCCAGCCGCTCCAAGCGCTTCTTCGATCCTGCCTACCGCCAAGAGGCGTGGAAAAATCTCGAAAGTCGCGGCATCGACGGCCTAGTCGTCCTGGGCGGTGACGGCTCCTTCCGGGCAATGGACGTCTTCAGCAAGGAATATCCCCTCAATTTCGTCGGGATTCCCACGACCATCGACAACGACATCTACGGCACCGACACCTGCTTAGGCGTCGATACCGCCCTCAACGTCATCCGCGACGCCCTGGACAAGATCCGCGACACCGCTTCCTCCTTCAGCCGGGCGTTCGTCGTCGAGCTGATGGGGCGCGAATGCGGCTACCTGACCGTCGTCTCCGCCGTCACCAGCGGGGCGGAGATTTGCATCATCCCCGAAGTGGATTTCAACTGGCACGTCGCCAAGGAACACCTGCAGCGGGAAATGAAACACGGACGCAACTACATCCTGGCCCTCGTCGCCGAGGGGACCGAAATGACCTCCGACATCGCCGATTGGCTCGAGAACGAAATCGGGATGGAGACCCGGATAACGATCCTCGGACATGTCCAGCGGGGCGGATCGCCGACCGTCGCCGACCGGATGCTCGGCTTCGAGTTTGTCGTCCACGCCGTCGACCATCTCTTTTCCAGCGAACGCTCCAACAAGGTCCTTGTCGTCCAAAAAAGCGAAATAAAAATGATGGAGATCGACGACGTGGTCAACCACCGTTACCGTCTCGATCCCGAACTGCTTGGGATGCTCAACCGCCTCGATTGAGACACTTTAAACCTTGACATTTAAGAGGGAAAATCCGATAATCGATCAAAGGAGAAACGATGCTCAAAATAACCAAACGTGGGAAAAAGGCTTGGGTGACTTTCACGCTGCCTGACAGTACGGTCGAAAAGGCCTTCCTCAAAGGAAGTTGGAACGGCTGGAAAGCCGAAGCGATGAAACGCAAAAAAAGCGGGGAGTTCTATCTGATGAAAATTCTTCCCACCGATACCCGGTACGAATTCGGCTATCTCGCCGACGGCGAATGGCGAACCGACGAGGAACTTCCCGACGTACAGACCCCGTTCGGTAGCCGCAACTCCGTGCTGGAACTCTGAGAAACATTCCAACCCTATCAAACGCCAAAGGATCGCTATGTCTCAAAAACTCAAAGCCGTCATGATGGCCGGGGGCTTCGGTACCCGGATCCAACCCCTCACCAACTCCATCCCCAAACCGATGCTTCCCGTCGTCAACCTCCCGATGATGGAGCACACCCTTCTACGCCTCAAGGAGATCGGAGTCGACGAAGTCGTCATCCTTCTCTATTTCAAACCCGAAGTGATCAAAAAACATTTCGGAGACGGAAGCCGACTGGGCATAACGATCCACTACGTCCTTCCCGACGACGATTACGGCACGGCCGGCGCCGTCGGTTTCGCCCGTGAATATCTCGACAGCACTTTTATGATCGTCAGCGGCGACCTGGTGACCGATTTCGACTTCCGGGCGATCGTCGACTACCACCGGCAGAAGAAGTCCAAGCTCACCATCACCCTCACCTCCGTCGAAAACCCTCTGCAGTTCGGGGTCGTCATCGTCAACGACGAGGGCAAAATCGAAAAATTCCTCGAAAAACCTAGCTGGGGCGAAGTTTTCAGCGACACCATCAAC
This sequence comes from Nitratifractor sp., assembly GCA_015486995.1. GTDB lineage: Bacteria > Campylobacterota > Campylobacteria > Campylobacterales > Sulfurovaceae > Nitratifractor. The sequence continues at coordinate 11,372 of WFQO01000082.1, read as the reverse complement.
ACCGGGATCTACCTGATCGAACCCGAGATCCTCGACTACATCCCCGTCGGCGAAAATTTCGACTTCGCCAAGGATCTCTTTCCCCTGCTGATGAAAGAGGGAATCGATCTGATGGGCTACACCGCCCACGGCTACTGGCGCGACGTAGGCAACCCCGACAGCTACCGGGAAGTCCACGAAGACATCCTCAACGAGCGGCTCAACTTCAAAATCCCGGGCCGACGGGTCGACCGGCCCGACGGCACCCTTTGGCTGACCGGCGAGAGCGAGCTGGACCCCAGCGTGGAAATCCTCGGCAACGTCGTCATCGGCAACAACGTCAAGATCGGCAAAGGGAGTAAGCTCAACAACTGCGCCATCGGCGACGATGTCACGATGGGCGAAGAGTGCAAAATCCGCAACTCCGTCCTCTGGCACGACATCGAGATCGGCAACCGCTTCGTCCTCGACAACGGCGTCATCTGCAACGACAACGTCATCGGCGACGGTGTCGTCGCCAAAGCCGGCTTGATCCTCGCCGAAGGCTGCAAGGTCGGCAAACTGGCCCGCTTCGAGCAGGACGTCACCATCTGGCCCTTCAAGGAGATCGAACCGGCCGCCATCGTCAGCCACAACCTCATCCTCGGCAGCCGCTACAAGAATTCCATCTTCCAAAACGGCAGTGTCGTAGGGACCTCCAATGCCGAAATGAGCTGTGAAATGGTCACCAAACTCGCCGAAGCCTTCGCCGCCGAACTCCCCATCGGCTCCACCGTGATGGTCGGTCGCGATCATGACCGCGCCTCACGGATGCTCAAGCGCGCTTTCCTCGGCGGCCTCCTCTCGGCGGGGATCAACGTCGTCGATCTCAAAGCGGTCCCCCCCGCCGTTTTGCGTTACTCCATCGGAGAAAACGGCCTGATCAGCGGCGGCGCCTATTTCCGCCGAAACCTCAACGACACTTCCCTCAGTGAAGTGAACTTCTACAACGAATCGGGCTTACGCATCGGCAACGAGACCGCCAAGAAGATCGAAAAATCCTTTTTCAACGAAAAGTTCCGCCGCGTCGATTTCAATAAAATCGGTGAAATCCGCGAAAGTCTCAACTTTCAGGAGTGCCACGACTACCGTACAGCAGTCCTGACCCACATCGATCAAAAGGTTTTGCGCTCGAAAAACATCCGCATCGCCGTCGACATGATGCACGGAATCACCGCCGATGTCTTCCCCGAAATCCTCTACGACCTGGGCATCGACGCCATCACCCTCAACGCCCACAGCAGCCACAAGGCGCTTCCTCCCGTGGCGCAGATGCAGCAGCGCAGTGAGGAGGATCTCAAACGCATCGTCAACTCTCTCTGCCTGGAGCTGGGCTTCATCCTCTTCTCCAGCGGCCAACGCATCGAACTCATCAGCGATGCCGGAGAGCCATTCGACAAGATCAAAGGCCTCTCCGCCGTACTCTGGCTGCTCAATCTCGAAGCCGAGCGCCTGGGCCGCCCGATGAAAGTCTTCCTCCCCACCTGGGCACCCGATCTCATCGACTACCCCAATCTCGTCATCGAACGCGGCGCCTACCACAGCTTCAAAGCCGAAAAGATGCGCGAATACGATCTGCTCGCCACCATCGACGGCAACTTCGCCTTCACCGAGTTCCAACTCCACCGGGACGCAATGTACACCGCACTCAAGATCCTCGAGCTTCTCATTCGTCACGAAATCCGTCTCTCCGAGATCAGCGACAAGATCGCCAACTTCTGCTACATCACCGAACGCGTCGACTGCCCCCAGTCCCTCAAAGGCAAAATGATGCGCAAATTCCTCGAATACGCCAAAGACAAAAAGCACTCCTCCGTCGACGGCGTCAAAATCTGGGAAGGAGAGAGCGACTGGATCTTGATGATCCCCGACCAGTACGGCGAATATCTCAACCTCTACATCCAGGCCCACGATGACGCCTCCGGCGAAGCGATCCTGACCAAATACCGCGACCTCATCGAACGCTGGAAGCACGAAGAGTAGAATGATGCGCCTTGCCTTCCTCTGGCATATGCATCAGCCGGATTATCGTGACGATTCCGGCGTAATGGAGATGCCCTGGGTTTTTCTCCACGCCATCAAGGATTATGTGGATATGCCCTGGCATTTGTCACGCCATCCGCAACTCAAGGCGACCTTCAATCTCACGCCCTCCCTCATCGAACAGCTCAAACTTCTCGAAAACGAAGGGATCGTCGCCGACCGCTTCCTGAGTCTTTGGACAAAAAATCCCTCCGATCTCCAGACCGAGGAGCGCCCCTGGCTCATCAAACTCTGCAAAAGCTCCCAACGCCAAACGATGGTGGCCCCCTTGCCCCGTTACGCCGAACTCTACGAACAAACGGACTATACGGATCGGGAGCTGATCGAACTGGAGGTCCTCTTTCTCCTCGCCTGGAGCGGGAACTATCTGCGACACAGCAACCGCGACATCCAGCGGCTGCTACGCAAGGGACGCGGCTACGATGCCGCGGACAAAAAGACCCTGCTCGATGCGCTGATGGCCTTCATCCCCACCGTTTTGCCTTTTTATCGTGAACGGATGGAAACCGGGCAGATCGCTGTCTCGACGACGCCTCTGAAGCATCCGATCCTCCCGCTGCTTATCGATATGCAAAACGCCCGCCTCTCCAATCCAAAGACTCCTCTGCCTGCGCATCCGCTCTCCCTCGAAGAGGATGCCCGCATCCACGTCGCGCGGGCCATCGAACTCTATCGGGAAGTTTTCGGACGTGACCCGGTAGGGTTCTGGCCTGCCGAAGGGGCCGTCGATTCCCAAAGCGTCGCCCTCTACAAAGAGAAAGGACTGCGCTGGATCGCCACGGACGAAGCGATCCTCTTCGCCTCGCTGGGCAGCTCCGAGCGCAGCGCGCTCTACCGCCCTCACCGCTATCAAGGGGTGCAGATCGCCTTTCGTGACCACGGCCTCAGCGACCTGATCGGTTTCACCTACCGCTACTGGAATGCCGAACGGGCGGCGGAGGATTTCCTCCAGCATCTCCAAGCGATCGAAGGGAGCGAAAAAGATCCCGTCGTCTCCGTCATCCTCGACGGTGAAAACGCTTGGGAATTTTTCTCCCAAAACGGCCAACCCTTCTTCGAAGCACTCTACCGCCGTCTCGTTCAAGCCGACTGGTGCCAAACCGTGACGATGGATGACTATGCCGAGGACAATGCCCGGGAGTTGCCCCGCCTCCATCCGGGCTCCTGGATCAACGGCACCTTCGACACCTGGGTCGGCCATCCGCAGAAAAACGCCGCCTGGGAGATGATCTACCAAGCCCGCCGGGACCTGAAACATCACGAAAAAGAGTTGGACGAAGCGACACGCGAACGGATCCGCTACCATTTCCTTGCCGCCGAGTGCTCCGATTGGTTCTGGTGGTACGGCGACGACCACCACACCGACTACGCCGAAGAGTTCGACGCGCTCTTTCGCCGCCATCTCATCGATACCTACCGGCTCGCCGGCCTCGCCGTTCCTTCCGCGCTCTATCTCCCCATCGCGGGGCATCAGGACCACCGTGCCCTCGTCGACGCTCCCAAGTTTCCCATCAGCCCCGTCATCGACGGGAGGGTGAGCTCCTTCTTCGAATGGCTCGGGGCCGGCCGAAGCGACGAAAGCCGCCTCTACTCCACGATGGAGGGGCTGCGCGGTCCCGTCAAAACCCTCTACTGGGGCGAAGACGACTCCACCGTCTACCTGCGCTTCGACGGCGATATGGAGCGCTTGGGCGACGATGCCCGCCTCCTCCTCTATCCCGATGAAAGCAGCGCGCCTTTGACGCTTCCCCTCGACGGCCATTCACTGCCCCGAGGCGTCCGACTCGCCAAAGATGAAATCCTCGAAGTCGCACTCGACAAAACACTCTTCGGCAAACTCCGCATCCTGCACCTGCGCCTCGAACTGGAGAGCAACGGTAGGATCGTACAGACGCTCCCCGCCTCCGGCGAACTCACCCTCGATCTTCAGGATGATTTCTCGGAAAACTGGTTCGTCTGAAACGTTTCGTTTTTCGTGATTTGTCGTTCGTTACTCGAAAGATAGAGAGGGGTTTTGGGCTGAAACGCCGGATACAGAGCCGTAGTTTTGGGTTTGGGGCCGCTATTCGTACACGACGAGTTCGTTATAGAGACTGTCGCGTTCGACCGGAATGAAGCCGCTGTTTTTGATCAGGGAGACGAATTCGTCGAGCTCCATACCCCGAGCGCTGGCGGCCCCGGCAGCGGACTGGATCGACTCTTTCTGGATCGTTCCGTCCAGGTCGTCGGCTCCGAACTCCTGGGCCAAAAGCGCCAGACCGATCGTGGAGGTGGCCCAGTAGGCCTTGAGGTGGGGGATATTGTCCAGCAGGATACGGGCGATGGCGTAGGTCTTGAGGATCTCCTGGGCGGTGGGGAACTCTTCGACTCGGAGAAAATTGTTCTCCCGCTGATAGACCAGGGGAATGAACGCGTTGAACCCTCCCGTCTCGTCCTGGAGTTCCCGAAGACGGAGCATGTGGTCGATCCGGTGGGCCCTGGATTCAACGTGACCGAAAAGCATCGTGGCGTTGCTCTGTCGACCCCGTTCGTGCCATTTTCGGTGGATTTGCAGCCACTGCTCGGAGCTGACTTTGCCTTTGCAGATGTAGTCGCGGACCTTTTCGTCGAAGATTTCCGCTCCGCCGCCCGGCATGGAGTCGACGCCGCTGTCGATCATCAAATCGATCATTTCGTCGTAACTCAACCCGTTGCTCTCGGCGAGGAAGTTCACCTCCGCGGCAGTGAGTGCTTTGACGTGCAGCGCGGGGTGGGCCTCCTTGATCTTGCGAAACGCCCCCAGATACCAATCCAAACCGGCGTCGGGATTGTGCGCCGAGACGATATGCACCTCCCGCGCGCCCTTGGTTACGGCTTCCTCGGCGATGGCCAGGATCTCCTCATGACTCAAGGTGTACTGATTCGGATTTTTCCGGCTGGCGCTGTAGGCACAGAATTTGCAGATATCTTTGCAGACGTTGGTAGGGTTGATATGTCGGTTGACGTTGAAGTAACTTTTACGGCCGTACTTTGCCTCCCGAATCCGAGAAGCCAGACGTCCCAACGTCAAAAGATCCAGCTCGTAAAGGGCTTCTCCCTCTTTCTGTCCCAGCCGCTCGCCCGCGTCGATTTTGGCGATCAATTCGTTGCGTTCATGCACGTTTCCATTCCATCCTGTCCTCAAGTTTGCGGTATTATAACCCAATTATTTTTCTGTGGATCGTCTCGGGTCCAGGTCTTGGCCCTTCGAGCCGTCACCAAGGAGAACGGATGCGCACCCTCACCGCAAAAGTTGAAGAACTCCTTTATGAAAACGCCCAGGATTTTGAAATCGCCAAAGCGATCAAAGGCTTTCTCAAGGAGTATTTTTCCACCCTTCCCGAACTCTTTGCCGAAACCGGCGGAAGAGATTTCCTTTTTCGCCACACCCGCACCATGGATGCCGTAATCAAACTGATCTACAAGGTTGCACTTCGCGAGAGTTTCGGTCAGTACCTTCCTCTCAAAAACCACATTCCCCTAACACTGGTGGCGCTGGGAAGCTACGGTCGAGAGCAACTCTGCCTCTACTCCGACATCGATCTGATGATGGTCTACGAAGAGACTCCCGGCTACCGGACCAAGGAGTTGATCGAAAAGATCCTCTATCTGCTTTGGGACACGGGTCTCAAACTGGGTCATCGAGTCCACGAAGTCTCGGAACTCCCCGAAGTGGCCCGCAGCGACATCACCATAAAAAGTGCCATTCTTGAATCCCGCTTTCTCGACGGTTCCCGCTTTCTCTGGACCGGAATCGAAAACCGGATCAAAGAGATCCGCCTCGAAGATCCCGAAACCTTCATTCGTGAAAAAGTCGCCGAACGTCGACGACATCATCGGCAGTACCCTTTGACGATGGAACCCAACATCAAAGAGGGAGTCGGAGGATTTCGCGATGCCAACATGGTCTACTGGATCGGCAAGCTCCTCCACAACATTCCCCGAATCCGGGAGTTGGACAGCTCGATCGTCGATCCCGACGACTATCGGGAATTTCACCAAGCACTGGAGTTTCTCTTTCGTCTACGTAGCGCTCTGCACATCGTCACTGGCAAAAAAACCGATCGGATCCGCCTGGAGCTCCTGCCGGATCTTGCCCGCATGCTCAAATTTGAAAACAGTTATCGCGGACAACTCCGCCTCGCCCGGCGGGTCACCGGACACCTCAAGACGGTCCATCTCTATAGTGAAATCTGGCTGGAGAAGTTGATCGGTTCCCGCCTGCCGGAGCTCTACGCCGACCGTCTGCTTCCCGAAACCCGGCATCACAAACTCCTCACCCATCTCGAGAGTATGGGAAAGCACGCCCGACACTCCTTCCTCCCGCATCCCCGGTTGCTCGATTCACTGATCCACGCCGAGCGGCCCGAGCGGCCCGACGCGTCGCTCTACCGGGAGCTGCGCAGACTCTTTGATCAGCCCCAATCGCATGCAGTGCTGACGACGCTCTCGGAGGCGCGACTGTTGGGTTATCTGATCCCTCCGATGAAAAAAGTGATCGACTTACCACAGTTTGACGGATACCATCGCTACGCCGTGGATCGACACTCTCTGGAAACCCTCCGTCATCTCGAGAACATCGACGACCCCCGGATCCGGGAACTCTATGAAGCCCTCGGCGACGAGGAGCGACGGACTCTGAAGATCGCCGCCCTGCTGCACGACGCCGGCAAAGGACGCAAACGTGACCACCATCAGGTCGGTGCTTCGCTCTTTCGAATCTTCGCGCAGAAACTTGGACTTGACGAAAAAGCGATCGCCCGGGGAGAGCGACTCGTTCTCTATCATACGTTAATGAGTACTACCGCCCAAAGGGAAGATATCTACAGTGAAAAGGTGGTCATGCGTTTCGCCTCCCGCTTCGGCAGCAAAACGATGCTCGATATGATCTATCTGCTGACCTACGCCGATATGAAAGGGGTCGGCACCGATGTCTACAACGACTACAGCGCCAAACTGCTGCGCACCCTCTACAAAGAGGCCGTCGAAAGTCTGCGGCACGAGAGTCGTCTGGATGAGACCTCCAAACGGATGGCGGCAGTGGATCGGCTTATGCGAAGCCGAGCCTTCAACGCCCTGCCCCGTGCCCTACGGACAAAAATCCTCGCCATCAATTCCGACGCTTTTTTCATCCGCCATAGCACCAAACGGATCGTCACCATCGCCCAAGAGGCATGGAAGACCGAAGAGTATCGCTACCAGATCACCAACAGCCGCTATCTGACAATCGAAATCATCCGACGCCACGACTTCAACCTCTCCTACCTGCTCTCCCGTCTCTCCCGTCTGCAGGTAGTCAGCATGGAGATCACCAAACTCTTCGACGGTCTGAAATACTTCAAAATCGATTTCAACGAACGACTCGATGAAAGCGAAATGCCGCAGCTCAAAGCCTTTATCGAAGCCTCTTTCGCCCCCCACCCCAAGCTGAAGCTTTACCGACCCGAAGTGCATCCCGAGGATCTGGAGGTCGACTGCGACCATTCCCGCGAATACGCGACACTTCGACTCCAGACGGCCGATCAGGCGGGACTTCTGGCCTACCTCATTGCCCTCTTCGACGCGCTAGGTGTCGACATCGCATCCGCCAAGATCCATACCCTCAAAGGCCGGACCAACGATCTCTTTCTCATTGAAAAAAACGGAAATTTCTGTCAAAACATCGAAGCGATCGTCGAACGGTTGACCGTACCAAGCCCAGAAAAGGCCGAGACAATCACTCGCTCTTGATCTCTACCAGTTCGTCCAGAAGTTCCTGCGCCTCCTCCTCTTCCATCTCTCCACTCTCGATTTCGATAAGGATCTCCCGACATTCGGCATGCATCGCCTGCATCTCCTCCAACTCTTCCCGATCGGCCAAGGATATCATCTTCTCCTTCTCTACCATTTGAAAAATTTCGTCGATCGCCTCTTCCAAATCAGGCATTAGCTCATTGGAAAGCAGGTTTTTCAGTTGTTCTTTGGCTTTCATTCTTTTTCTCTTCTCATTTTTTGTAGGATTTTATCATATTACCGCATCAGACGATAGTTGTCTCGTTTTCAAATATTTACCTGCGATTAAACTTTTCCTCTTATCATAGCGACGTCGGAAATGAAACCGACATCCCCTCTCTTCCGAATGGAAAGGTCGCATTCATTCCTCCCTCCTTTTGAATGGTTTTTCCTTTTTCGAAGATCCCGGACATTCCGGGAGTTTATTCTTCTCCTTCATAATATTCCGATCATCCAAAGTTCTAAATGACAGACAAAAAAACACTCAACTCCTCAAACATCTACAGAGTTTACTGCTATGATTTGCTCTGAGCGTTTCGCTTCTAAGGTTACAGAAAATATAAGCCATCGCTCTGTGTTTACACTTTTTGTTCAACTTTAAACAGCTATTGGAATGAGAACCCGATGCAAATTATGGGTTAAAGAAAGTCGGATACAATCAATATTTCAGATGGAGGATCAGAAGGAGAAGACATATCATGATTGTGGAAAAATCGACCAGTTGGCGGATCAATCAACTGCTCTTCTTCTTCATGAGCTTCGGTGTGATCATGGTCCTCGCCAAATGGACCGCCGGCCTCCTCATCCCCCTGATGATCTCCGCGATGATCGCCCTGCTGCTGCAGCCGATGATACATTGGCTGGAGCGCCGGGGGCTTCCCCGGGCCCTTTCTCTGGTCCTGGTCATCACCGTGATGATCGCGCTGCTGATTCTTTTCGGCGTTTTCGTCGCCTCCGAAATCAACGCTTTCGTCGGCCACCTCTCCGAGATCGGTACCCAGCTGCAAGGGATCCTGGAGCGATTCGATACCTTCCTGGCCCGGCAGGGCATTCCCATCGAAAAGCACCAGTTGACCGGCTTCATCCGGCCCAACGGAATCGTCGCTTTCTTCAAACAGATGCTCCTGCAGATGGGCAACCAGTTCTCCAACACTCTGCTGATCCTTTTCACTTCCTCTTTTTTGATCCTCGACAGCGTCAATTTCCGCAGCCGCATGCGCTTCATCCTCCGGGAGAACCCGGAGCGGGAGCGGGCCGTCGAAGAGGTCTTTGACAAGATCTATACCTATTTCATCATCATGGCCAAAGTCAGCCTGATCACGGCGGCGGGGGCCCTGCTGCTGCTCTGGTTTTTCGACGTGCAGTACGCTCTGCTCTGGGCGGTGCTGACCTTTTTCCTCAACTTCATCCCCGTCATCGGCTCCATCATCGCCGCCGTCCCTCCCGTGATCCTCGGACTTGTGGAACACTCCTGGAGTACCGCGATGTGGGTCGCTCTGGGCTACCTGCTGCTCAACAGCGTCGTGGGCAACATTCTCCAGCCGGCGATGATGGGCCGCGGCCTGGGGCTCTCTTCCTTCACCGTCTTCTGGTCGATGGTCTTTTGGGGATGGTTCTTCGGCCCGACGGGGATGATCCTCTCGGTCCCTCTGACGATGGGGGTACAATTCTTGCTGATGCAGTACGACGAAACCCGATGGCTCGGCTTTTTGCTAAGCGACTACAAGGAGAAAAACGTGAAAACCGATAACGGAGAACCGCGATGAGGATCCGGACAATCCTCAACGGCCAGAAAGCCGGAAACCCTCTGCTTCACGAAGCCATCGCCACCATCCGACAACACCACTTCTTCGCCCTGGATGTCCGCATCGCCTATCTGCCCGAGGATCTCCCGGCTCTGATCCGGGAGTGCGCCGACGACGGGATCGACCGCATCGTCGCGGGCGGAGGTGACGGGACACTCAACGGCGTGCTCAACGCGATGATGGCCCTGGAGGAAGCGAAGCGTCCCGAGCTGGCGATCCTCCCCCTGGGTACCGCCAACGATTTCGCCACGGCCGCGGAGATCCCCCTCGACCCCTACGATGCCTTGCTGATGGCGATCAACGGAGAGAGCCGCCCCGTCGACGTCGGCTGCGTCAATGCGCGCTATTTTCTCAACGTCGCCAGCGGGGGATTCGGCGCGCAGGTGACTACCGAAACCCCTCCGGAGCTCAAAAGCATCCTCGGCGGCGGCGCCTACGCCCTGACCGGAATTCTCAAGCTCTTCAGTTTCACCCCCGTCCGTGGAACGCTGCGTATCGGAGAGTACCGCTTCGAGGGGAGCTCCTTCGCCACCGCCGTCTGCAACGGCCGCCAGGCCGGAGGCGGGATGCTCCTCTCCCCCGAAGCGTGCATCGACGACGGACTCCTGGACATCGCCCTCTTTACCCTCGAGCCCCTTTCGATTCCCAGCGAACTCTCGCCTCCTTCCGCGACGCTCTTCGGCGGGATGCCCTTTCGCAAGATTCTGCGGGCTTCAGAAGTGGAATTCACCCCCGAAGAACCGCAGATGCGCCGTATCAATCTCGACGGAGAGCCCTACGAGGCGGACTCCTTCCGCTTTCGGATCCTTCCGGGTGCCCTGCGGCTCGTCCTGCCGGATACCTGCCCGATGCTGAAGGAGAATACTCCGTGAGAATCCTTCACTGCAGCGACCCGCACTTCGACCTCTCGCTTCGCACGATCCCTTGGCGCAAATGGTTCGGCAAGCGGGCCATCGGCGCCTTGAATCTCCTGGGAGGACGGGGGCATTATTTCGACAACGCCGATGAGAAGATCGGCGACCTGGTCCGCTTCAAAGAGACCCATAACGTCGATCTGGTGCTCTGCACAGGCGACTACACCGCGCTGGGCCTCGAGGCCGAGCTGGAAAACGCCGCCGAGCTCATCGCCCCGCTCGCGCAGCCTCCCGAGCGCTTCATCACCCTGCCGGGCAACCACGACATTTACGCCAAAGACGTGATCCACAGCGACGCGTTCTTCCGCTACTTCGGCCGCTATATGCACAGCGACTGGCCCCAATACAGCGTCGATGGGGTTTGGCCCTTTGTGCGGCTCTTCGACGAGGTCGCCGTCATCGGCGTCAACAGCGCCAAGCCCAATCCCCTGCCCTGGCGCTCCGACGGACACATCCCCCCCGAACAGCTCGAGGCGCTGGGGCGGATCCTCGCCGATCCCCGCCTCGCCGACCGCTGGATCTTCGTCATGACCCACTACGCCGCCCGCCTCGCCGACGGCCGCCCGGACAGCCAACAGCACGGCCTCCGTAACGCCGACGACTTCCTGCGGGCCTGCCGCCCCATCCGGCGCGGCGCCATCCTCAACGGCCACATCCACCGCTGCTACCGGACCGACCTGGCCCCCGACGGCCTGGCGATCGATCTCTATTGTGCCGGAAGTGTCAGTATGGAGGGACGGGAGTGTTTCTGGCTCTTCGATGTGGATCGGGAGGGGATGAGCGTACGGCGCGGCGTCTACGC
>WFQO01000081.1 GCA_015486995.1 Nitratifractor sp. | reverse complement strand
TGTGTATAAGAGACAGAGGATCCATTCGATGAAGGGGTAGTTGAGCCCCTTTTTTTTGCGGTGGACGATTGCTGAGGGCAGGTAGGGCTCGGCCACCTTTTTGAGGATCCCTTTGGGGGCGGTCTCGAGGCGCAGCTGCGGATCGACGGCGAAGGCGGTTTCGATCATCCGACGGTCCAGAAAAGGGGAGCGGGCTTCGATCCCGGCGGCCATGCTGACCCGGTCCTGCTTGACCAGATAGACCTCCCCCAGCATCACCTTGAGATCGAGATAGCTGTACCGGTCGGCGGGGTGGGAACGTTCCGAGGCTTCGAAACGCTCCAGCCAGGGGCGGATCGCCTCCAGGTTCTGCCCGTCTCTGACATTCTGTTTGAGAAGCCGGTTAAGCTGCAGATCGGTATAGAGCTCCGCCGTGGATCGGAAGATGGGCTGATCCTCCCAGGCCCGCTTGTACCACTCCCACTCCCGGTTTTCGGAATAGTGTTTGTGAAAATAGTTTCGCAGCCAGTGGCGGTAGGGGAGCTCCCGCGCCTTCTCCACGGCGTAGTACTCCCGGTAGGTGCGATAGCCCAGAAAGAGCTCGTCGCTCCCCTCGCCCCCCAGCAGCACCCGGATCCCCTCCTTCGCCGCCTGCCGCATCAGAAAAAAAAGCGGAATCATCGCCGGATCCCCCAACGGCTCGTCCAGTAGAGGCAGCAACTCCTCCAGGGTCTCGAAAAACTCCCGCTTCCCGAGGGAATAGGCACGGTGCTCCGCCCCCAGATGCCGGGCGGTCCGCTCCGCCCAGGGGCGCTCGTCGTAGTTGGCGTACCCTTCGTAACCGATGCTGAAAGTCCGGATCGGCTCTGTGCTTCGCTCCGCGGCCAACGCCGCCACCAGGGAAGAGTCCAGCCCGCCGCTGAGCAGCACCCCCCAGGGAACTTTGCCGGGAATACGAAGGGCCACCGCCTCTCTCAGCGCTGCTTCCACTGCAGCCGAGGCACTCGCTTCGTCACGGTAGAGAATGGGGGTTGAGAGCCAAGGATCATTCGGCGAGTGAGGAACGGAAAAATTTTGGATGTTGGATGTTGGATGTTGGATGATTGGTATTTGATCCTCTTCACTCTTCACTCTTCGTTCTTCACTCGGATCGAGCATTAGCTCGATCCGCCCCCCTGGTTCCAGCTTGCAAACCTCCCGATCCAAGGTATGGGGGGCGATCGTCGATTGGTAGCCCAGATACTGAACCAGATGGCGACGTTCGAGGAAGAAGGGTTTGAGGGCGTAGAGGGCTTTGGCTTCGCTGGCGAAGGCGACGAAGTCTGGGCGGATCAGGTAGAAGAGAGGCTTTTTGCCCGCCGGGTCCCGGAAAAGATACACCTTGCCCTTTTCGGCTTCGATCACGGCAATGGCATACATCCCCCGAAGGCGCCGGACAAAATCGGCTCCCCAGCGCCGCCAGGCCGCCAGCAGGATCCGGCTCTCCGACTCCGCTTCGATGCCCAGTTCCGCTGCCAGTTCCCTGTAGTTGTAGATCTCCCCGTTGAAGAGAATGACTTCACCAGAATCCTCCAGAGGCTGGGCCATCGCCTCACCCGCCGACTCGATGGCCAGGCGGTGCACTCCCCAGGCTCCCGCTTCTCCAAGCAGCAAGCGGCTGTCGTCGGGGCCCCGGTGACTGAGACGGTCGAAGGCTTCCCGGGCTTGCTTGGGATCATAGGATCCGACGATACCGAAGATCGCGCACATCGTCCTACATCAAAATCAGCATCATCAGCTCCTGGGGAGCGTACTTTGTCCCGTTGATGATGATTTTGCCCGCTTTGATCTCCCCTTGGAGGTGGTAGAGCCCCCCTTTGAAAGTCGCCAGGTTTTTACTTACCATCGAATCGAGTACGAAAATCCCGTTGGGATAGAGCCGCTTCGCCAAAGATTTTTCGAGCGTCAGATCGAAACGCCCTTCAGCCAGCCGGTCGGCGTGGGCCATCAGAGAGATCATTGCCGTCATCGGATCACCCTGCAGGGGTTGACCCGTATAACGCAGATCGAGCACGAGGCGGCTACGCTGCGAAGCGTCGATCGTTTCGTCAAGGTGCAGCGCTGTCTTTCCGGGGATCAGCAGTGCGTTGTAGATGTCGATCCAGCGCTTGTCCAGTGCCTGCAGCGCCAGGATCGCCTTTTGCATTGCCAGATCGTCGTTGCCGCCCACCGCCGTTGCCAGGCGCTCTTGGATCGCCTGGCGCTCTTTCTCCAGTGCCGAGAGTCTGCGCAACCCTTCGATGCCGAGATTTTTCAGTGTCAGATCGAGCGAAGCGGAATGAATTCCTTTCCAGAGCGTACGCGTGGCGTTGTTTTCGCTGTGCAGAGCGATGCCCAGAGTCAGGGTCGCCAAATCCGGCGTCCTCTTCTCCAGTCCGATGTGCATCGATCCTCCGAAATCCAGCTGTTCACGCTTGCCGGCATTGACAAAAACGGTACGGACTCGTTGCGCCTTCAGGTTGTAGCGGCCGAAGATCGGGCCCTCTTTTCCGATCTCGGCGATGGCTGCACCGGCACTCAGCCCTTTCACCTGCAGGCGCTCCTGTGTTTTCGGGTTCCGAAAGTCGATCCGTGGAGTCGTAAGGCTCCAGCGCCCTTTGAGGTTCGAAAGTTCATAGGCGCCTACGATGCGGATCGGAGCGACTGTTGCGATACTCACGTTTCCTTCCTTCACCTCCACCGCAGAGAGTGAGAGCTCCTCGTGTACGACGTGCATCCAATCCATAATCCCCCGATAGTCGATCGTCACCGGACGCTCCAGCGACCGGCGCAACTCTTCGGCTCCCTCTTTCGTCAACAACTCGGCCAGCCGCTTATGCGTCGTGATGCGTAGGAGTCCCGGGCGAAGTTCCGAAAAGAAAAAGGGCCCATAGTCGATACGGCTCTCGATCGGCAGAGGATT
>WFQO01000080.1 GCA_015486995.1 Nitratifractor sp. | reverse complement strand
GGGTCGGAGAGTGAACCGAAAAGCGAAGGTTTGTACCCCTCGGCCTGGCGGGCCGGAAGGTTGAGATTGAAGCGGTGGGCCTTTTTGACGTAGGCGATCGTGTGGCAGAAAAAACAGGAGACACCGTCACGTTCGCGTACCTCACGGGGATCGGGGCGATCCCGCCCCGAAACCAACGCCGAGACATCCGGGGCCGCCGGCATATGGCAGGGGGCGCAGGCATAGGTCTTCGGGTTGGAGGCGTTGGCGACTTTACGGTGCAGTTCGTCGGTGAAATAGCTCAGGTGGTGGGCCGAGTGCTCGTACTCGTTGTAGATCGTTTCGTGGCACTCTTTGCATTTTTTGTTGCTGAGATAATCCGAAGCGTGCAGAGAAAAAAGGAAAAAGATCGAAAGGAGAAAGCGCATATCGACTCCGATGCTTTATCGAAACTTTATAGTGAAAAAACTTCGAGAAAGCACCCTCCCGAAGGAGAGGGCCGCAAAAGCAGAGTTGGATCAGGCGCCGGGAACTTCTTCGCGGTGCTCGACGGAATAGGTGAAGGTCGGTGTCGTCATATTGTAGATGTACTTGACGAATTCACCCGTTTGCGAATTGTAGACGCCGATACGACCGGTCGTCCACTCGGAGATAAACGTCCATTTGCCGTGGTTGGCCGGCTCGGCGTGGAGCAGACGGGGCTGGACAGGCTTCTTGACTTTCGGGCCGTGCTTGGCGGTATAAGTGACCAGTGTCTCTTTGGAGATCTTGGAGGGAACTTCTTTGCCTTTGACGGTTTTATACTGGGTTGCATCCCACTCCTGCAGGACTTTGCCAGTGTGCGCATCGATCAGATGGCCTTTGTGTTTGCCGACTTCGATGATGCGATCGGTCTCCAGGGTCTGCTTGTTGATCAGATAGACCTTATTATAGTTGTGGGGTCCGCCCAGGACACAGTCGGACCAGATGTAGGGAGTGTCTTTGCTGGTCCCGACAAAGAGACCGCCGCCCGCGGTGGGAACGTTGGCAACCACTTCGTTGTCCATATTCCAGATGACAACGTCACCGACGTTCATACTATTGGTAGCGTTGAGCTGGCCGTAGCGTTTGTTGTACCAGGAGCTTCCCTGACCGGGGTGAGGCTTGGTACCGGGGCCGGTATAGATCTTGGCGGCGAGTTTCTTGGTCTTGAGGTCGACGACACCCATCAAGTCACTACCCTGCGAGGCGACATAGACGAAACGCCCCTCGTCGGTTCCTTCGTTTTCGAAAGCGTCATGCAGGATCTTTCCGATGTTGGGGATGTCACCCACGACAGGGAAATTGGGCTTGCTGTAATCGACGATATAGACATGCCCTCCGTCTTTGAGCGCGAAGCTGAAATAGGGACGATACGGAGTGTCGGCGATGTAGGCGACACGGCTGGGTCCGATGTTGCCGTCGGGATCGATGACACTACCGGTAGGATAGACTTTCAGAGGCTTCAGTGTCAACGCATCGCAAAGAACGGCACCGCCGGGATTGTAATCACCCGCCATGACGTATTTACCGTCGGGAGAGACCGCCAGACCGCGGGACTCCTGCCCGACCTGGACGCTGGCGACGGCCGGCTGGCCGGGAGCGTTGAGGTCGAACATCGTCAGGCGGCCGGAGCGGCTGATGGAGTAGGCGTAGCGGGGCATCCGCTTGTTGGTGACGGTAACGTGGACGGCGAAGCCCGCCTTGTGGCGGGAGAGGACTTTGCCGGTGGTACCGTCGATAAAGTCGACCAACGAAGCGTCACGCTCGGTGGCGAAGACGATATCCTTGACGCTTTTGACATCGGTCGGGGTGGGATATTTCTTGAAGAGCGCTTCGCGATTCGCCAGTTTCTTCCAGCTCTTTTTGATCTGATCGAGATCGAGCTTGAGTTCGACGGTGTTTTTCCAATTCATCAGCCAATCGACCATCCCGGCCGCATCGTCGCGGCTGAACGTGGACTTCCATGCGGGCATCGCCGTACCCGGCTTGCCCTGCAAGATCGTATCGACGAGCATCTGCTTGTTTTTCTTCTTGAGCGCTTTGGGGCGCAGGTCGGCTCCGACGCCTCCCTGGTGAATCGGGCCGTGGCACCCCTGGCACTCTTTTTCGTACATTTTGGCGAAGTTCATCTTGGACGTGCCTGCCTGAGCGACAGTGGCCGCCAGCGAAGCCGCCGCGACGTAACTCAATACGGTTCCTAATTTCATTGCTCCTCCTTTGGATCGAAATGAATACAGATCGTTGGCCGGACATTTCCGGCACTCGAAACCATCGTTTAATTATACTGAAACGACGGAACTGGAAAAATGATCGAAATCAAGATCAGTCTTCTTTCCCCTGCTGAAGCTTTTTCTTTTCGCTGAAATAGATCCAGAACATCGGCAGGATGATGATGGTGTGCAGCACGATCGTCAGCGTCAACGGCCCCTGGTTCAGCCAGGCGAAAAAGTTGTTGCAGGCTACATCGTGGCACTGTTCGAACATATGAAAATTCATAAGCGTGTCTCCTTTTTTTCGATTCTTCTACGGGAAAGCGAACTTTCCCTCTCGGGCTCAGGCCTCTTCGGCCGCAGCTTCGACTTTGCCGATGGTGAGCAGATCCCAGACCAGGTAGACGAAGCCGAGGAAGACCACGACTCCCATGATCTCACGCCAGACCATCGCCTGGACATACCAGGGCAGATTCTGTGCGGTGAAGAAGGCTTGCCATCCGGCTCCAAGCTCCGCGCGCTCGACCAAAACCTGCTCATAGCCGGCGATGGTCAATGCGACGGCCATTCCCAACATACCGAAGGTAATCAGGAAGAGAGCCATTTTAGACTTGAAGGTCGCTTTGAGCTTTTTGAGCCCGTAGCTGTCCTGGATGCCCAGATACATCATTCCGACCAGGATCGTGGCGTAGGCCCCGAAGAAGGCCAGGTGTCCATGCGCCGCCGTGAACTGCGAACCGTGGGTGTAGATGTTGACCTGGGGCAGCGTATGGAAGAAGCCCCAGATACCGGCACCGAGGAAGTTTCCGAAGGCGTTGACCGTTACCCAGGCCATGGTGGGGCCATTCGTAATCGCATTGCCTTTGCCACCGGCTTCGTGTGCTCCCTGCTCTTTGCCCCAGTCGTAAAGGACGTGGACAAACATCGCGACCAGCGGGACGGGCTCGAGTGAACTGAAGAGCGCACCGATCTCCCACCAGTACTCGGGCGTACCGATCCAGAAGTAGTGGTGCCCCAGGCCGAGGATACCGGAACCGAAGAGCATCAGCACTTCGATCCAGAGCCACATTTCGACGATTTCACGTTTGGCGCCAATGACCCGCAGCAGCGCGTAGGCCGCCAGCGTACCGACGAAGACTTCCCAAGTCGCTTCGACCCAGAGGTGGATGACCCACCACCACCAGTACTGATCCATCGAGATGTTGTCGGTAAAGAACATTCCCGCCAGATAAAGGCCGGCCACCGCCATCAGGTTGGCGACCATGACAGTCATAATGCCGGTCTTTTTCCCTTTCATATAGGTGAAAAAGACGTTGGCGTAGAAGATCAGAACGACCACGACGATACCGATGTCGGCCCAGCGGGGGGCTTCGAGGTATTCACGCCCTTCGTTGATGAACCAGATCGAAGACTCTTTACCGGGTCCGACCTGGATAAAGAGGAAGACCACGACGACGACGGCTACGGCTGCGGTCAGGACCCAGAAAGCGAGCTTACCCAGGCCCATTCCCACGGGCTTTTCGATCCCCGTTTCGTCGGGAAGCATCAGATAGACCGAGCCGATCATCGCGTAGAGCATCCAGACGACCAGCGCATTGATGTGAATCATCCGCGCGACGCTAAAGTCGACGACCTCGTAGAGAAATCCGGGGAAGAGATACTGCAGGCCGATGACCAGGCCGAAGAGCAGCTGCGCCCCGAAGAGGACGATCGCCACCCGGAAGTAGTTCATCGCCAGCTGTTTGGAAGGCGACAGATGTGCGGTTTTATTTAGCATAGGTGCCTCCTGTCTGGAATTCTTTTATGGTTTTGGAGAAGCCGCGGGGGTACCCGTTGGTGTCGATGGACGACATATGCTTCAAAAACGCCACCAGGCCTTTGGCCTCCTGCTCGGTGATGCCGAGGTTGGGCATCATCCGGGCGTGAGTGGGGTATTTGTCGGGATGCATCAGGAAAGCCACCATCGCCTCTTCCTTGGTCTTTTTGCCGGTCATCGCGGGCATCGTTTGCTCCCACATCGGATCGAGCCATGCTTTGGTCAGGTCCGGTGCGTAGTAACCGCCGTTGCCCAGCAGAGTGTGGCAATCCATGCAGTTCTTGGACTGAGAGGTCAGCTTGCCCAGGTGCAGCAGAGCCGCCGCCTCTTTGGGGCTGAGCTCTTTGCCGAAGAGCGGCTGCTTCTCGGGCCCGATGACGGGAGCCTCGAGGCCCCGCTTCTCGTCGTATTTGTAGTCGATCTTGTAGTTGATGACCGTGGGAGCGGGAATGCGTCGCTTGATCCCCTCCTTGAGTTCCTGATCCGTACCCATACGGATCTGTGCCATCGTATCGAACGTCAGCCAGATCAGCAAAATCGTCGCCAACCCGGTGACCCAAGCCGCCGAACGCCGCCAAAAGCTGATACTCGTCCAGACGGATGCTTTTTTGCCAGCCATTTTTCCTCCTTTAGTGGTTTGTGTCGTTTTGGTCGTTCTGTTCGTACCGCTTCTCCGACTCCGAAACTAGGAAGAAGTAGAGATGCGGGACAAAGAGATAAGCCACCATCGTCACCAACAGCACCTTCGTCGTGTAACGGTTGCTGTGGATCAAAATGGCGAGCTCATACAGACTGAAGGTCTGCAATCCCCAGAACAGATAGCCGAAAGGCATCCATTTTTTGGAAAAAAATCCCATTTTGGCCAACGTAATGATCGCGGCGTACGCCACCCCGAAGACCAAGACCAGTGTCGCGACGATGAAGATCGGGAGGAACTGATCCGGAGCGATCTCCGGCCATCCTGTGAAATTTCCCATTGTATGGACTCCTTTCGGCTGTATGCTTCTACGAGCATAAGGGATTATGACAATTTTCGGCGGCGAAGCCGTTGATACGCATCAAGAGAAAAAAATAGAAAGAAAAAAAGGAGAGATTTTCTGACGATAATGTGCTTTTATCCGACAATAAAAGCGTCGTTTTTCAGCGAAGGCAATTCTGTTTCAGGATATCGATCCGATAGGAAGCACCTGTCCCTCCGGAGGCGACTTCGATCTTCAGCGGTCGTCCTTTGTCATCGTAAGTGACCCGGTACTTGCCTTCTCTCTTTCCGGCCAATACCTCCCGCACGATGCCAAGTCCGGGAAATCCCTGCCCGGGATCGGCACGGGTAGCCGTCCGTAGATCGACCACCTCGAGAACCTTCTCTCCACGAAGAACAACACGAAAAGTTCGCTCCCCCTCCACCGGCCCGAGAGAGGGATTGAGAAACCGGTACTCCACCGTGCAACTCTCTGCTTCTTTCGTTTTCATACTCATCGCTTCTCCTTGCTGCCCAAAAAACGTCCAGAGGATTCCGATCACGGTAAACACTCTTTTCATCCTCTCCTCCTCATAAACGGAAATTTTCACCCAAATAATATTTTCTTACCGCGGCATCGGAAGCGATTTCGCTGCTGCTTCCCTGTGCGAGCATCGCGCCGTCACGCATGACGTAAGCCCGTTCGCAGATCCCCAGAGTCTCCCGGACATTGTGGTCGGTGATGAGAATGCCGATCCCTAGACTTTTCAACTGACGGACAATCTCTTGAATATCCAGCACCGCGATGGGATCGACCCCGGCAAAGGGTTCATCGAGAAGGAGAAATTTCGGCTGCCCTACCAAAGCACGGGCGATCTCGGCCCGGCGCCGTTCCCCTCCGCTCAAGCGAAACCCCAAACGATCACGAATCGGCTCGATGTTGAAAAGTTCGAGTAACTCCTCGATCCGTTCATGGGATTCCTCCCGACTCATGGAGGTCGCTTCGGCCGCGATCCAGAGATTCTCTTCGACACTCAAATCTTTGAAGATACTCGACTCCTGCGGGAGATAGCCGATGCCCAGGCGTGCCCGACGGCTCAGCGGCAAATCCGTCAACTCCCGACCGTCGAGCGTCACGGTACCGGTACTCGCTTCCGTCAGTCCGCAGAGCATATAGAAGGTGGTGGTCTTCCCCGCTCCGTTGGGCCCCAAAAGTCCGACAATCTCCCCGTCGGTCACATAAAGAGATATATCGTGAACGATGGTTTTCTTTTTGATCGTTTTGCTGAGATCGTGGGCTTCAAGTCTATGCATCGAGAGACTCGATTCGGTAGATACGACGATCCCCCTGCGGAAGGATCGTCACCTGCCAAAGCGGATAACCTGCCGCTTGGCAAAAAGTTTTCAGCGCATCATCGGCCCACTCCACAAGATGCCATCCCGGCTCTTCGAAAGATTCAAGCAATCCCAGCTGCGCCACTTCGTCGAAACTTTTTCGATAGAGATCGTAATGATAGATCCTCTCCCCGTAACGATGTTGCAAAGAAAAGGTCGGAGAGCTGACGCTTCCCTCCACACCGAGTCGCCGGGCGATCGCCTGGACGAGCGTCGTTTTCCCCGCCGCCAAATCTCCCCGCAGAGAGATCACGGCTTCGGGGGGGATCAGACGCTCCATAGCCTCGACCACGCTACGAAGATCTTCAAGACCCGCTTCGATCTCCAGGGCGTCGTCTGTCCTTTGTCCTTTGTCGTTTGATGGATCTGAAGATTTCACCGAGGTTCCTTGTTTATGGTAGTCGCTAGTCGATAGTCTCTAGTCGCTAGTTGTCGTTAGAACGGGCTTAACCCTCTTTGCCGTTTGAAAAAAGGTAAATCGGTTACTAGTTGCCGGTTACTAGTCACTCGTTATTTACAGCGCATTGGAGACCCGAACGATCTCCTCCAGATGCTTCGCCGCCTTGCCGCTGTCGATTGTTTCGGTGAGGATCTCGATCGCTTCGGGAACATCCCTCGCCCGGCCGTCGACAAAGAGGGCGTAGGCGCCGTTGAGCAGAACCACATCCCGCTTGGGCCCTTGCTCCTCACCGCCGAGAACCGCCCGGGTGATGGCGGCGTTGGCCACGGCATCTCCTCCCAGGATCGCCTCTTTGGGGGCGCGCTTGAAGCCGTGGACCTCCGGCTCGATCAGCCCCTCGCTGACCCGGCCGGCCTCGACGTAGGCGAAACGGGTCGGCGCCGCCAGGGAGATCTCGTCCATCCCGTCTTCGCTGCTGACCACATAGGCCCGCTCGGCATCGAGATCCAGGAGCGC
>WFQO01000079.1 GCA_015486995.1 Nitratifractor sp. | reverse complement strand
GTGTAGTCCTGGGCGTAGCAGGCTCTCGGGTGGCTGGCCCCTCCCAGGCGGCGTTGGGCGATCGTTTGTAACGAGTGGGTAGTGGGTAGTGGGTAGTGGGTAGAATTTTTATTGGGTTGAATTCTGGAAAATGGCACGAGCATACGGTCGAGCCACTCGATGGTCTCGGGGGCCGATTCGCAGAGGGTGCGGACCATCGTCTCGTCGGCCAGGCCGTGGGCGGAGCGCAGCGTATCGGCGATGTGTTCCTCGGGGCTGTCGGGTTCTATGTTTCCCAGGGCGGCATTGATTCCCCCCTGGGCCATGCAGCTCTGGGCCTGAGTCGGGAGAGTCTTGGTGACGACAGCGACTTTCGCTCCACGACCCGCCGCCTCCAGAGCGGCGGAGAGACCGGCTCCTCCACTGCCGATGATGAGAAGATCTCTTCGATCATCTGGTGTTTGAAACATTCAATACCTCTCTTCTTTATACCAACTTGATGATGTCTATAAGTTGAAGACTCCTCTTTGTTTCTGTTGAAAGATCTTATCTCTTCTCCAAAGATTTTATTGCTTCCTGCAGTGTTGTTTCGACAGTACGTTTTCCGAAAGGTTTACTCATACAGTAATCGAAGAGGGCACGTTCCTCCGGTCTGATGTGTGGATCTCCTGTAATATAGATGGCGTAGGCGTGTTTGCCGTATGTTTTTTCGAGTTCACGATAACGGCGGAGAATTTCATCTCCGGAGAGTCCGGGCATATGTTTGTCGATGAGAATGATGTCGTAGGGTTTTCCCGCCTCGAGGGCCTGTGACAGTTTCTCAAAAGCATCATTCCCTTCCATGGAGGTCTCGATATCTATGTATTCTTTCTCGAGCATCGAACGTAGCAGAATTAGATTGATTTTATTATCGTCGATGATAAGGGCACGTCGTTTGGGAAGACTGAAAGCCAAATCATGAACCGCCTTGCCGTAATAAGTGTTGCGTGAGATTATCGGAATATCTTCATAGTTTTTTTCTTGAGAGAGGCTGAAGAGATGATCTTCGAAAAGGAGGACTTTAACGTTCGATTCTTGCAATGTTTTGATCAATTCCACGGAGGAGATGTCCGGAAAACAGTAGGCGTGTGTGGGTGTCTGAAGAATTTGGTTGGTAATTGAAATTCTTTCAGATGGAAGTCCGGAAGCGAGAAGATAGTCGCGGACATTTATTGCGTCGGGAGCGGCAAAGTCGTTGGTAAAGATAACGGCGTGCTTGTTTACATCGATAAAAGGAGGTAGACTTGCTTCGGAATCGCTAACCTGAACAGGAATGAAAAAGGAAAATTTACTCCCTTTTTCAGGAGAGCTTTTTAGATTGAGTTCTCCACCCATCTCTTCGACATAGCGGGCACAAATCGCCAGTCCAAGTCCGGTACCGCCATATTTTTCATACGTATCATCTTCTGCCTGTTTAAAAGCATCAAAAATCTCTTTTTGGCGTTCAGGATCGATTCCGATTCCCTCATCCGTTATTTCAAAAAGGAGTTTTTCTGAGACTTGGTCATAGGTGACGGCGAAACGGACACTTTTCCCTTCCGGTGTAAATTTGTAAGCATTGGAGAGGAGGTTGTTAAGTACCCTTCTCGTTCGCATTGAATCAAGAAGAAGTTCCCGCGGGAGATTGGGATCGAGATAGATAATATAAGTAATGTTTTTCTCTTCCATCATGGCGCTGAACCCGTTGGCAATGTCGCTAAAAAATTTTAGTGAGGGAACGGGGTCGAGGGAAAGCTGGTCAGCGTTATGTGAAAATTTGATTCGATCAAGAATCGAAGTCGTTAAATCGTTGATAAATTTCGCACTTCCCAAGGCATTTTTGATATATTCCTTGAGATGTTTGTCGTCGATCGAATCTTCAAGAAGCTCGAGAAAACCCGTCAAGGTAGTTGCGGGAGTCCGAATATCGTGTACCGCTTGGGAAAACTCTATTAGAGCTTGATCGACTGCGGGGGGTTGTGAATTTTTTTGTGCCGTATTACTCACTTCACGTAATGTCTGCTCATCCAGAACCTTCTCCTGATGAGGAGCTGCATCACCGGAAGCGATAATCTGCAGGATTTTAGCTAGAAAATCGTTGATCGAAGACAGTATCTCTATATCGATCGGAGAGTAGGTCATCCGATTACCCACTTTGCGCCATCCTCGTATCAATCCGATGAGACGATCTTCTTTCACGACGGGATAGAGAATGAGTGCCCGGTGTTTTTTTTCGAAAGGGTTATCTATCGACGCATCGAAGCCCTTTTCGCTGATCATGTGGTTGTAGATACCTCCCTTTTTGGTGAGGAAATGTTTGCCGGTCAGACCTTTGGGATCGATCATTGAATAGCTTTTCCCTGAAACAGGAGCGATAAAACGGTTTTCATTCATATCATAAAGAAGCACCTCAGCTACATCCGACTGCGTAAAATCGGCGATGAAACGTTCCAAGGTCTGTGCAATTTCTTCACCTTTTTTCTGGGATGAGATGGTTTTCATCGCATCGTTAAGAAGGTGAATCAGTTCCGAAGGGCTTTTGCGCACATTATGCCTCCATTGATTTTTAATATAGTATATTTGAGATTATACGGGAAAAGTTTTTTCTGAACGATTAACTCTCCGATACCATGAAATGATCACCGTAATATGGGGAGAGTTTTGCTATGATAGTAAAACAGCTTAAATATCGTAGTAAGGAGATTGCCATCAAAACACTCTATCTTATTCGCCATGCTAAATCAGATTGGTCTGACGGGAAAATCGATGATTTTGAACGGGGATTACGTAAAAAAGGATACAAAGACATTCAAACAATGGGTTCTTATCTGGCTTTGCACGGAGTACGCCCCGATCTTATTATCTCCAGTTCGGCACTGCGTGCTCAGCTTACCGCCGATGAACTGGCTAAACGAATTGATTATGCCGGGAAAATCCATTATATGGAAGAGTTATATCTAAGCCGACCTGAGCGGATTCTCAATATACTTGCTCTTCAGGACGATCAACACGAGAGTATTTTCATCGTAGGACACAACCCGGAACTGACTATTCTGGCGAATAAACTTGTTGACAACCAACTGGGTAAAATGCCCACACTCGGAATTGTAAAAATCGAGTTTGATATCGAAAGTTGGGATCAGATTGATGAAGGAAAAGGGAGGTTTGACTTCTATATTTATCCCAATCAATTCCGTTATTATATGCCCAAGCAGATCCGTGCGGTGCTCCACCGCGATAAGAGCCTGCTGGGCGAAGAAGGGTGAGTTTTAGAGTTCCGCCATCGCTTTAGAAAGGGCTTGAGAGGTTCGTTCCATGATCATTTTCCCAAGAGCGATATTCCCATCATCACGAAAAATGGCGAAAATATTGAGTTTGCTGAAGTTGTCACCGCCGGCTTCACCGGCAGAGTTAATCAAAAAGACGTGACCGTCTTGAGTTTTGGTTTCGACAAAGGAAGCTTCTGAAAACCCTACGTCGAGTGACGCTTCGGAAATCGAGCGAAAAGCGTCGTTGAAGATACTGGCCGAGTAAGCGATATCAACGCCGGTGTTTTCCTCGTCCAAATAAAGTGTCTCTCCCGCAAAGTTGAGCACCGCTGATCCAAGATATCCGCTAACACTGCGGAGCCGTTTCATTGACTGATCAAAATCTACCATACTCAATGTCCTTTATTGATTGATTCCATAATTTCGTTGAAATTTTCCAACGAACCGCCTCGTTCTTTGAGGAACTCTTCCAAAATCGGCAAAGAGGCTTCCATTCCGCCGCTTTGCTCAGCCTCTCGCATTCGCTTATAAAGCGGTTCGATCACTTCTCGGGCGTGGGGGCTCATCTTCCGGCGGGTCGAAACATAGTTGCGAAATGATCCATCGGGATTGGTCGCCACTTTTACATGGGCAAGTACCCAGTAGTAACCTCCGTCTTTAGAGAGGTTTTTGACGAAAGCTTTGACGTCTTTGCCCGCTTTGAGATTATCCCAAAGAAATTTGAAAATAATTGAGGGCATATCGGGGTGACGGATGATCGCATGGGGCTTGTCTAAAAGCTCCCCTTGTGTATAACCGGAGAGTTTCCAAAATATGGGATTGGCATAGGTAATATCTCCCGCTTCGTTCCCTTTGGATACGATAATATCTATATCCCGAACTTCATGTTCAAGATCGGTAGGTATCGGTTGCATGATCTATCCTTTCATTATGCGTGACCACTATATTACTTCTCCCTGGGAAGGGGAGTGCTATTTTATCGGAAATATCATTTTCCATCGGAGGCATCCCGATAACCGTTAATATATCTCTTTATCCAAAAACTCCTCGATGTTCTTCACGATTCCCTGCAAAAGTCGCTCTCTCGCTTCGATGCTGGCCCAGGCGATGTGGGGGGTGATGAGGAGGTGTTCGGGGTGCCGGAGCTTCAACAGCGGGGAGTCTTCGGGTAGAGGTTCCTGTTCGGTGACGTCCAGGCCGGTGTAGAGTTCCCGCCGGTCCAGCTCCTGCGCCAGGGCCGTCTCGTCGACGATGCCGCCCCGGCCGAGATTGAGGAGGATGGCTTTCTCACTCAGCAGAGCAAGCTCCTTGGCGCCGAGAAGCCCCTGGGTCCGCTCATTCAGCGGCGCGTGGATGCTGACGATATGGCTGCCGCGCAGCAGCTCTTCGAGTTCCAGCGCCGGATAGGCATCTTCGTGGGCAATTCCCGAGGTGGGATAATAGACCACATCGGCACCGAACGCCCGGGCGATGCGGGCGACTTCGGAGCCGATCGTCCCCATCCCGATGATCCCCCACCGTTTGCCGGCGATTTCGGAAAAGGGACGTCCCAGATGGGTGAAGAGCCCGCCGTGACTCCAGGATCCCTCCTTGACGAAGCGGTCATAATAGGCGAGCTGTTCATTGAGATAGAGCAGCATCGCGAAAGTATGCTGTACGACGCTGGGAGTGGAGTAGCCGGCGACATTACGCACCGTGATACCGAGCTCCTCGACGGCCTTTAGATCGACATTGTTCATCCCCGTTGCCGCAATGCAGATCAGTTTGAGCTTCGGAGCCGCCCGGAGAATCTCCCGATCGAGAACCACCTTGTTGGTGATGACGATTTCAGCGTCGTCGATTCTTTGCAGTGTCTCATCCGGTGCGGTACGCGGGTAGACGACAAGTTCACCGAAACGCTCCAAGGAGCTCAGATCGAGATCCTCTCCCAGGGTTTCGGC
>WFQO01000078.1 GCA_015486995.1 Nitratifractor sp. | reverse complement strand
TTGGAAAGCACCGCAAACGCCTCTTTCATCCCCGCCATCGGATCCTCCTGATCTTGTGATCGTTGAACGCTTCCGTCATCTGCACCGCCCCTTCGTCCAGCAGATAGAGATAGAGTTTGAAGGCCGTTTTTTCATCGCCTCCCACCTCCGGGTGGCAGAGCAGGCAGAGGAAAAGATCTTCGCAGCCGCTCTCGTTCAGCGTATCTTTGAGAGCCTCCAGATCCACCATCGGCAGAGGCTCGGGGGCGGGCTCTTCGATCTTGCTTTGGGCCCGCATCGGTTTGGGTTTGGCCAGTCGGAGCTCTTTGAGGTAGCGCTTGAGCCGTCGGTCGTCGGACTCGACGAGGGCGCTGACGGTGTTGCGTCGGGTGCGGCGGAGGGTGAGGGCCGAGCTTTCCATATGGAGCATCAGCCACTCCTCCAGGTAGGCGTCGTCTTCGCTCAGGATGTCGCGGGCCACCTTGGCGAAGCGTTTGTTTTGGCGGCGTTTGGTCTTGGTCTGGGTGATGAAGCGCTCCAGTCGCTCGGTGAGGTGATCGATATTGTGCATGAAGCGCAGGAAGTTTTCATCCATCGGGATCAGCTTGGTTTTGAACTCGATATCCAGCTCTTTGAGCTCGTTGAAGGTGGCGATGATGGCGTGGTTGGCGTCGATGAGCTCGGTGATCTGATCGAGGATCGCGTTGGCCTCTTCGATGATGATCTCGATATCCAGGCTCACCTCCTGCTCGAAGTGGCGCAGCATTTGGTTCATCTGGCGATCCCGGAAATAGAATTTCAGATAAAGCTCGTCGATGGCTCGCAATATCCAACGCTTGAGCTCGGCGGAGCGGTTTTCACGGTAGCGGCGCATGTAGCGGCGGAGGTTTTTGTGCTCCTTTTCGTAATCTTCGAAGACCATCCCGTAATCGACCCGATCGAGGATGGCGTTGACGAAGGCGACGTAACTTTGATTGAGCACATAGCGGTCGCCGATCTCGATGAGCAGCGTGGCGTCGACGAGCTCTTTGGGGGCGTTGGAGAGCTCTTTTTGGCTGTAGGCCTCCGTCAAGGTTTTTTTGTGGCGGGCCAGCAGGTCAATGAGCTGCGGATGGGTCATGCCAAATCTCCTGTTCCAGTACCTTGGCCCGCGCTTCGAGCTTCCGAGCGATGGGCGCCGTTTCGGGGGAATAGCTTTCGCGCAAGGCGTAGCGCTGCTTCAAAAAGAGCGGCCCGTTGCCATAACGCTCCAGGAGTCTGTCGAAATTTTCGGGAACGTAGAGGCTTTTAGCTTCGCAGGCAAAATCGTCGTAGAAGTTTAGGGACACGATGTCCCAATCGATGAAAAAGAGCACCTCTTTTGTGGCCAAAAAATCCCGGGTCAATCTGTTTGGCTGCCCGCCCAGATAGACAAAAGCCTGCGATTCGAAACGACAATCCAAGGTTTCGAAATCCAAAAAACTCTCGGCGTTTTCCACGGCCACGACGCGGCGGATGTGAGCTAGCCGCTTCAGATCAGACTCCCGATAGAGCTCAGGCAGCTCCCCCGCACGGCGCAAAAGCAGCGTCTTGGCAAAAGGCGCCACGACGCTGCTCTTGCTATCTCCCGTCGCAGCGATATTCTCGGCCCGGCTTTGGGCTCCCAGCGCCCGCTCGATCGCTTCGAAACTCTCCAGCGGCATCTGCACCGTTTCGCTTAGGAAACGGAAAAAGGCATCCTCATTCAACAACTGCACCCGCTCCCCACGCCCACCGCGCACAAAATAGTCGTTCGTTTCAGCCTGGTACTCCCGCGCCAGGACCATCAGGGATTTGACTTCGCCGAATGCGGGTCGCTCACGTAGTTTCAAAGCTTATTTGAGGAGTGTGGTTTTTTTCATCCTTCGATCCGACCCATCACTCCTCGAAATCGAGTATCAGTTTGACCATCGTTTCTACCTTGAGAAGCTCCTCTTCCCTCAAACGAGCCAGTCCTTCTCCCACGATCCGGCCGCGGTCAATGGCGCGGATTTGATCGCATAGGATGTCGGAATCTTTTTCAAGTTTCTGACGTTTGCCGATCCGAAAACGCAACGGGAAAGCATCGTCAACAAGTCTTGTTGTCAGAGGAAGGACGATCACCGTCGTATGCCCCACGCTGTTGAGTAGATCAGTCTGCAAAACAAGGACAGGACGGATTTTGCCCGGCTCCGCCCCTTTGGCGGGGTTGAGCCTGGCCAGATAGACGACTCCCCGCTCAATCATCCAAACCGTCCGCTACGGCAGTGTCAAAGTCACGGATCACTTCATCGTTGGCTTCGCGAACCTTCAATGACGCTTCTTTGAATCGTTGCCGCAGCCGCTTCCGCTCTATTGCAGCCTCATAAGCACTCACCGAACGGCGTATCACTTCACTTTTGCTCAGATGAAGCGACCTGGCCAAATGATCCAGGCGGGCATGAAAGCTCTCATCTACTTTCAACGTTACCGTTTTCATACCGATCTCCTGCATTACAAAGGTAATACTATATTACTTAAAGTTTGGGGAGATGTAAAGTAAAATGAGAGGAGTAGCACTCCGATTAAAGACTACCCTGAATCGCGTTCAGGATATCAAAACTCATTTGGGGAAAAGCTCGTATTTCTTCAGCGCTTCAAGGTTCTCGTTTTTGGTATAGAGCACCACCCGACTGGTCCCCTCCTCTTCGGAGCGTATCCGGTCGTAGAGATTCTGCATCTCGATCCGTTTCTCCCTGGGGACGGGTTCACGGAGCGATTTGTACTCGACCACCTTGCCGTCTTTGATCACCTGGGAGACCCGAGCGTAGACCCAGTAGTAACCTTTGTCTTTGCGGAGGTTCTTGACGTAGCCTTCCCAGGTTTTCCCCGCCCGGATCGTCTGCCAAAGATCGGCGAAGGCGGATTTGGGCATATCGGGGTGGCGGATGATGCTGTGGGGTTTGCCGATGAGCTCTTCGGGTTCGTAGCCGGAGATGTGGGCGAAGGTTTCGTTGACGTAGGTGATGACGCCATTCAGGTCCGTGCGGGAGATGATCAGTTCGTTTTCGGGGACTTCGGTTTCGATGAACATATCGAAGCTGGTATCCATGGGTTCTCCTTTGGGTACGATTGCCCTATTCTACCCGGCGTCGCCATCGAAGGGCTTGACAAATGTCAAAATGCTGTTCGAGCCTGCCAAAACTTTTAGATGGAGGAAGGAGAATCCTCCATCCCCTTCATCATCGCCGCGGCGAATTTTCGGTTCAAAGAGCAGACGCAACCGTTGTGGGCTTTATGATTGCCCGGAATGCTCTTGAGGGCCTCTTCCAACTCCGCGGCCTCCAGGGGCTTGCCGGGGAAAGCGGTGTTGCGTGCGACGTTTGTGCTCTCTTTCTGCTTGTGCTTGACCGGCAGGATGTCCCCTTCGACGATCGTACCCCAGACTTTGATATCTTTGATCTTCCGCTGATCGACGGTGAGGGGATCGTCCTCCAGAATCGTCAGGTTGGCCAGTTTGCCCGGCTCGATGCTGCCGAACTGATCCTCCATCCGCCAGGAATAGGCCCCTTCCCAGGTGACCCCCCGCAGGGCAGAGAGCCGGTCGACACGCTGCTCGGGAGCCGAGACTTTGCCCGAAGTGGAGATTCGGTTGACGGCACAGTCGATGAGGAAAAGGGGCTGCGCCGGGGCCATGGGCATATCGGAGTGCAGGGAGAAATGGATCCCCGCTTTTTTCACATCCCCCAGGGGAACCATCCGCTTGACACGCTCGGGGGTCATACCGTGCCGGGCGTAGTTGTCCGCCAGAGCCGTCACGTAATAGGGGTTGGCGCTGACGATGGCCCCCAGGCGCTTGATCCGCTCGATCTGATCGGGCTGGGCGACGCCGAAGTGCACCGCCGTGGTGCGGTGGTCGTAGCGGGGGGTGCGGCGCATGTTGATCTCCAGGTTCTCCAGCATCATATCCAGGCCGCCGTCGCCCGTGACGTGGGTGACGATCATATAGCCCGCTTCCCAGTATTTGCGGAAAGCCGCGGCGTAGAGGTTGGGCTCCATCATCCACTCGCCTTTGTGGCCGTCGGTATAGCCTGCCCGCAGCTTCATCAGCTGGGAGTAGATCGCCCCGTCGGCGAAGAGTTTGACCTGCTTGGGCTGATAGGAACATTTGCCCTTGCCCCAGCTGAGCAGCTTCTCGGTCTCGCCGATCAGGTCGCCTTTGATGTACTTCTCCGCCAGGGTTTTACCGTCGGGAAGAAAATAGAAACGGAAAGGGGTGCCGGGATCGCCCAGAACGTCGTTGATGATCTCGGTCATCGGTTTGGAGAGTACCCCGCCCGGCTCGGAGGCGGCGGTGATCCCCTGCATATGCATATAGTCGGCGAAGGTGCGCAGTCCGTGGCGAAACTGCTCGGGTGTCGCGACGTAGGGGGAGAGCTTGCCCAGGACCCCGAAGAGCCCCTGCTCCCAGAAATGGCCGTCTTTGTAGCTACACATCGCCTGAGCCTCTTTGGGCAGTGTCGAGATAAACTTCTCCGTGATCCCCGAGAGCTCCATCGCGACGCTGTTGAGGATGAACTCATGGCAGGAGCGGTGCCAGACGAAGATGGGGCGTTTCTTTTCGACCTGATCGAGAACGCTGCGGTTGAGCGCCCCGTGGAAGGTCTGGTGAAATCCCCAGGTGAAGAGGGGCTTTTTCTTTTCGGGGTCTTCCTTGTCCAGCTTGGCCAGAGCCTCCTTGATACGGGAGATGTACTCTTCGTGCCCTTCGGCTTTTTTGACATAGCCGCTGGGCAGGGCCCAATCTTCGATGGAGATGATCGTCGACTCCATCGAA
>WFQO01000077.1 GCA_015486995.1 Nitratifractor sp. | reverse complement strand
GACTATCGACTAAACTAAAAGGAGTGTGATAATGGCCAGCGGATGGGGATGTCAGCATCAGACCACGCACGAAGGAATCGCCGACTGGTGTCGGCTGCTCTCTCACCCCTGCGATCCGGGCTGCAAGGGGTGCGTTTTGTTCGGTGCGGGGCTATTCAGTGTGGCGGAAACGCCCTCTAATGCCGCTTTTGAGCGGCGCAAAAAGAAAAAGCGCAGCGACAACCCTCTCGGGAAGTGACGGCTTCAGACCGCTTATCTCTTCAATCGATCGGTGAAGGCGCGGCGGACCTTTTCGACTTTGGGGGCGACTACCGCCTGGCAATAGCCCTGCCAGGGATTTTTGGCGAAATAGTTCTGGTGGTACTCCTCCGCCGGGTAGAAGTTGCGCAGGGCTTCGATTTTGGTGACGATTTTTCGATCGAAGTGCTTTTGCATCTCGGCGGTCACCTCTTCGGCGATCTTTTTCTCTTCGTCGCTGCGGTAGAGGATCGTCGAGCGGTATTGACTGCCGAAATCGGCTCCCTGGCGGTTGAGGGTCGTGGGATCGTGGATGGTGTAGAAGATCACCAGCAGATCCCGGTAGCTCAGCTTCGTGTCGTCGTAGAGGATCTTGACCACTTCGGCGTGGCCGGTGGTGTCGGTGCAGACCTCTTTGTAGCTCGGGTTTTCCACGTGGCCGTTGGCGTAGCCGCTGATGACGTCCACGACCCCGTCGATCTGCCGAAAGGCCGCGTCGAGGCACCAGAAACACCCTCCGCCCAATACCGCTTCTTTGATCGCCATTTTTTCTCCTTCATCCATCTCGTCTGTTTTTGAGTTCTCAACTACGTTTTTTTAACATTCACTATAATTATAGATAAACTTGAAGCGGATCGGGGACCTTTGTGAAAAGAAAAAAGAGAAGTATCGGTTTTTTGCTGCTGGCAGCCGGCCTGTTGCTTTCTGCTTGCGGGCAGGAGAAGAAGCATTCATCGGCGCCCAAGCGTCAGATTCCGCAGGTCAAAGTGCAGAAGCTGGAGAAAAAACCCCGGACGATCTGGGTCGATTACAGCAGCTATGCTAAAGCCTACGAAGCGGTGACGGTGATCTCCCGCGCCGAGGGGCAGATCCTGGAACAAACCTTCAAGGCGGGGGACCGAGTGCGCAAAGGGGATCTGCTCTTTCGCATCGATCCCAGCGATTATCTCGCCGCCTACAACCGTGCCCTGGCTCGGTTGGAGAAGGACAAAGCCGCCCTGGCACTGGCCCGGGCCGACCTGCTGCGCTATACGCCGCTGGTGCAGGAGCGGTTGGCTCCCCGGCAGAAGATGGAACAGCTCCAGGCCGCCGAAAAGCAGATGCAAGCGACGATCAAGGCCGACGAAGTGCTGGTCGCCGACGCCAAGCTCAAACTCTCCTACTGCGACGTCAAAGCTCCCATCGACGGCAAGATCGGCCGGGAACTGGTCAAACCCGGCAACCTCGTTACTCCGGGGACGAAGCTGGCCTCCATCGTCGATTCCAGATTCCTCCAGGCCGAAATCTTTCCCAGCACCCGCGATACCGCCAGCATCCAGAAATACAAATCCCACCCCTATCCGAAGGTGGAGCTCTTTTTGCGGGACGATCCGGCGATCCGGCTCGAAGGGGCCGTGGAGTACATCTCCAGCGTCGCCGACGAGCGCACGGGGACCGTACCGATGCGAGTGCGCGTCCCCAACCCCAAAGAGCTGATCCTCCCCGGCAGCTTCGTCACCGTCCGATTGATCATCAACGATCATATCCCCGCCGTGACCATCGCGCCCGACTGGGTCTTTCAGGATCAGGAGGGGGAGTTCGTCTACATCGTGGACGCCAACGACACTCTGCACAAGGCGCATTTCCATTCCCCCTTCACCAACGCCCGGATGGTGGTCCTGCCCTCTACATTCGCGGGCAAACTCGCCCTGGTCCAACCGGCGGGCTCCCTGATGGAGGGGATGAAAGTCCGGCCGCTCCCCGCCGTAGAACCGGCTAAAAAAGCAGGCGGTCACTGAGAATGTTTTCGCTCTTTTTTATCGATCGGCCTGTTGTCGCCAAAGTCATCTCCATCATCATCGTGTTGCTGGGGCTGATCTCCCTCAAGTTCCTTCCGATAGCCCAGTTTCCCGAGATCGTCCCCCCGACGATCCAGGTCTCCGCCAGCTATACCGGCGCGTCGGCCCCTGTCGTCGAAGAGACGGTGACCCGCCCCATCGAGGAGCAGCTGGGCGGGATGGAGGGGGCACTGTACAGCTCCTCGATCTCCTCCTCCGACGGCTCTTCGGTCATTACCGTCACCTTCAAGCCCGGTTACGATCTGGACACCGCCGCCGTGGATGTGCAAAACCGTGTCGCCCGGGCGATGCCGACCCTCCCGGAAGCGGTCAAAAAGACCGGGGTCTCCACCCGGAAGGTTTCGACCAATATGGTGCAGATCGTTTCGGTCCGTTCCACGAACCCCAAACATGACGGCCTCTATCTCTCCAATTTCGCGGCGCTCAACATCGTCGAAGAGCTCAAACGCATCCCCGGCGTCGGGGATGTCAAGAACCTGGGAGAGCGGCGCTACGCCCTGCGGATCTGGATCGATCCCGACAAGCTGAGCCTCCTGGGCCTGACGGTCAACGACATCGCCGACGCCCTGAGGAGCCAGAGCCTCCAGGCCGCCCTGGGCAAAGTGGGCGATACGACTCTGAGCCGGCAGGGGCGCTTCCAATACACCCTGGTCGCCAAGACCCGGCTGGACAACGTTTCGGCCTTCAAAAAGATCATCCTGCGCTGGAATCGTGACGGTTCCGCCGTGCGCCTGGGGGACGTGGCCCGGATCGAGCTGGGCTCGGAGAGCTACCTCTGGTCGGCCCGCTTCAACAACAAGCCCGCCGCGCTGCTGGGGATCTATCAACTCCCCGGTGCCAACGCCCTCGACGTGGCCAAAAAGATCAAGGAGAAGCTGGCCCAACTCAAGCGGCGCTTCCCCAAAGATATCATCGTCGAACCCAGCTACGATACCACCCGTTTCGTCGAAGTCTCCATCGACGAGGTGGTCAAGACCCTCATCGAAGCCTTGATCCTGGTTCTTCTGGTGGTCTATCTCTTCCTCCAGTCCTTCCGGGCGACCCTGATCCCCGCCGTGGCGATCCCCGTCTCCCTCATCGGCACCTTCGCGGCGATGATGCTGGCGGGATTTTCCATCAACACCCTGACCCTCTTCGGCCTGATCCTGGCCATCGGGATCGTCGTCGACGACGCCATTTTGGTCGTGGAGAACGTCGAGGCGAACCTGGAGAAAAATCCCGGAATCAGTATCCGGGAGGCGACCCGCCAGGCGATGAGGGAGATCTTCGCCCCGATTTTGTCGACGACTCTGGTCCTGCTGGCGGTCTTCATCCCCGTCACCTTCATCCCCGGGATCTCCGGAGCCCTCTACCGACAGTTCGCCCTGACCATCGCCTTTTCGGTTCTCTTCTCCTCCATCGTGGCCCTGAGCCTCTCCCCGGCGATGGCGGCGACGATGCTGCGGCACAAAACGGGCAAAAAGAACTTCATTTTCCGCGCCTTCGACCGGATGCTAGAGAGGGTCAAAGGGGGCCAACAACGCCTCGCCGGCGGCCTGATCCGCCACTGGTATCTCCCTATCACCGTCTATCTGATCCTCCTGGGAGGGGCCTATTATCTCTTTCGCACCGTACCTACCGGTTTTATCCCCGACGAGGATCAGGGAACTCTGATCGCGATGATCAACCTGGAGCCGGGGATCCGCCTCCACGAGACCGAAAAAGCGAGCCGCAAAGTGGTCGAAATCCTCAAAAAAACCCCCGGGGTCGACGATGCCGTCAGCGTCGACGGCTACAACGCGATCCTGGGCAACCTGGACTCTTCCGCCGCCGTCTTTTTCATCGTCCTGAAGGATTGGAGCGAACGGACCCGTCCCGAGCTGAGTCTGCCTTCGATTATGGCCCACATCAACCAGGCGGTCAAAAAGGCCCTCCCCAATGTCACCTTCCGGGTCTTCAGCCCGCCCTCGATCCCCGGCCTTTCGGCGACGGGGGGCTTCGAGTTTCACCTGGAAAACCTGGAGGGAATGCCGCTGAAGGATTTCGAAAAACAAGCGCGGCGCTTCATCGCCAGGCTCAACGCCGACCCGCGCATCGCCTCGGCCTATACGATGTTCAGCAGCGCGTATCCCCAGCTGCGCATCGACATCGATCGGGACCGCATCGCCGCCTCGGGGGTGAAGCTCAGTGATGTGCTGGGGGTGCTGGGGAGTTACCTGGGATCGCTCTACATCGACGATTTCAGCAAATTTTCCAAGAACTACCGCATTTTCGTCCAAGTGGACGAGAAATACCGCAGCGAAGTGCGTCGCCTCGACCGCTTTTTCGTCCGCAACAAGGAGGGGACGATGGTCCCCCTGGGGAGCCTGGTGCGTATCGAGCGCAGTAGCGGCCCCAGTACCATCAGCCACTTCGACGGGTATCAGAGCATCTCCGTCAACGGGATGCATAACGTCAAAGGGGGCTACAGCTCCGCAGACGCCCTGGCCGCCATCGACGAAGCCGCCGCCTCGCTGCCTCCGGGGATCGGCTACGCCTATTCGGGGATCAGCCTGCAGGAGAAAGAGGCGGGCAACGCCGCCTTCTACATCTTCCTCCTCTCCCTGCTGACGGTCTATCTCTTCCTGGCGGCGCAGTACGAGAGCTGGATCCTGCCTCTGAGCATCCTGCTGCCGATTCCGGTGGTGATGTTCGGCGCTCTGGGGGCCAACTGGATGGCGGGCCTTCTCAATGATATTTATACCCAGATCGGCTTGGTGCTCCTGATCGCGATGGCCTCCAAGAATGCCATCCTCGTCGTGGAATTCGCCAAGGAGTTACGGGAAAAGGGGATGGGATTGGTCGAGAGCGCCGTGCAGGCTTCCGTGCTGCGCCTGCGGGCGATCCTGATGACCGCTTTCGCCTTTCTGCTGGGGATCCTGCCTTTGGTGATCGCCACGGGAGCCGGAGCGGCGTCACGGCGCTCACTGGGAACGGCGGTCTTCGGGGGGATGGCTCTTTCGACATTGTTGACCTTCCTGCTGACGCCGGTGCTTTTCGTTTTGCTGGAGCGACTACGGGAAAAATTTTCAGGAGCCAAAGATGAAGCGTAAAATTTTTTTGACGGTGATCCTCTCTTCGGCTTTCCTCGCCGCCCGGGCGCTGACGGTGGACGACCTGGTGCGGGTCGCCTTGAAACACAGTCCCGATATTAGTATCGGCGACTACGAATACCGCGCTGCGCATCAGCGCAGCCGCATCAGCGAAAGTGTGCGCCTGCCTCAGATCAGCGCCACCGCCGCCCTGGAACACGGAGAGGACCGCTTCGAAGGGAGTGTTCGAAATCACAGTGACGCTCTGATAGGCGGCCTACGCCTCGACCAGCTCCTCTACGATTTCGGACGAAGCTCCGGCAGCATCGAAGCAGCCCGGGAAAACGAAAGGCTCTACCGGGCCCGCCTGCGACAGATCGTCTCCGACAAAATCTATCAGGTCAAACTGCGCTACTACGACGCGTTGAAAGCCAAGACCCAGATCAGGGTGCAGGAGAAAAACCTCAAACTCCAGAAGGAACAACTCCATCGGGCCGAGCGCTTTCTCAAAGCGGGGATCAAGACGATGGTGGATGTCACCGACGCACGCTTGCATCTGGAACAGGCCCGTAAATCCCTGAGCGATGCCCGCTATCTGCTGAGACTTCGCCGCGCTCTGCTGGAAGAGAGCCTCGGGGTTATCCCAGAGAAGGGGAGATATACCCTCTACAACTCCCAAAAAGAGATGACGGAGTGGAAGCTTCCCGGTAAGGAAATCCCGCTTCCCGAACTGCTCCGATACGCGCTGAAGCATCGGCCGCTACTGCAAGGGGTCGAGCACGGCATCCGCAGCGCCGAGGCAGCGGCACGGGGCAAAGAGGCCCACTATGCTCCGATCCTCAACCTGGTGGGGGAGGCCGCCGCCCGTCACGAGGATTCGAAGCTCCCTCCGTCGATGCCGACCCGCCACGCCAAAGTGGGGGTGGAGCTGAGCTGGGATCTTTTCAGCGGCTATCGCGACAGCGCCGAAGCCCAGGAGGCGCGGATCCACGCGATGAAAGCCCGGGCCCAGAAGGATCGGGCTGTGCTGACGATCCGGCGGGAAGTGACCCAGGCGGATCTGAACCTCCGGCAAAAGCGGGAAGCCTTCCGGCTCAGCCGGGCGATTGTCGCCCAGGCCAAAGAGAAGTTCCGCCAGGCCCAAAAGCGCTACGACAACGACCTGGCCGACTACATCGAGCTGCAGGAGGCCCGTCAGAGTTACATCGACGCCCTCTCGGGCTTGGTCAACAGCTACTACGACTACTACGCCGCCCGCGCACAGCTCGACCGGGCGATCGGCCGCTAGAGCATGCTCGGTTGGGATTGGCTGCTAGCCCTGCTGCTTTTCGAGCTGGCCACCGGCTACACCCCGGGCCCCAACAATCTGCTCGCCCTCTCCATCGGCTTCAGCCACGGCTACCGCCGGGCGCTTCCGCATATCCTGGGTGTCACCGTCGGATTTCCCTTGATGCTCCTGGCCATCGGCTTTTTCCTCAAACCCCTTCTGGACCACTCGCCGCTGCTCTTCGAAGGGCTCAAATATCTGAGTGTCGCTTTTGTTCTCACCCTCGCCTGGAGAGTCGCCACCGCCCCCGTGGCCGAAGAGAAGTCCGAGATCGAGGAGGCAGAGCGACAACCCGCCGCCCCCATCACCTTCTGGCAGTCGGTCCTGCTGCAATGGGTCAACCCCAAAGCCTGGGCCGGAGCGCTGAGCATCGTGACGATCTACACGATCCCCGGGCACTTCACCCGAAGTATGCTCGCCGCCGCTTTCGTTACAGCTTTTATGGTCTTCACCGCCGTCTCCCTCTGGGCCCTCGCCGGCCGTTTCCTGAAAGGAAGGATCCGCGACCCGAGGAAGATCCGGTTGTTTAACCGGGTGATGGCACTCTCTCTTGTCTTGTCGGTAGGGATGATGATTTTTTAGGCTACATAAAATCTATCGATTTCCGGGGCAGTGACTCCGATTC
>WFQO01000076.1 GCA_015486995.1 Nitratifractor sp. | reverse complement strand
TTCATCGTCAGGGAGACGTCGCGGTAGAGCGGATAATCGAACGCGTGTGCCAACGAACGGGCTTCGAGGATCGTCTCGGACATCCCTGCTCCTCAACTGCCCAGGATGGGAGGAGCGGGATGCGCGTCGAGAAAGGACTCCGCATCCCAGCACTCAATCCCCCGCCTGGCCGCTTCAGCCGCCATCAATCCCGCCGCCTCCCGGCTCAGGAGCGACTTTTCCCGATCATAAAGGCGGGCGCTACAAACCCCGCAGCTGGGGCTACGGTCTTTGCCGATAAAGAGATCGATATCCGGATGCTTGTCGAAAAACTCCCGGGCGTAGCGCTCTACACAGGGACTCAGGTCGGCTCCGCTAAGGTTGGAGAGCGCTTTGACCCCCTGCTCCGTCTCCACCAGATCCATCGTGGGACGGGGCGTACCGAAGCAGTGGTCTTCCGGGCAGAAAGGAACCAGTTCGCAGCCTTCGAGCTTGCCCAGGAGTTTGGGATCTCGATTGTCGGTGCCGTCGTAGCGGCAGCGCTCACCGAGCAGGCAGGCGGAGATCGCGACTTTTTTCATCGCTTCAAAAGACGAAGAGCATCAGGTAGACCCAAACACCGCTGAGCGCTGTGAGGAAAATCCCCACCGCACTCAACGTGCCGGCACGGATATGGCGCAGGGTAAAGCCGCCGGGGAGGTGGCGATGGCGAAAATTCCAGTCGGCTTTGATCAGCGTGCGGCTCCACCAAAGCAGCGTAAAAAAAGCGATGACAATATGCAAGACGAGAAAAGTGAAAAGAAGCATCCGGGGCCATCGGCTCCCCTCGACGTAGGCGCTGAAGCCTCCGCCGACACGCACGCCGTACTCGAACCATCCCACGACGATCAGCGAAAAGAAAAAGAGTCCCCACTGATACCAACGATGCAGATCGTAGTGTCCCTGCCGGGCAAAAAGGATTCCGAAGTAGACCAGCAGCGGCAAAAAAGCGACGATCAAGGTCATCAGATCCATAAAAAAGGGGGCTTTGGTTCCGAAGAAACCGGGGGCGAACATATACTCCATCGATGCTCCTTTCGGCTTAGAAGATAACGATCGACTGGATCTCGCTAAACTCCTCCAGCGCGAAACGCGGGCCTTCGCGCCCGACACCCGAGAGCTTCACCCCGCCGTAAGGTTGGACATCGAAGCGGACGGTGGGGATGTCGTTGACGACTACGCCGCCCGACTCCGACGCATCGATGAAGCGCCGCGCCGTAGCAAGCGAATCGGTGAAGATCGAATACTGCAGCCCGTAAGGAGAGGCATTGATCTTCTCC
Source organism: Nitratifractor sp. (assembly GCA_015486995.1). Classification (GTDB taxonomy): domain Bacteria; phylum Campylobacterota; class Campylobacteria; order Campylobacterales; family Sulfurovaceae; genus Nitratifractor. The sequence continues at coordinate 7,923 of WFQO01000076.1, read as the reverse complement.
AGCGCCGTCTCCATATCGGGGACACTCACCAGCGAAACGATGGGAGCGAAGACCTCTTCGCAGACGATCTTCATCTCGTCGGTAACGTTGGTGACCACCGTGGGAGGGAAAATCCCCTCGACCTCTTCGCCGCCGACGAGGATCGTCGCCCCCTCGTCCCGGGCACTGGCGACCCAGCTCTTGGCCCGATGCCGGGCGTCCTCGTCGATCAGAGGCCCCATGAAAGTCTCCTCCTCGTAGGGGGAGCCGACTTTGAGAAGCTTCGTCTCCTTGGCCATCAGTTCGGCGAACTCTTCGTAGACCGCTTCGTGGACGTAGATACGCTGCAGAGAAATGCAGACCTGCCCGCTGTTGTAGAAGGAGCCAAAGGCGCACTTGGCCGCCGCCTCGGCGAGTGAGGCGTCGCGGTCGACGTAGGTCGCGGCGTTGCCGCCGAGCTCCAGAGCGACCTTTTTGATCCCGGCTTCGGAGGTGATGATCTTGCCGACGGGAACGGAGCCGGTGAAGCTCACCGCCCGGGGGATCGGACTGCGCACCAGCGCCGAGCCTACCTCCGCGTCACCGTAGACCAGGCTCAAAGCGTCGGGAACGGCATGCTCCGATTCGACGAAGAGTTTGGCCAGTTTGTAAGCGGTCAGCGGCGCTTCGGGGGTCGGCTTGAGGACGACGGCGTTGCCCGCACCCAGTGCCGGGCCGATCTTGTGGGCAATGAGATTGAGCGGGAAGTTGAAAGGGGTGATGCAAACCGCCACCCCCACAGGTACCCGCCGCCAATAGGCCATCGCCTCCCGTCCGCTGGAGGTGGCGTCCGTGGGAATCGTCTCTCCTCCGAAATGCACCAGCTCTTTGGCCGTCAACTCCAGCGTCTCGGCGCAACGCTGCACCTCGATCCGTGCGAAACGGATCGGCTTGGCGATCTCGTCGACGATAAGCCGGGCGAAATCCTCTTCGTTTTCCCGGATCTTGGCCGCGACATCCTCCAGCCAGGCGATGCGCTGATGCAAGGGAGCCTTGGCCGCCGCTTTGGCCGCAACCTTCGCCACCTCGAGAGCCCGCTTCGCATCCTCCGCCGAGCAAACGGGATAGCGGCTCACCACTTTCCCGTCGTAGGGGCTTTTGCGCTCGATCAGGGTCTCACGCTTCTCCTCGGTCGACCCGAAGAAGATCTTCGCTTCCCGATCCTCTTCCCCGCCGCCGAACAGTTTGAACAACGCCATACTTTTACCTCCTACTTTTCTCTGCAACATAGTTTCATTAGTCAGAAGATTGTAGCCAAAAGGGGTTTAAACGAAAAGAATTTCGGGAGAAAAGAAGAGAGTAAATTTTATCACCGATCGCCTCAGCGATCAAGTAAAATTATCGATCGGAAGCGACGGTTTTACACAAAAAAAATCAATCGAATTCTTTCCCTAATCGCCTTCCGATCCTAGGCCGCCGATTTCACCCTCCCCTTCCTCTGCTTTGCCAGCTTTGAAAGGCGGAAGTTTTTTCGAATCAATTGTTTTTTCCATCGGTTTCGCTCGGTCAAATTGACCGAGATCTACTTCAGCCCCCTTTCCCGATGCCGTGGCCTTACTTACATTCTTGTCCGCCATTGTACATCCTGCCATTATGCTCAAGGCTACAAGTCCTACTCTTTGCCATTTTCGCATATAAGATACTCGATCGTTTTATTTTCTACATGCGTCTGGATATTTTTTACAGGCATAATCGACAAGTTTTTTGATATTGCCTCTTGTAAAGGGAGCTGCCCCCTGAATCTTGTATTTCGAATCCGTATATCCCCAACTCGTCACGCCGACGACGATATTGGATGCTGCAGCATGCCCGAAAGTCGTACCGCTCAATCGCGCTCTCTGACCGAAATTGACTACCCACGGACCGCCGCTGCTTCCACCCGTCATTCTGGAACCGATCAATGTATTGAATTTGTATTTCGCATTTCCTTTGAGCCCTATGGAATCGTTCCTCTGCATCAACTGTCCCCTATCATGAGACACAGGATATCCCAACTGCGTAATCTGCGCCAATCTCTTTTTGACATGACTATACCCGTTAATACCATAGCCGAACCATCCGACCGTATCACCGGGATACTTTCCGTTTTTGGGCTCGAGTACGATCACGGCAACATCATCTTTGCAGACAACACCGCTGATGCATTCGTCAGGGGCACCTTTGTAATATTTAGTCAGTATTATGGCGTCTTTTCCTTTCCAGATACCGTAGGGGGCACTTTTGCCTTTACGCGCAGGAACGAACTGCCAACCACTGTAAAACTCCTGCTCCCCATAATCTGCGACACAGTGAGCCGCCGTCACCAGCAACCCTCTCTTGATCAGTGACGCCGAACAGACATAGCTATCATCTCCCTCTTTGAAAAAGAGCTGACCGGCAGCACGGTAGGGATATTTTCTCGAAAAAGCGCTTCGGTACATATCCACCCGCGATGTGGTATAGGGAAGGCTGATTCCGTTGACGGGATTTCCAAACTCCTGGGGAGATATTTGCGGATCCGACTCAATCTGCGTCAGAGGAAGCGTTTTCCCCAATTTCGTAGATCCTGATCCCACAGCTCCTTTTTCGGCGAAGGCTTTTTCTTTCGATGCGGAATCTTCAGCTCCGATCAGCGCCTTGTTCACCATCGGATAATCGAGAAGCTCCATCGGCAACCTCTTCTCCATCGCTTTGACTCGCGAGAAGTCGAAAGATTGAGAACTTCTCTCCTGCCCCACTTCGTAGGACGCAATCGCTCCTTTTACCGAAACTCCCGCACTTACCGTTCCCCCCAATGCCATCAGTGCCACTACACTGTAAATGAAAGTTCGCTTCATTTTCTCTACTCCTTTCTTTTTTTAAGATTATTACATTTTTAAAATCTATTGTCAATCTCTCTCACGTTTCAACGCTTCGACTCCCGGCTGCAGCTTCCCTCCTCGCAGTAGCTGCGCTTGAGAATGAATTTCCAGATGAAATCCTTGATCACCAAAGCCAGGCAGTAAAGCCAAAGCAGGTCCATCACCCACCAACGGGGGTAATCCAGGCCATAGACCAGTGCCGGATAGCCGATCAGCATCGGCCATTTGAAATAATAAAAGAAGAGGATCCCTGCTCCATAGATTTCTCGCAATATCTTTTTCATCGTCATTACTCTCCATACATTCATTTAAGTTGGAGTCTCAAAAGAGACGCTCGATCATGTTTTTCACCGGCCCCAGCTTTTTCGGGATTTTTTTATCAAGATGATGTTTTTCAAGTTCATGGTCGATTTTTTTCTGCAATTCTCGGCCCATCAAGGGAATCACCTGCGGACGCGTGATCGGGCCTTCGATTTTGACCCGATAGCGTTTGTTCCCTTTTCGGATCTGCATCACCGCATCGATGCGCCGCCGACTCCGATCGAAGTGACCTCCCTCGATCTTCAACTCGAGGTTCCTTGAACGGGCATTGAAATCAAAGCGTAACAGCTCCCCCTGGATCCTCCCTTTCAAAAGAGTGGAATCAAAGATTTCACGACTCAACTCGAAACCCGTAAGCACTCCCAGAGATTGACCGATCCGATTTTTTTCAAAGCGGATCTTTGTACCTTTGAGCATAAAACGGCCCTGCTCTTTCTTCAGATCCTCACGAAAATCCATACCGACTTCCCCATGCAAAAGCGTTGGATACCCCAACGTCTTCTCCAGCTCTTTCAGTTCCGTTTTTTCGGTGAGGATCCGAAGACGGCTTCCTTCCATCGCCATGCGAATCGTTCCACCCCATTCTCTACCTGCAGCATTGATACGAAGATCTCTTTGAGTGTAGAGAAGCTTTCCTTTCAGTGCAAAGGGTCCGTAATAGGTTTTCCCCGTTAGCGGACGCAACTTTCTCAAATCGGGAATCTTCAGAGCAAAAAGGGTCTGCAGCTTTTTCCGAGCGATTTCATAGAATCCTTTTTTGAAACGGAGCGTACCCATCGGGGTTTCTGTAAGAATTGCAAAACTCAAATTTTCATCCGACAGTCGGCCTTTTCCCTTTGATCTTACAACGAAGTCCTTCCCCAGATCAATCTTATAAAGCTTTTTGAGCACACGACGATCAATTCCAGCACGAAGCTGATAACTGTACGTTCCGGTTTTTTTCGCCGCAAAACGAATATGCGTCTCAGCATTTAAAGTGCCGTGCTCTTCCAAAAAATGCACCTTATGTGCCCGCAACAACAGTAGGGAGGGATCGATTGCTTCAAGTTTCACATCGAGGCGTCTTCTCGTATACGTCATTTTCAGTTTTCCTCCGAAGCTTCCGCTGCTTGCCTTGAACAAAACTCGATCTCCCGGCCCCAGATAAGCAAACTTCCCTTTCAGATCAAACGGACCGGAAAAGACTCCTCCATCGAAGCGATTCAAATCGGTAATCCCGAGACGAAAGTCGCAAGAGAGACTCCTGTTCAATAAAAGGAGTTTCATTCCATCCACATTCAACGAAAGCGAGGGGGACCGATAGTCGGCTTTTGCATGAAGTTGTGCATTTTTCAGCTTTCCTGCACTCTTTACGACGAAACGTTCACCTCCGACTCCTCGGAAGAAAGGAGAGCCGGGAAGAGCCTCTTTGCCCCACTCTCCCTTCGCTTCGAGCCGATAAAATCCGTCGAGTCGTTTGAAGTCCCGCAACTGAATCTCCCCCTCCACTGTTCCTCTGCGGCAGTATGGAGGCTGTAGAGTCATCCGCAATACTTTTGGAATTTCGATCTTTTCCAGTCGAAGACGCAGCCCCTCCCCATCGAAAAGATAGTGCAATTTCCCTCCCAGAGAAGGACTCATACCTGTGAATTGAAGCAGCATCTTTTTTCGATCAAAATAGAGCGTTCCGTCGGTCTTCAACGATCCCTGCAAAGGCACTCTTGTAATCCCTTGGATATCCTGTAAGGATGCAATGGATAGATTGTATTGCGTCTTGAAAATCCGCAAAGAGAGATCGCTGTAGAGTCTGTGAATCGCAAGCGTGCCAAAAGATGTCTCTATCCTCCCCCACCCCTCGAACATCCCACGCACGAGCGCTACTTTTCCCCGCGCGGTAAAGAGACTCCGGGGAGGAAGCGAAATTCCCTCTCGCCTCAGTAAGCCGGCATTCAACTTTCCCTCCTCGATGCGGAAACTTCCTTCTCCCTTCGAAAGAGTCTCATTTTCCGAAGGGAATTTCAGCTCGACATAGAGCTTTCCCCACGCATAGGGCTTTAAACCCGCTGCCGACAGGATCCGACGCAAACGTCCCCCCTGCATAGTGAAATACAATTCTTCAATCTTTCCACCATGCAGGCGTAGCCCGTATCGTACCGGCGCATCAAATGCTCTTCCGACTCCCCGGATCTGTAGTCGGTTCCATTCTCCTTGGACTTCTCCATGAAGATTCAGTCCGACCGGGATCGTTTTTTTGGAAAAGTAAAGCATCGCACCCTGCGCAGAATAATGCAGTATGTACCGCCCTCGCCACCATTGGACCGGCCCCTCAGCCGTCAACCGGACTCCTCCGTCAAGACTCCCCTCTGCGTGCAGTGAATTTGGGCCCGGTTGGAGTTTCGTCAAAACAATGTGATGTTCGGGAATTTTAATACGAAGGAGTAGATTGGTTAAAGGAAGGAGAACTTTCTGCTGACCGATAGAACTAAAAAGTACAACACCTACTCCAAGAAAAAATAGAAGAAGAGCGGTGAGTAATTTTTTCATGCGTCTACGCTTCCAGGTATGCCGGAAGTGTTTAGAGTGCGCCGAGTGCTTTTTTGACGTTGTCGTCGGCCATCGAAATGTTCCATTCCGGCTCCCAGACCACTTCGACCTCCGCATTTTTGACACCGGGGACACGGGTCTCCACCGCATCTTTGACCCATTGCGTCAGCATCTGATGCAGGGGACAACCGCGGGTCGAGAGGGTCATCACCACTTTCACGTTACAGTCGTCGTCAATGATCGCATCGTAGATCAACCCCATCTCGACAAGATTGAAGCCCACTTCCGGGTCAATGACGTTGCTGATCGCATCGTAAACCTGTTCTTTCGTTATATCGCACATTTTCATATTCCTTCCATTCACGTTCACCGCCTTTGCGGCATGATCCATGAGAGATTGATCCATTTTAGCCCGATAGCACTACAAAGAAACTACGCTGACAGAACCATTCATTTTTTCTTCAAGAGCCCTGCAAAAGATCCAAGAGAGGTTTCACTCGATGGCGACAAAGGAGCGCTTGCCCCGAAGGGGTGCCAAAGGCATTAGCGACTGCCGGAGTCATCGAGTGAAACCGAAATTTTTCAGGGCACTCAATTATTGATTCTCACTCTCTTCTTTGCCGAACACCAGCATCCATTTCACACTCGCGAGCAGAAAGCCCGCACCGACGATCAGCAGAATCACGCCTCCGTAGTAGAGATCGCGTACTCCGAAAAGTATACCCGATCCCGCCACGACGACTCCCGTCGCGCTGAAAGCGAACTCCATATCCGCCATCCCTTTGGGATACATCTCCTGGAGCATCGGAACCCGCTGCTTGCCCACCAAGGGGCTGTAGCGTTCGAACCAGACCAGGAAAGGGATGATCTTGTAGAGATGGCCCGTGATCAGAAAGGTCACGAAGCCCAGAATCAGAAACCACGCCGAAGCGAGGATCAGCCTCTCTCCGCCGAAAATCGCCGCGGGAATCGCAAGCAATACGGCGACGACCAGCGATCCGTAGCCGAAAAACATCGATCGGGCCCAGATATCGTTCTCCTTCCGGGCGCGGACCTTGTAGATCAGATAGACCTGCCAGAGGTAGAGGCCGATGGCGACGATCATCACGAAGACGGCGGCGAAACGCCCGAAGGCGAAACCGATCATCGTCGAAAAAAGGTGCAACAGGACACCGCCGAGCATCAGATTGAACGCGAGCTCTACGGGGCGCTCGTCGAAACCGTGCGCCAAGCCGAACATCGGCAGCAGGATCAACGAAAGTCCCATGATCGTCAGGACGACGTAACCTCCCAGGACGAGCACCGCATGGGTCCCCAGCCACCAGGAAATATCCACATCCACTCCCGCTCCGATCGCCAAGGTCATCACGAAACCCACGACGATCCCCGTCGTCAGGAAAAGGTTCGCCGCGACGGCCGTCTTGACCGTCAGCGTGACGTTTTGGACCTTGCGCAGGGTCATCAGGGTATCGTAGAGGTAGATCAGCATCGCCGTCAGCACCAGCAGCCCTCCGTAAGGGAGCACCGCCGGCCAGGCCCAGAAACCCGCGACCATCGCGAGTGTCCCCGCAAGCAGCAACGGCCAGATCACGTAGTAGAGATCGACCGAATGGTGCCCGACCTCAACGACGACGGGAATCAGCTGCGCCATCGCCCCGAAGATGATCATCATGACAAAGCCCAGGAGAAACCAATGGACCCAGCCGGCGATCATAGGATCGAAATGCCCTTTGCCGGGATCGAGCAGGAGAAGAAAAAGCGTCCCCAGGAAGAAGAAGATCGAACCGATCACGAAAAACGGGGCGATCATCCCGAAAGGGGGAGCGTAATCCTTGGAGATGGAGAACATCGGCCTTAACCCTCGCAGCTGGCGTCGTCGAGTTTCGCCTTTTCACTGGCACCCGGTTTGTAACCGAAGATCAGCTTGACCCGCCCGTCGGGAAGATTTTCCTCTTCCAGCAGGGCGAAATTCTCGCCGATCTTATCCAAAAGCCCCATCGGCTTCTTGTGATTGATCATCAGCAGACGCTTGTCGGGGCTGTCGATGAACTTGAGGCCGGCCATCGCGTTGACCATCGGCTCCGGAGGGCCGCATTTGGAAGTATCAAACTCGTAGACCTGAGTCTCTCCCTCTTTATAGGTAAAGAAAGGAACGGTCGCTCCGGGCACTTCGATGGGTTCTTTGGTTATATCTGACATAATCACTCCTATTTAAAAAGAT
>WFQO01000075.1 GCA_015486995.1 Nitratifractor sp. | reverse complement strand
TGTGCGGCATCGCTCTGTGCACTCTCTTGTGCCTTGGGGGCCTCCCTCTTCGCCGCATCGGCCTCCTGTTCAGCCGCTTTCTTTTGTTCCTGCGCAGTATCGGCCGTGTCGTTCACTGATGGCTGCTGCTGCGCAGGGGCCTCCTGTGTCGCCTCTTCCTGCGCCGGATCGTGAAGTTCATGCGACTTCGGGTAATGCTTTTTCCGTCCCATTGACTACTCCTTTCTCATTTGGATTTGATTTTTTTTGCCTGGGAAGCGTCGAGCTTGTAGTCGACCCCCTCTTTGACGATCACCGCTTTTTTGCCCAATTTCTTTTTGATCACCTTCTTGAGCACCAGCTGCTTGTCCAGTTCTCCGTGGACCAGGAAGATATCACCCAGCTCTTTCATACCTTTCATCCAGCGGATCAGCTCGTTCTGGTCGGCATGGGCCGAAAAGCCGTTGATGGTGTAAATCTTCGCCTTGACCCGGACCTTTTCGTGGTAGATCTTGATCCATCGGGCGCCGTCGACGATCTCGCGCCCCAGGCTCCCTTCGGCCTGATAGCCGACGAAGATGACACAGTTGCGCCGGTCCCAAATCTGATGCTTGAAGTGGTGCAGGATCCGGCCGCCGGTGCACATCCCGCTGCCGGCGATGATGATCGCACCGTGGTCGATCTCGTTGATCCGCTTGGAATCCTCCACATCCACCGTCAGATGCAACCCGGGAAAGTCGAAGACATCCCCGTCCTTGCGGTGAAACTCCTGACACTGGGGGCTCAGTTCGCTGACGTAGCGGTCGAAGACCGAAGTGGCCCGGATCGCCATCGGCGAATCGAGAAAGACTTTGCAGGTGGGAAGCTCCCCGTCGAGATACATCTGCTTGAGGATGCAGAGGATATCCTGGGTCCGCTCGATGGCGAAAGAGGGAATGACGACGTTCCCGCGGTTGAGCAGCGTGCTCTTGACCGCCTTTTTGAATTCGATGATGCTCTCTTTCATCGGGCGGTGGTTCCGGTCGCCGTAGGTCGATTCGATGACCAAGTGGGGGGCCGTTTTGGGCTGCTCCTGTTTGGGCATCACGATCGCTTTGAGGTTGCCGAGATCCCCGCTGAAGACGATCTTGTGCTTCTCGGGCCCCTCCCGGTAGGTGAGCTCGATAAAGGCCGATCCGAGGATATGCCCGGCGTTTCGATAGACCGCTTTGACCCCTTTGGCGACGGTGAGTGTCTTGTCGTATTGGGCGTAGGTCGTGGGCAGCAGCCAGACGTTCTGCACATCCTCGACGGTATAGAGCGGGGGGCGGACCTTCTTCTCTTCGCCGCGGCGCTGGGCTTTGCGGTACAGGGTCCGGTACTCCTCCTCCATCAGCTTGGCGCTGTCGAGGAGCACCACGTTGGCCAGCTCGAAGGTCGCCTCTGTCGCGACGATGGTCCCGCGGAATCCCTCCTTGACCAGCTTGGGGATGCGCCCCACGTGGTCGAGGTGCGCATGGGTCACCAGCAACACGTCGACCTTGGCCGGATCGAAGCCGAAAGGCTCCCAGTTGCGGTGCTCCACCTTTCCCTGATACATCCCGCAGTCGACGAGAATCGTCGTTCCGTTCTTCAGTTTCAAAAGGTGACAGGAGCCCGTCACCACCTCATCGGCACCGTGTGATTCCAAAATCGCCATTTCTCTACCGCCTTTCAGTTTTTGATTGAGCCAAATTACCGCCGTCGGTTTTTCGAACTCTTTGACGAGTAAATTGTAGCGATTTCTTGTCAAATGAATGTTAACTAAGTCACATTTTGACGGTTTTTTTAATTATTTAGTTGTTTTTTACATCCAACGGAGCGCCGAGGCACTCGGCATAGTAGGAGCTGCGCACCAGAATCCCGGAAGCGACCGCCTCGAAACCCAGCTCCAGCGCGGCCGCTTTCATTCGTTCGAAAAACTCCGGCGGATGATAACGCACGACGGGAGCATGCCGGGGAGTCGGCTGCAGATACTGCCCCAAGGTCAACTCCCGCGCACCCGCCGCGTAGAGATCGCCCATCGTTTCGGTCAACTCCTCTTCGCTCTCCCCCAGCCCCGCCATCAACGAACTTTTGACCGGGCCGTCGAAGCGCTCGGCGTAATAGCGCAGCACCGCCAAAGAGCGGTCGTAATCGCTCTGAGGACGCACCGTGGGCGAGAGGCGGCGGACCGTCTCTTCGTTGTGGGCCAGTTTGTCGGGAGCCGCAGCAATGACGGTATCGAGCGCTTCGCGGTCGCCCCGGAAATCGGGAGTGAGCAGCTCGACCTTCACCCCCGGTG
>WFQO01000074.1 GCA_015486995.1 Nitratifractor sp. | reverse complement strand
TTTAGCAGATGTTAATCTTGACACGCCAATATCCTGCTATATTTATGCTTCAAAATTAGAGAATAGAATTTCATAAGTACAAAGGAGATCAATATGGCACTTTATGACAGAAACTATGCACAAGAGCGTGCGCAGACTCAGGGGCGGGCACTCGAGAGTTCCCGTGTGGATTTTATCAAAAAGACTTACCAGTTGCTGGCGGCCAGTATGCTCGCTGCCGCTGTAGGGGCGTACGTCACAATGCCGATGGCGGCAGCCGTCTATCAGTTCCGGTGGTTCATCTTCGGAGCGGAACTCCTCATCCTCTTCTTCGGTTTGGGACTCTCCCGTGGCAAACCCGGTCTCAATCTCTTGATGCTTTTCCTCTTCACTTTCCTGACAGGGGTTTCTCTTGTTCCCCTCTTCGCCTCACTGATAGGAATGGGCAAAGGTGCGGTGATCGGTAACGCCTTTTTGATGACCTCGGTCCTCTTCGGTGCACTGAGCCTTTTTGCGATCAACAGCAAAAGCGACTTCTCGAGTTGGGGGAAGCCCCTTTTTATCGTTTTGATCGTCGTCATCGTTGCTTCACTGATCAATCTCTTCTTTTTCAAAAGCCCGATGATGGACATCATCATCACAGCGGGGGTCCTTCTGCTCTTCGGGCTCTTTACCATCTATGACACCCAGAACATCGCCAACGGGGCCTACGACTCTCCGGTCGATGCCGCCGTATCGCTTTACATCGATTTTCTGAATATGTTCACGGCGATCCTCCAACTCCTGGGAATCTTCGGCAACGATGACTGATGTCGAGCGGGCGAAAGTCCAGCGCATCATCGACGCCAATCTCAATCGCCTGAAAGAGGGGTTGCGTGTCCTCGAAGATCTCAACCGATACCTCTGGGACGATGCCGAACTCGGCTATCGTTTCAAGGCATTGCGTCATGAGGTCGCCAAGGCAAGCGATCCTGAACGCCTGCGCTTCCGGGACATCCGAAACGATGTCCAAAAACAAAGCGTCGAAACTGAACTTCAGCGTGAAAGTCTCCAAAATGTCGTCGCAGCAAACTTCTCCCGCACTCAGGAATCTTCACGGGTTTTGGAAGAACTTTTCAAACTTGAAAGCACCGAAGATTCCGAACGTTTCAAAAACATCCGCTACGAACTCTATGATCTTGAAAAAATTCTTCATCAAAAATGTTCTTGATCTAGAGACGTATATATTCCTCTAATCCCGGGATCAAAAAATAAGCGCACTCAAAGCCTGCGATCCCACCCCTTCGGAATCAAACGAAAGAAAAGCACTTCAAACTCGAGAAAATCGTGAGGGTATTCCCCGATCAACGTTTTCATCTTCCGATAATCCAGACGCGTATCTCCTCCACTGACCCCGCTGCGCTTGATATATCGCAACATTTCGAGCGTGGACTTGAAGTGCAGACGATACTCCATACACTCCTCCCGGTCGATCCGGTAAAAGCGCTCCAGCGCTTTACGGATCCTCTCAACGTCGTGAATAGGTGATTCCAGACCTGCCGTTTGCTGAAGCGTACGGAATGTCCCGCTGGTAAAGATGGAGAAATAGGCGACTTGTCCCAAGGTTGCAAGTGCGTCAAAGGTCTTCTCGGGAGTATGAGACCACTGCAAGGCCGAGGAAGAGAGCAGGGTATCGTACTCAGTTTTTTCTAGTTTGCGAAGGGAATGAGGATCGTTGAAATCGATAATAAGCTTTCGGATCTTTTCTCCAGACGGATGGAGCCGCAACATATTCTCGGAGAGATCGGCGGCGGTGAAACTTTTGAAGGAGAGCCCGTGTCTTTTAAGATTGGCCAGGATCTCTCCCGATCCGGCTCCTAGATCGATGACATGCCCCAGCTCCGACTCCTCGATCCAGTCGACCAGCCTTTTGGCGACTTTGCGCTGAATAATATTGTATCTGCTGTAACTTTCCGCAAAGCGGTCGAACTCCCGAACTGCCATCGTCAACTTTGTTTCATCGCTTTTTGGGTATAATCGCGTCCATTATATCCAAAGGGAACTTCCGAAAGCGCCCTCGGCGATACTATTTTTTTACGCAGACTGGAGAACGTTCCAAATGACTTCGACCCTTATGATCATTCAAATTATTCTGGCAATTCTTATTACCGTCGCAATTCTTTTGCAAAAAAGCGACAGCATCGGTCTGGGAGCGTACAGCGGCAGCAACGAATCGCTCTTCGGCGCCAAAGGCCCTACAGGCTTCCTCGCCAAAGCCACCTTCACTCTGGCACTTCTTTTCGTCATCAACACTCTGGCGCTCGGTTATCTCTACAACAAAGAGAGCAGCCGTTCCGTCGTCGATACGATCAAGACTGAGACAAAGGCACCGGTTCCCACACCTACCATCCCTGCTGCACAAAGCAACACACCCGGTACGCCGGTAGCTCCGATAAAAAAGTAAGAAAAACTGATCGGATTTCCTCCGAGTTCCTCTCCCCTTATCACCCTACCCGTTTCATCGACCCCCATAAGCTAAAAAAAGTTAGAATAGCGCATCCATTTATCCTATAAAACCTCTATAAAGGACAATATATGCTTGAAGAGATCTATCAAGAGACCAAAGACCATATGGAAAAAAGCATCGAGGCGATGAAACGTGATTTCGCCACGCTGCGGACCGGAAAAGTGACGACACAGATCGTCGACAATATCAAAGTCGACTATTACGGCACTCCCACTCCCCTCAACCAGGTCGGCAGTGTTGTCGTCCAGGACGCGACCACCATCGCCATCAACCCCTGGGAGAAATCGATGCTCTCCGCCATCGAAAAGGCGATCCAGGAAGCCAACATCGGCGTCAACCCCAACAATGACGGAGACTTCATCAAGCTCTTTTTCCCCCCGATGACCGTCGAACAACGCCAGGAGATCGTCAAGCAGGCGAAGCAAATGGCCGAAAAAGCGAAAGTGGCCATCCGCAATGTCCGCAAAGAGAGCAACAACAAAATCAAGCGTCTCGAACACGACAAAGAGATCAGTGAAGACGAAATGAAAAAAGGCCTGGACCAAATCCAGAAATTCACCGACGAATACATCGCCAAGGTCGACGAATCCCTCAAGGCCAAAGAAGCCGATATCCTGAAAGTATGAGTATGGACATCGAAGAGATCTACAAAGAAGCGGGGGCCCTGCTGGAGGGACACTTCATTCTCTCCAGCAGCAACCACTCCAACCGATACCTCCAAAGCGCCAAAGTCCTGGAGGACCCAAAACGGGCTGAAAAGTTGGCCGTCGAACTGGCCAAACAGATCCGCGAAAGCGGGCTGCAGGTCGAGACAGTCTGCGCCCCTGCTCTGGGAGGTGTCCTGGCCGGCTATGAACTGGCTCGGGCTCTGGGAGTGCGTTCGATCTTCGTCGAACGTAAAGAGGGCCGGATGCAGCTACGCCGCGGCTTCGAAGTGAAACCCGGCGAGAAAATCCTCGTCTGCGAAGACATCATCACTACCGGCGGTTCGGCAATGGAAGCCGCGCGCATCATCGAAGAACTCGGCGCCGAAGTCGTCGGTTTCGCGGCACTGGCCAACCGGGGATTCTGCGCACGCAGCAGCAGTGGGAAAGAGCCGAAACCCGAATGCAAACTTCCGGCTGACAAGCCTTTTTTTGCTTTGGCCGATTTCGAATTTGAAATGTACAAGCCGGACGAGTGCCCGATGTGTGCAGATGGAAGCGAAGCGGTCAAACCGGGAAGCCGGGGTAATTGACGATCGGCCTTTGGCCGATCGGGTCATTGGCCATTAGTTATTGGTGAGTGGGAGATTAGAAGGCAGAAACACCTTCTCCCTTAGATAAACAGATATACGGTCTACTTCTCTTTTTTCGGTGTGACGTACATCGAGATGTAGCGTCCCTCCTGGTGAGGGGCTTTTTCCATAACGCCCAGGTCTTCGATCATCGGCCAGACACGTTTGAGGACTTCGACCCCAAGCTCGGGGTTGGCCATTTCACGGCCTCGGAGAAAGACACGGAGCTTGACGTGCTTGCCCTTTTCAAGAAATTCCCGAGCGTGTTTAACCTTATAAGCAATGTCATTATCGGCGATTTTGCAGGAAAATTTGACCTCTTTGACCTCGATTTTTTTCTGATTCTTTTTGGCCTCTTTTTTCTTACGTTCCTGCTGATATTTATGTTTGCCGTAATCCATAATTTTCGCCACCGGAGGTGTGGCATCGGGAGAGAGGAGTACCAGATCGAGTCCCTTCTCTTCCGCAATCTTCAGAGCTTCATCCCGGGAGATGATCCCGTACTGCTCTTTATCGTCACCGACGACCCGAAGCTCTCTCGCCCGGATCGCTTCGTTCATAACCGTCGTATCCTCTTTCCTCCGTCCCCGTGTGTTGCGCTGATGTTTACTCAAATTTTCCCTTCTTTTAGTTCGTTGATCAATTGTAACATAAATTCGTCAGACGAAAGGTTATATTGCTCTTTCTTCCGGCGGTCCCGGATCGCCACGGTGCGGCTTTTGACCTCTTCATCGCCGACGATAACGACGTAGGGAACCTTCTGCTTCTCCGCCATTCGAATTCGTTTGTTCAAAGAATCGTTTCGGTCATAGATTTCACTGTCGATCTCTTCGACGCTCAGCCTATCAGCCAGTTCCCGGGCGTATGGAGTGTGCTCGTCGGTGATGGGAACGAAAATCACCTGGGTTGGAGCCAGAAAGAAGGGGAACTCTCCGGCGTAATGCTCGGTCAAAATCGCGATGAAACGTTCGAAACTTCCCAGGATCGCCCGGTGGATCATTACGGGGCGTTTGCGGGTATTGTCTTCGGCGACATACTCCACATCGAAACGTTCGGGAAGATTGAAATCGACTTGGATCGTCCCGCACTGCCACTTCCGGCCGATGGCGTCGGTGATTTTGACATCAATCTTGGGGCCGTAGAAGGCTCCGCCCCCCTCGTCGATCCCGTAATCCAGCGCATTCTCGTCAAGCGCCTCTTTGAGCGCCCGGGTAGCGATCTCCCAGACCTCATCGTCTCCGATCGCTTTGTCGGGTTTGGTGGAGATCTCCATCGTGTAGTCGAAGCCGAACTTTTTCATCACCGCATCGACGAATTCAACGACCTCGAGGACGACCGGTTTGATTTGCTCGGGAGTACAGAAGATGTGGGCATCGTCCTGGGTGAATTCCCGCACCCGTAGCAAACCGTGAAGTACCCCGCTCTTTTCGTGGCGATGGACCACACCATATTCAAAATATTTCAAGGGGAGATCACGATAGCTTTTGGTGGAATTTTTGAAGATCAGAATGTGGCCGATGCAGTTCATCGGTTTGAGACCGTACTCCTGACCGTCAATCTCCGTCAGGTACATATTTTCCCCATAGCAGGCATAGTGGCCGCTGGTACGCCACATATCGGCCTTGAGGATTTCGGGACCGCGTACCGGTTCGTAACCCCGCCGGCGGTGGGAACGCCAGAGGATCTGCTCGAGTTTGCTGCGCAGGCGGGCTCCTTTGGGCATCCAGAAAGGCAATCCCGCTCCCGCTTCGTCGTTGAACATAAAGAGTTCCATTTCGGTACCGAGCTTGCGGTGGTCGCGCCGCTTCGCCTCTTCCATCATCTTCTGCCACGCTTTGAGCGCCTCTTTGTCGGCGAAAGCGATGCCGTAGATCCTCGTCAGCATTTCGGCGTTTTCGTCCCCGCCGAGATAGGCGCCGGCGACTCGGGTCAGTTTGAAATTGTGCAAAAAGCGGGTATTGGGGACGTGAGGGCCCCGGCAGAGATCTTCGAAATCCCCCTGCCGGTAGATCGACACGGTCTCGGAGGGAATGTTCTTGAGAACCGCCTGCTTCAGGTCGTCGTTTTTAAATTTCTCGGCCGCTTCGGCTTTGCTGATTTCGTAGCGCTCGATGGGAAGCTTTTTTTTGACCAGCTCTTTCATCTTCTTTTCGATCTTTTTCAGATCCTCCTCTCCGATCTTTTCGGAGGTCCTGAAATCGTAATAGAACCCTTCGTCCACGACAGGGCCGACGAAGAACTGCGCATCGGGATAGAGTTCCCGAATCGCCTGGGCCATCAGGTGAGCCGTGGAGTGGCGCAGGATTTCCAGCGCCTCGGGGGAGTTGTCCAGCGGAATCTCCCGACAATTTTCACAGGGGTCTCCACTGCTTTGTGTGTCGACGATTTCACCGTTTTCTTTGAGGTATCCGATTATGTTTTCGCTCACGCTTTTCCTTTGATACGGGGCTACATTTGCTCTCTGATCTTGGAGCATAATAATGGCCCAAATTATAGCGAAAGCGTTTTTACAGAAAAGCGCTGAAATAGGGGATGTGCTATACTCTTTGCAAAGACGATGACAAAAGTCTTGGGGAAGGGGGGAGAAAGAAGGATCATATGAGGGCGAAAATAAGGCAAAAGAGTCCGGTAGCGTTTCTGAAGAGCCGGGTAGACTTCTATGCGCAAAGTGACCCGGCCCAATCCATCCTCCACGATGCAGTCGTAACGACTGAACCGATCTCCAAGGAAGCGGAGGCTAGACGAGAATGGTATTCTCAAAAATGAACGAGCAAGTATTACAGTGTCCCTATTGCTGGGAAAGAATCACCATTCTGGTCGAAGAGGCGATGGAAGGGGAGTGGATCGAAGATTGCGAAGTCTGCTGCAATCCGATTCATTTTAAATTATCCGTCCGGAAAGATGGGAGTTCAGATCTGCACTACGAACGGGCACAGTAAAAGGGCAGTTATGCCAGGGTCACACCCTTTTCACCGCTGACCAATTCACCGATGACATAGGCGTCGGTGGACTCCAGAATCGACTCCACATTCTCAGGATCGACGATCCAGACCATTCCCACCCCCATATTGAAAGTCCGATACATCTCTTCCTCTTCGACGTAACGTGCCATAAAGTCGAAGATCGGCAACGTCCGGATTTTGGAACGGTCGACAAGGGCCCGAACGCCCTCGGGGAGAACACGGGGAAGATTCTCAACGATTCCGCCGCCGGTGATATGGGCCAGAGCGACAATGCGCTCTTTGTTGGCTTTGAATTCGGGGACGTAGATCCGCGTCGGCTCCAACAGCGTTTCGACGAGGGGACGTCCTTCGAATTCATCGTCGAGGTGCATCCCCAGTTTATCGAAAAAGAGCTTGCGCACGAGGGAATACCCGTTGGAGTGGACCCCTGAGCTGGGAAGGGCCAGAAGGATTTGCCCCGCTTTGACCCGGGAAACCCGATCCATCTCACCGCGCTCCGCGATACCGACGGAGAAGCCGGCCAGATCGAAATCCTTCGGAGCATACATTCCCGGCATCTCGGCGGTCTCACCGCCGATGAGAGCGCATTCGCCCCGGCGGCACCCCTCGGCGATACCGGAGACCACCTCTTTGGCATCCGCCGGTAAGAGTTTGCCCGTCGCGTAATAGTCCAAAAAAAACATCGGCGTACCGAAGTTGCAGATCAGGTCGTTGACACACATCGCCACCAGATCGATGCCGACGGTATCGAGTTTGCCGCTTTCGATGGCGAGCTTGAGCTTGGTCCCGACTCCGTCGGTGGCAGACAAAAGCACCGGCTCTTTGTAGCCTTTGGGAAGGGCGTAGGCTCCGGCGAAGGAGCCGATCCCTCCAATGACATTTTCATCGAAGGTCGATTTTACCTCGGCTTTGATCGCCTCGACAAAATCGTTTCCGGCGTCGATATCCACTCCCGCATCGCGGTAACTTACCTTTTCTCGGCTCATTTGGGCTCCTTTCCGTCGGCGTCACAGGGAGGAATGAATTGCTTCAGAATTTCGATCGAAAGACATTTTCCCGTAAAGCCGCCGATCAACAGCAGCACAATCACCGCCAACTGAATCAAGAAAGCGATCTTCGGTTGACTGACCGCCAACCCCATATTGACTCCAAGGATGATGGCGAGAAATATCCTCTGCATCCGCTCCGCACACATCATTCTATCGACTCCTTTTATCGTCCCTTTCAAAGGGGTAAAGATAGGCTAAAGATAAAGGATTATAGCGAAGCTAAGCGTCCAGTTTCCTGCCGAGCTTCTCTTCGACGGATGCGATCTTTTTCTCCAACCGGCCGACGGGGCCTTTTCGGTAGTCTATTTTGATGGCACTGTAGATCCGATTGCAATCCTCCGCCAGATCCTCGTATGCCTGTTCGATCAGTGCAAAAATTTCACCGACGGTTTCCGCCTCGACGATCGTCCCCATCGGAGTCAAACGGTAAGGCAGACCGCTGCGGTCTACAAGATCCAGGACTCGGGCGACAAAAGCGCTTTTGGACTCGGTCTGATCGGTGGGAAACATTGCGAATTCGACAAGAGCGGACATTGGAACTCCTTATTACGTTTATAGGGCTGTATAATGCCATATGACTTTGTTGATGTTGGATTTTGGATGTTGGATTTTGGATGAAATGCGAGGCCTTCGCAAGGATATTCGTCGTTTGTCGTTTGTCGTTTGTCGTTTGGAAAGAAGCGTTGCAACGCAACGTATACCGAAACCATTCATCATTCACCATTTATCATTCACCATCCGAAAGCAGAGCTTTCGGCCCTTCACTCCTCACTCCACACTCCTCACTTCAGCATTGGGGAACTTCCGATGCTGATTATCGTCGGTGCCGGAGCGGCGGGGTTGGCGGCGGCGATCACGGCGGCCCGGCGGGGAATCGAAGTGCTTGTATTGGAGCAGAACGATCGCCCCGGCAAAAAGATCCTGGTCAGCGGAAACGGGCGCTGCAACATCGCCAATCGCTATCCCGATCCTCTGCGCTTCCATAGCACCCATCCCGAACTTGTCAAAAAGGCACTCCAAGGTTACGATGCACAAAGAGTGCTTGCTTTTCTTGGCTCTCTCGGCATAGAAACCGAGGAAGAGGAGGAGGGAAAACTCTTTCCGATGGGACGCCAGGCCGCCAGTGTCGTCAAGCTTTTGACCCGGGAGTGTCAACGGCTGGGTGTCAAGCTTGTCACCGGCTGTCAAGTAACCGAAATCCGACAGGAAGAAAGAGAGTTTGCCCTGGAGAGTTCCCGGGGAACCTACCGCTGCCGTCAACTTCTTCTCACTACCGGCTCTCCCGCCGCTCCACAGCTGGGAGGCAGCAACGCGGGGATGCTTTTCGCCCAGTCACTGGGGCACCGGTTGATCCCACCCCGGCCGGCTCTCGTGGCATTGGAGAGTGATGCACGTTGGACCCAAAGGGTTGCAGGTGTCAAACTCCCCTCTCGGATCAGTCTCCTGGTTTCAGGCGCCCTCGTGACAGAGCGTGAAGGGGATCTGCTCTTTACCGATTACGGAGTCAGCGGCCTGGCGGTGCTGGACCTGAGCCGTGAAGCGAGCTTGCGTTTGGCGGACTGGGAACCCTGCGAACTCTCCATCGATCTGATGCCGCACTGGAGCAAAGAGCGCCTGGACAAGCGCTTGAGCGATCGGATCGATACCGAACGCAATCTTCCTCTCGATCTCTGGTTGGAGGGAGTTTTCCACCGGAAATTGGTTCCTATCATTCTGGAGATCTCCCGCATTCGAATCCAAGGGGAAAAAGACCTCACTCGTAAAACGATTCGTCAACTCGTCTATACGATCAAACATCTAAAACTTCCCATCGAAAAAACCCGAGATTTCCGCTATGCCGAAGTAGCCACGGGAGGGATCGATCTGGCGGAAATCAACCCGGAACGGATGGAGTCACGCAAGATCCCCGGACTCTACTTCGCGGGAGAGATTCTCGATGTCGACGGCGATCGAGGCGGCTTCAATTTCCATTGGGCCTGGAGCTCCGGGATTCGTGTAGGGAACGCTGTGAGAAAGTAAGCGGAGAAGTTGACACTGCGCTTAACCTTCTGTCAATCAATGCTCTTTAAAAGAAGAGGGAGGATGCATCCGAGGGTGAGGGTCGACAAAGAGTAGATCAGGCTCGTCAAAAGGGGCGATCCGCTCGATAAAATCGAGAAGACTCATCAACGGTGTGGCGTAAAACCATCGAAGATGCGGATCGTACTCCCAGAGTTTGTCGGCATAGATCCATACCTGATAGGGAGTATCCCCGAAGCCGTCGTGATTCCGATCAAACCCTTCGTAGCGATCCCAGTAGTTGCCAGAAATATCATTGTTTTTCCGAAGCGGAGCGCGCAGATCTACCGTGACATCCTCCAAATTCCCTTTGACAATGTTCTTTCGAATCGTATTGTTGCGAATCGCGGCGTGAAAATGGAGTGCCGAAGTGTTGGCGAGAAATTGATTGCCCAAAATCCAGCGGCGCATTCCCCGCTCCGAGGCGCCGGTATCGATGTAAAGCCCCTGGGCGCATCCGACGATCCGGTTCGCCAGGACCCGGATTTTTCGCCCTCCGGAGAGGAGGATACCCGTTCCCGTCACGGATCGACTCCTCGCGATGAAATTTTCACGCAACGTCAAATCACGCCCTCCTTTGACCAGGATCCCCGTATAGTTGTGCACAAGGCGGTTGCGCCTCGCAGTGACGTTGCGATCCATCTCCAGCAGAATACCGTAGCGACTTTGGACGATGGAATTGGAATCGAGAAGCAGATTACGGCTGCGGATGATGGAAAGATCCCGGGAACGATGGAGGCGATTACCCCGGATTTCCGCTTGCGTCACACCCCAGAGGCGGATACCGTCTCCCCGATTGTCAACCACTTTTTCCGGGATGGAGGCTATGTCGTTTCCCAGAAGTCGGATCCTGCGGCTCTCTTCGGCCACGATGCCGAAAAGCACATCCTCGATGCGGCAGCTTTCGACGCTAATATCTGAAACTCCGTCGATCCGGATGGCCGCATCCATAGTCTCACGGCGCCGTCCGCTATGACGTAGAGCGAGGGAGCGAAGTGTGACGTGCGACGCGTGAATCCCCACCACACTCCCCTGCCCCGTCCCTTCGATCACCGTCGAGGATCCGGCCCCCTGAAGGATCAGAGCTTTGTCGATATGGATCGGTCCCCGATATTTCCCGGGCGGCAGATCGATCCGGGAGCCTGAGGGTGCGGCGTCGATCACCGGCTGCAGGGCAATAGCCGCCGACAAAATCGACGGGCCGCTAAAAAAGATGAAAAAGAGAAGAAGAATCGTGCCGAGGAAGCGAAAACGGAGGCACGACATTCGCAATTAAGACGCCGCGGCGTTTTTCTTGTCGCGCAGGGCCCGGCGGCGGGCGGTGGGATCGAGATGTTTTTTGCGAATACGGATGTTTTCGGGGGTCACTTCGACCAGTTCATCGTCTTCGATCCACTCCATCGCCTGCTCCAGAGTCATTTTACGCGGCGGTACCAGCTTGATGGCGTCGTCGGCGCCGGCGGAACGCATATTGGTCAACTGCTTTCCTTTGAGGGGGTTGACCTCCAGGTCACCGGGACGGGCGCTTTCACCGATAACCATTCCGTTGTAAACCTTCGCCTGAGGTTCGATGAAGAGCGTACCTCTGGCCTGAAGATTGTAGAGGCTGAAAGCGACCGCTTCGCCGTTGTCCATCGAGATCAGCGCACCCTGGGTCCGGCTTTCGACAGTGCCGGTATAAGGACGATACTCCAAGAATGAATGGTTCATCACCCCCTCCCCTTTGGTATCGGTGAGAAATTCACTGCGGAAGCCGATGAGGCCGCGAGCGGGAATTTCAAATTCGATGCGGACGGTTCCGTCGGGCATCGGGGTCATCGACGTCATCTCCGCCTTGCGCTTGCCTAGCTTTTCGATGACGGTCCCCTGATACTCTTCGGGAACGTCGATCACCAGGTGCTCGAAAGGCTCCATCCGGACCCCGTTCTCCTCTTTGATGACGACCTCGGGGCGGGCAAGGAGGAACTCGAAGCCTTCCCGGCGCATATTCTCCGCCAGGATTCCGATCTGCAGCTCCCCGCGTCCCGAGACTTTGAAGCTCGCGTCTCCCAAGGGTTCCATCCGCATGGCGATGTTCGTCTCCATCTCCTTTTCGAGACGGTCACGAATCTTGTTGGAGGTGACGTGTTTGCCTTCCGTACCCGCCAAAGGACCGTCGTTGACACTGAAGATGACGCTCAGTGTCGGCTCCTCGATGTGCAGGGGGTCCAGGGGAAGCGGATTGGCGGGATCGGCGACGGTATCTCCGACGTCGATATCATTGAAGCCCGCGATCGCGACGATGTCCCCCGCTTCGGCTTCGTCGATCTCGATCCGGTCGAGCCCACGGAAACCGATCAGTTTACTGACCCGACTCTTGGCTTTTTCGCCGTTGGCTTTGATCAACGCGTATTCGTCGCCCTTCTTCACCCGGCCGTTGAAGATCCGAGTGATGCCGATGCGGCCGACGAAATTGTCGTAGTCGAGGGTGAAGACCTGCGCCTGGGTCGACGCTTCAGCGGAACCTTCGGGATAGGGAACGTGCTCGATGATCGCTTCAAAAAGCGGAGTCAAGTCTTTGTTTTCATCTTCGAGATTCCATTTGGCGTAGCCGTCCCGTGCCGCAGCGTAGAGGACGGGGAACTCGAGCTGGTCGTCGCTGGCATCCAGCGCGACCAGCAGGTCGAAGACTTCGTCGACGACCCGCTCGGGCTCGGCGGCGGGTTTGTCGATCTTGTTGACGACGACGATGGGCTTGAGGCCCAGTTCGATCGCCTTTTTGAGGACAAACTTGGTCTGGGGCATAACCCCTTCCTGGGCGTCGACGAGGAGGAGAACCCCATCGACCATTTTCAAAACCCGCTCGACCTCACCGCCGAAGTCGGCGTGGCCCGGGGTGTCGATGATGTTGATCTTGTGATCGCCGTAGGTGATGGCGGTGTTTTTGGAGAGGATCGTGATCCCCCGCTCTTTTTCGATGTCGTTGTTGTCCATCACGCGTTCGTCTACCTCCTGGTGGGCATCGAAGGTTCCCGACTGCTGCAGAAGGCCGTCGACTAGCGTGGTTTTACCGTGGTCGACGTGAGCGATGACGGCGATGTTTTTGATTTTTTGCATTGATATTCCTAACGATATACTCTGTGGTGAAGTGCGCGCATTATATCCAAATGTATCTTCCGGAAAACCTCTAGTTTCATTCAAAACTAAAGGCAGTCGCCAATTCCGATGGAACCCCTTCGGGGCAAGCGCTCCTTTCTCACCATCGAATGAAACCTTATCTTGTACATTTTCCAAATATCAGCGACTTCATCAATGCCTTCAGTGCAGGGAAATCCCGTAGATTTCGTGATAGCTTTTCATCGCGTAGCGGTCGGTCATCGAGGCGATCGTATCGGCGATGACCCGATGGAGGGGACGGCGCGAACGCAACGCTTTTTGCCGATCGGGCAGAAGAGCCGGCTCTTCGCTGTAGGCCCGGTAGAGCGCATCGACGCATTTCTGGCCGGCGTACATATTGCGGACGATCTTTTCGTGGCGGTAGAGACGCTCGAAGAGGCGTTTTTTGAGGCGTTTGAGTGCGGTGGCCGTCTCCGGGGAGAAGCCCACCGGCAGAGGCTGCGTCGCCGGGATCGTCGCACAGAGCGGTTTCGCGCTCCGATAGCGTTCGCAGCCCGGGCGGGAGTGGGCGACGAGATCTTCGACCAGGAGACGGATCAGCGATGCGACAAAGCGGTGCCGGTAAAGGGTTTCACCCCGTTCGATCCCTTCGTCCCGGGCCATCGCATCGACTCGGGCGAAGAGCTCCAGATCCTCCAGGTCCGCGAAACCGATCAGGCCGTATTTGATCCCGTCGTCGATGTCGTGGCTGGTGTAGGCGATCTCGTCGGCGTGATCGACGACCATCGCTTCGAGGGAGGGATGCCGATCCAGAGCGAAAGTTTCCCGGACCCAGTCTGGGAAAAAAGTTTTGTCGTAAGGGTAGGAGTGTTTGAGAATTCCCTCAAGCGTCGCAAAGGTGAGGTTGAGGCCGTCGAAATCTTTGTAGCGCTTCTCTAGGGTGCTTACGACCCGGAACGATTGGAAATTGTGCTCAAAACCGTTGGGATGGCCTTCGGCTTTGAGCAGGGTATCGAGCCGATCGCCTCCGACGTGGCCAAACGGCGTATGCCCCAGATCGTGGGAGAGCGCGATGGCCTCCGAGAGAGTTTCGTCAAGTCCCAGAGTTCTGGCCAGCGTCCGGGCGATCTGGCTTACCTCCAGCGAATGAGTCAGGCGGGTGCGGAAATAATCCCCTTCGTGGTTGAGAAAAACTTGCGTCTTGTACTCCAGGCGACGAAAAGAGCTGCAGTGCAGCACCCGGTCCCGATCCCGGGAAAAGGGATCCCGGAAATCCTCCTGCAATGGGTGAAAACGTCGAGTGGGATCCAAAATCCTCTCCTTTTTTCATTAAACCCAAATTTTGCAGTAGAAAGTGCGTCAGATGCGTCGGTGCTCGGTGGGTAGGGGTGTTCGGCCGAAACGTAGGCGCACCTGTAAGGTGCGTCGAGGCTTTGGACGAATCGCCCATGCCACCGATGATCGATGCAGATGGCGTACTGGCTAATGCAAATTTTGGGTTAAAGCTTTTGGCTATAATCACTAAAATCTCTTTTCCTACACATCGGAAAAGGAAAAAGATATTCTATTGTAACGAAAGGAGCGGGATGGACGTCACTCTCTTACATTACACCCCTCTCGAAGTCTGCGCCCACGCCATCCGCACCTGCTGGCAGAGCTTCGACAAGAGCGACGAAGGCGGCGAGAAAGACCGCGCCCTCATCGAGCGTGTCGGCAACAAATACAAACACGCTTCGACCCTGGAGCATTTAGTGTATACCTTTTACATCCGGGGAATCAGCCGGGCCCTGCTGCAGGAACTCGCCCGCCACCGGATGGCGAGCCTCAGCGTCAAAAGCACCCGCTACACCCTCAAAGAGCTCAAAGAGTGCGCTCCATTCGATATTGATGACTTCGAGGGGGCTTCGCGTTTCATCGTCCTAACGGGCAAAGAGGCGGTCGACCGTGCCTCGATCCGGGCACTTAACGCTCTACAGGAGCTCCTCAAAGAGGGGATGAGCAACGACTACGCCAAATACGCCCTCCCCGAGTCCTACAAAACGGAACTGACCTGGACGATCAACGCCCGCAGCCTCCAAAACTTCCTCCAGCTACGCAGTAACAAAGCCGCTCTCTGGGAGATCCGTACCCTCGCTTATTCTCTCTACGAACGGCTGCCCGAAGATCACCGCTATCTCTATACGGAGACACTCTACCGTGAAGAGACTCCGTAAAAACTCTCTCCCTCGTACAGTAATTTTTCCGGAAAGGCCCAAGTCGTGAAACGCTCGATATTTCTCTTCATCTTAACTTCTTTCTTTCTCCTGGCGGCTCCACCATCCATCGGGAAAACCAGTGGAAATATCGATGTTCAAATCGCCGAAACCCTTGCTTCCAAAGTTTCAAGCCCCTACCGGGAAACACTCACGCAACTCTACGCTCTGACGAAAGACCGTCCTCTCTGGGTCGGCCCCGAAAACGGCGCCCGCTTTTCCGCTCTGATGCGCCTCTTGGACAATCCCCTCTACAATTACCAAAACAGAAATTTCAACCGCAACGAGATCAAATATCTCTCTTTCAGCCTCGACAACGGCGGAGTCTCCGAAGCCCAGCGCCCCAAGGTTCTGGCCCGTCTCGACGTTTTGATGAGCGACGCCCTGCTTCACCTGCTCCATTTCGTCCGAGTCGGCGATGTCGACTGGGCACTAGTCCGGCAGAAACTGGCCCGTCTCAAAGAGACGCAGGATGTCCAGGCCGTCTGGGAGATCCACCCGCGTAAAATGCCCGACGCCAAGGCGCTATTGAAAATCATCCAAAGCGGGGGCTTGCGCAGTTACCTTCGGCAAAGCCTCCCGCTCGAGAGGCGCTACCGCGACCTCATCGCCATCTTGCACAAATACCGCCGGATGCCCGACTTTCCTCGGCTGCACGAAGGGCGCCGGCTGGAGATCGGTGACAGTGACGACCGCATTGCCCAAATCAAACGGATGCTGATGTTTTTCGGAGACTACCCCGCCCGCGGCTCCGTCGATTCGATGTTCGATAGGCGACTGGCCCAAGCGGTTCGCAGCTTTCGTCGACGCTTCAAGCTCCCTCCGGGAGAGAGCATCGACAACAAGATGATCCACTACCTCAACACCCCGCGCAGTGAATACCTCCGCAAAATCGTCGTCAACATCGAAAAACTCAAACTCTACCCCCACAGATGGGAACCGGTCTATGTGGAAGTCAATGTCCCCGAATACAAAATGCGTTTTTATCGCAACGATCAGACCCTTTTCGAAAGCGATGTCGTCGTCGGCCGCATCGACCGCCCTACCCCGATCTTCGATAGCCGGATGACCTATATGGTGCTCAACCCCACCTGGACGATCCCAGACAACCTCGTCCGCCGGGACCTCATCCCGATGCTGAAAAAAAACCCGAAGTATCTCAGCGAGCACAATATCCACGTCTTCACCTCCTACAAACCCGACGCTCCGGAGGTGGAGCTCGATTTTCAGAAGCTCTTCAGCTACGAGCACGACCGGCGCCCCATCCCCTACCGCTTCGTCCAGTTCCCCAGCGAAACCAATGCCCTGGGGCGGGTCAAGTTTATGTTTCCCAACAAATACTCCGTCTACCTTCACGATACGGACAACAAAAAACTCTTCGGCTACCGCTACCGGGTCTTCAGCTCCGGATGTATGCGGGTGGAGAAGCCTTTTGATTTTATGGACATTCTGTTGCAGTACACCCGCCGACACTACAGCTCCGATCAGATCCAGGAGATCCTGGCGAGCAACCGCCCCACCACCATCCTCCTCAAAAGACCGATTCCCGTTCATATCGTCTATTTCACCGTTCGACGCGAGCACGGCAAAGACCTCTTTCTCTACGACATCTACCTTTACGACCAGATCATCTGGGAATCGATGCCCGGCCACAAAAAAGCCACCTTCCGCGTCCCTGCCAAACGCCTCGACCCCCT
>WFQO01000073.1 GCA_015486995.1 Nitratifractor sp. | reverse complement strand
GGTTTCAAGAGAGGTTTCACTCGATGGCGACAAAGGAGCGCTTGCCCCGAAGGGGTTCCATCGGAATTAGCGACTGCCGGAGCTATAGAGTGAAACCGGTTGTTTATCAGGACACTGAGTGGCCGATATATCAAAAAATCATTTCCCTTTTTTCGATAGAATTTTCCCACTTTTTTGAAGGAACGAGGAGAGACGAATGACCTTTACCGCACCGCTGCAGAAAGACGCGCTGAAACTGATGCTCCTGGGCTCGGGAGAGCTGGGCAAAGAGGTGGCCATCGAAGCCCAACGGCTGGGCCTGGAGGTGATCGCCGTGGACAAATACGAGCACGCTCCGGCTCATCTGGTCGCTCACCGTTCCTATGCCGTCGATATGCAGGACAAAGAAGCGATCTTGACCCTGATCGAAAAAGAAAAACCCGACTACATTCTCCCCGAAGTGGAGGCGATCAGCATCGACGCTCTTTTTGAAGCCGAAGCACGGGGCTATCACGTCATCCCCAACGCCGAAGCGGTCAACAAGACAATGAACCGCAAAAACATCCGGGTCTTCGCCGCCGAAGAGCTGGGACTCAAGACGAGCGGCTACCGCTTCGTCAAAAGCGCCCAAGAGCTCCGTGAAGCCGCCGACGCGCTGGGATATCCCTGCGTCGTCAAGCCGGTGATGAGCAGTTCGGGCCACGGCCAGAGTATCGTACGCAGTCCCGAGGAGGTGGAGCACGCTTTTGAGATCGCCCAGGAAGCCCGGGGTGACGCCAGCGAACTGATCGTCGAAGAGTTCGTCCCCTTCGACTACGAAATCACTCTGCTGACGGCCCGCAACGAAACCGGCACCGTCTTTTGCGAACCCATCGGCCACATCCAGCAAGACGGCGACTACATCCTCTCCTGGCAGCCGATGCCGATGAAAGAGGAAGCCCTGAAAAAAGCGCAACAGATCGCCAAGGCGGTCACCGACGGTCTGGGCGGTCGGGGGATCTTCGGCGTGGAGTTCTTCGTCAAAGGCGGCGAGGTATACTTCTCCGAACTCTCTCCCCGTCCCCACGATACGGGAATGGTCACAATGATCACCCAAAGTCAGAGCGAATTCGCCCTGCACGTTCGCGCCGTCTTGGGCCTGCCCTTGGATTTCGAGTTTTTCGCCCCCGGCGCCAGCGCCGCCTACAAGGCCAAACACGAAAGCGACACCCCCAAAATCATCGTCCCGGACGACGCGTTCAGCAAAGATACCTTCGTCCGCATCTTCGGCAAACCTGAATCCCACATCGGCCGGCGTATGGCCGTCGCCCTGGCCCTAGGCAACGACGTGGAGGAGGCCAAAGCCAAAGCCCAGGCCATCGTCGACCGGATGGAGGATGAGTAAGACCGCCTACGGCGGTGTTATTGGTCTATTGGTCTATTGGTGTATTGGTGTATTGGTTATAGGGAAACCCTACTCGGTTACTAGTTACTCGTTTCTAATTTCTCATTAAAAAAAGGAGTCGCTCTATGAAATTTGTCAGTCGTGTTTTGCTCCCTCTGCTGCTCCTGCTCTACATCGGATATGAGACCTGGCTCAAACTTCATCATCTCTCTCTCTGCTCAGCCACAGGCTGTCGCCTCGCCGGAGAGTTGCTGCGTTTTCCCTCGATCTATCTCAATTATATGGGGCTCGCCGCGGTGGGAGCCATTTTGCTGTTCGGCCTCTTCTCCCTCTTTAGCCGGGCTTTCGAAAAGCTCTACTTTATCGCCCTCTATACCGCGATCGCTTTCGAATCGATTATGATCGGCTATCAAATTTTCGCCAATCCCGAGCCCTGCCTCTTCTGCCTCGGCGTCTACGGTGGACTACTGCTCATCGCTTTGGCGAGCCGACCCCTCTGGCTACTCTATTCTCTGCCGATGATTTTCGCCCTCTTTTTCGCCCTCGGTGACCTGGCGATCCCGCGCAACGAAGCGCTGATTACCGGAGACGGCCTCTATCTCATCGCCTCGGACCACTGCCCCCACTGCCAAAAGGTCAAAAAGTATTTCACCGAGCACCACATCACCTACCGCAAGCTCCCCGCCAACGACCCCAGCGTCCGTCACCTGGCCAAAGCCCTGGGCATCACGGAAATCCCCATCCTGATCCGGCGTGAAGGCGGCGTCACGACGATCCTCTATGGAGACCGTCCTATCCTGGCTTCCTTTGAGAAAAGCCCCAACGGTGGTGCTGAAACGAGCAAAAAATCCGGCGAAACCCCGGCAGATGAAAACCTCTCCGGACCGACACCCCCCCTCAACCCCTTCAAAGCTTCCGAAAAGGGCGGATGCAGCCTCGACGCCGTGACCGAAAATCCCACCGGAGGTTGTGAAGAATCGGGCCCGGAGATCCCACTGAGATGACACTGCAACGAACGATCATCCTTCCCCCGATGCCCCGAGGAGTGCATCTGATCACCCGGAAGATCGAGCCGGAGATCCGAGGAATCACTACAGGCATCGCCCATCTCTTTCTCCAGCACAGCTCCGCCTCCCTGGCCATCAACGAAAACTACGATCCCGACGTCCGCCGGGATGTGGAGCATTTCCTGCGCACCCTCATCCCCGACGGCTGGGAAGGTTTCTCCCATACCCTGGAGGGGCCCGACGATATGCCCGCCCATATGAAAAACATCCTCATCGGCCCCGGCCTCACGATCCCTGTCACCGACGGCCGGCTCAACCTCGGCACTTGGCAGGGGATCTATCTCCTGGAGCATCGGGAGCACGGGGGAAGTCGTCGGATCGTCATTACGCTGATGGGGGAATAGCGTGCTATGTGTTACGTGGTATGTGTTACGATAAAAGAGCAAAATATCGATGGCATAGCACGTAGCACTTAACACTTAGCACGAAAAAAGGATCGCAATGAAACTTGTCCTTCTCGACGCCGAAACCCTGGGAGAGGATCTCGATCTGAGCTCCTTGGAGCGTTTCGGTGAACTTGTCGTCTACCCGCGTACCGCACCGGATGAGACACTGCAAAGAATCGACGACGCAGAAATCGTCATCACCAACAAGGTGGTTCTCGATCGGGAGATTCTTCGGGCGGCTCCGAGGCTCAAACTGATCTGCATTGCGGCAAC
>WFQO01000072.1 GCA_015486995.1 Nitratifractor sp. | reverse complement strand
TCGATGAAGGCGGTGAGATAGGTGATGTCGACGGGGACTTTGTGTTTGAGGCCGATGGTCTTCTTCTCTTTGGTTCCCAGACGCTCCATAATGGCGTCGACGTCGATGTTGTCATTGTAGAGGGCAAGGACCTTGAGGAGCTCGCGGGGTTTCTGGATCCGCATGCATCCGTGGCTGAAAGCGCGCTGGTTCCGGAAGAAGAGGCGCTTCGTCGGCGTATCGTGAATGTAGACCGAATACGCGTTGGGGAAGAGAAACTTGATCTTGCCCAGGGCGTTGGAACTGCCGGGAACCTGCATAAAGTAGTAGGGGATGTGTTTTTTGCCGCGATACTGGGCCCAGTTCACGCTGCCGGGATCAACCCGGGGGGAGTTTTCGTCCCAGCTGCGTTTGAGAATTTTGCCCCGGCGTTCGTAGTAGTAGGGGTCGCGGATCAGGTGTTTGAGCATCTCGTGTTTGACGATGCTCTCGGGAATCTTCCAGTAGGGGTTGACGACGATGTAGCGCATCGTGTTGTGAAAGATGGGCGTGGGGTGATTCGGTCTGCCGGTAATGACACGCATCGTATCGATCAGTTTGTTCCCCTCGAAAAAGTAGAGGCGAAAGGCGGGGATATTGAGCTCGATCCGAATCCTGCCCTCTTTATGCCAGAGCCACTTGATCCGGTCGAGGTTGAGCCGCAGCAGTGCAATCTTCTTGCCGACGGGGACGTTGAGCCATCGACGTGTCCGGCGATCGATGACGGGGCTGCCGCTGAGGCCGTGGCGGATTTTGAAGCGTTTGACCGCCGTCTGGAGGCACTCGTCGTAAAGCTGAGGGTCTTCCGGTTCGGAGCAGCCGCGCAGATCCCCCTCGATACGCAGATGTTCCCGGATCCGGGGAATCGCCGGACTACTCTGCCCCGGTTGGATGCTCTTTTTGAAAGCGGGGACCGGCTTCCATCCGCCCCGCTTTTGGATCCGCAGATAGCGGATCAACTCACGCTTGAGCTCGGCATAATGGAATCGGGTCGGTTCGGCCTTGCGAAAAGCATCGCTCAGTCGGCCGCTCATCGTCGCCTCGACCAGCAGGGAGCTCGGCGTCACGCCCGGACGGTAGTAGTCCCAGCCCACTTTCGCGTCATATTTCTTCTCCAACTCCTTGCGTTTCGCATCGAAGGCAGGCCAGTCGATCCCCCCGTAGATCAGATAGTGCATATAGTTGAGGTAGAGGCGGCTGAGTTCAAGCTCCTTTTCGATTTTCTCCCGCAGGGGACGCTTCTGCCGATAAAGTTCATTGAGCTCCGCGCTAAGACGCCTCGCATCCTCGTGCAGCTTCAGGACCGGTGGGATCGTCGGATCCTTTTCGATCTGTTGCAGCAACGTTTTCGCGAAAGGGGTCGGCCCCCGCCGGCCGATCCAGACCGGGGTGTAGAAAAGCTGCCGGTAGAGACGGTCGAGGCCGGGGTAGTCGGCCTTTTTGAGCCGCGTCTGCAGCGCCTGCGATGCCCGGTCGACGTAGGAAGTATCGGCCGAACCCGTATCGAAATCGAGAGGGCCGGCCAGTAAAGTGTTTACAGAAAGGAGAGAGAAGAGAAAAATGAAAGCAATACGTTGGAGGAAAATCATCGGAAAATCGTCTCTTTTTTGCCGACAGTATACCAAAGGAGTCACTCTCCTTTGATCAGTGCGCTGTGTTCCTCCTTCTCCACATCGATCTTCTCGGCCTCCTCTTTGCGCAGGGCGATAAGGGTCCCGTCGACGTCGATCTCCATCGTCTGCCGTGCCAGAGAGCACCCTTTGACCTCCAGCGTTTCTCCCGGAATGATCCCGAAAGAGTGGAGGCGGTGTTTGAGCTCGGGATCGGCATCGATCCGGCGGATCGTCCCCCGGTCCCCTTTGCGTAGTTCGGTCAAGAGCATTCTTTCTCCTTACACCATAAGTTTGACGAGATTATAGGTCAAAAAGCTGAACACCCACGCCACGCCGGTCGTGCCCACGAAAAGATAGAGAAGATAGAGCCAGCTTCCGGTCTCCTGCTTGAAGACCGCCATCGCCGCGAAACAGGGAACGTAGAGCATGACGAAGACGATGAAGGCCAGGGCCACCGGCAGAGAAACGTGTTTTTTCAGCTGGGCCTGAAGGGAATTGGCTGCCGCATCCACCGTATCCCCCAGGGAGTAGAGAACGCCAAGTGTCGAGACAACCACCTCTTTGGCCGCCAAGCCCGCCTCCAGCGCTACCCCGAGCTTCCAGTCGAAGCC
Source organism: Nitratifractor sp. (assembly GCA_015486995.1). Lineage (GTDB taxonomy): Bacteria > Campylobacterota > Campylobacteria > Campylobacterales > Sulfurovaceae > Nitratifractor. The sequence goes on along the minus strand of WFQO01000072.1, from coordinate 9,464 downwards.
CAGCGGGGCGAAGAAGGGTTGGGTGGCTTTCCCCACCTGCCCCAGATAACTCTCTTCGAGAAGCTTTTCCTGGAGTTTCCCTTCGAGCGCCGCTTTTTGGGCCGGGGAGGCAGCCCGTTCGATCTTCGTTTGAAACTGCTGTTCGATCTCGGGATGTTTGGGATAATTGCTCGCGAACCAGATCAACACCGAGGCGAGCAGGATGAAGCTCCCCGCCTTGCGCAGGTAGTCGGCGGACTGGCCGTAGACGACGTGATAGATCAGCTTCAGGGAGGGCCAGCGGTATTTGGGCATCTCCATTACAAAGGGATCGTCCTCTCCCTTGAAGATGAAGACCCGCAGAAACTTGGCCGCCATCAGGCCGAAGAGCGCTCCGGTAATGTAAATAAGAAACAGAATGCTTCCGGCGTGCTCGGCTCCGAAAAAGGCTCCGGCGAAAAGCACATAGACGGGAATCCTCGCGCTGCAGCTGAAAAAGCCCAGAATGAAGAGGGTGATGAGACGATCGGTACGGCTTTTGAGCGTACGGGCTGCCATATAGGCGGGCACCGTACAGCCGAAGCCCGTCACCAACGGGACAAAGCTCTTGCCGTGAAGTCCGAATTTATGAAAGAAACCGTCAAGCAGGAAGGAGACCCGGGACATATAGCCCGTCGTCTCCAGCAGAGCGATGCCGAAAAAGAGGATGATGATATTGGGCAAAAAGCTGACGACGGCTCCGACCCCTCCGAGGATCCCGTCGGCGATCACCGACGCGAGCTGCGTATCCCCCAGCAGCAGGCGCGTCTGATCCGCCAGCCAATCGAAACCCGCCTGGATCCAATCCATCGGATACTGCCCCAGAGAGAAGGTCAACTGAAAGAGGGCCCACATCAGAAAAAGGAAGATGGGAATCCCCAGATATTTGTTGATCAGGAGGTTGTCGATCTTCTGTGTCAGGCTTTTGGCGCGCATCGATTTTGTGGACATCACCTCCATTTTCGCCCCTTTGGCGAAAGCGAAATGCTCGTCGGCGAAGATCTCCTGAATATTCTTTTTGCCGGAGTGGAGGTAGATGTGATCCAGCGCCTCACGCAGCAGGGGCAACAGTTCGATCCAGATCGGCTCGTCGTGCATCTTTTTGTAAATCTCGGTATCTTCCTTGAGCAGACGGATCGCCAGGTGACGGTAGGGGATTTCACTGGGGTAGTTGCGCTCCGCGAAAAAGAGAACCAGACGGTCGATCTCCTCCTCGATGTAATCGCTGTAGACGATCTTCGATTCGGTCTGCGGCTTTTTGTAGACCGTGACGATCTCTTTTTTGAGCGATTCGATCCCCTCTTTGGTCTTGGCACTGACGGGAACGACGGGAACGCCGAGGATGACGGAGAGTTGTTCCCCATCGATCTCGATCCCCTCCTGCCGGGCTTCGTCGATCATATTGAGTGCGACAACCATTTTGCGCCCCAGCTCCAGAAGCTCCGCCGTCAGGAGAAGATTGCGTTGCAGATGGGTCGAATCGACGACGTTGACGATGAGGTCGTACTCCTCCTTGAGGAGGAAATCCTTCGTGACCTTCTCCTCCATCGAATAGTCGTTAAGCGAATAGGTCCCCGGCAGATCGACGATGGTAATGTCGTACTCTTGGCATCCCTGCGGATCGCAATATCGGGTTTCGACTTCGCTGATATCGACCGTCACCCCCGCGAAGTTTCCCACGTGCAGGTGGGCGTTGGAGATGGCGTTGATCAGCGAACTTTTGCCCACATTCGGCTGCCCGACGAGAGCGACCCGGATCTTTTCTGTCTGCATTCTCTCTGTTTCCTTACTATGCAAAATGATAATCAGTATCAATACTGACGAGATAATACTCTCTTTGACTTAAAGTTCAATTAGAGGTGCCCTAAAGTATCGCCCCACTTTCAACCGCAGCATCCCGAGTGTTGGCGGGGGAAAACCACCCGCCAGCCGAGCGCGAGCAATAACACCGCGCTGAGCTGGGCGAGGAAGCCGGGAGCTTCCGTTTCGTGGACCATCCGGCTGATCGCCGCCGCCTGATCGGAAAAGACTTCATCGAGCAGCGCTCCGAAAACAAGCGTACCGCTCAGGACGGCGATCAGATAGAGAATCAAAGAACGGGTCCCCAGAACCTTTTTGACCACCGACATCGTCACGGTGCTGCTGGCGGGGCCGGCGGTGAGAAAGACGAAAACCGCCCCCGGCGAAAATCCCGCCGCCAAGAGCGCGACCCCCAGAGGGATCGACGATGTGGCGCAGATGTAAAGCGGCGCGGCGATGAGTACGACCAGGAGATAATTCAGCCAGAGATTTTCTCCCAGATAGTCGCTCAGCGATGCGGGCATCAGCGTGACCAGAAGGGCCCCCATCGCGATTCCGACGAAAAGCGCGACCGCGAAATCCTTGAAAATCGTATCGACCGACTGCCTCCAGAGTTTGGCAAGCCAGGACGCTTCCGCTCCTTCGGCCCGGGAACAACAGGATCCGCCGTCGCAGGAGCTCACCGCTTCGCTTTTTGCCCCGGAAACCTCCGGTGCCGCTACCGAAAAGGAGACCGCTCCCGACGTCGGCTTCACGGTGGCAAAACCCTGCACGGGGACCTCCGGCGAAGCCTGCGTTTTCACCGGCTTCGGTTCTTCCCGATCGAAAAGCAGACTCAGTATCCCGGCAAATAATGCGATGAAGAGGGAGGTGACCACCCGATAGATCGTAAAAAACCACCCCAGCACTCCATAGGTCGCAGCGATGGAATCGACGCCCGTGATCGGGGTCGCGATCAAAAAGCTCAAAGTCGCCGAGCGACTCGCCCCGGCTTTCCGCAGAGCCGTCGCGAAAGGGATGACGGAGCACGAGCACAGCGGTAGCGGAATCCCGAAGAGGATCGCTTTGATGCTGCTTTTCAAACTGCCCTCCCCCAGCTGTCGCTTGAGCCACTCCTCCTTGATCAAAAGTTTCATCGCACCGGCGAGAAAAATCCCCACCAGGATATAGGGAGCGATGGAACTCAAAAGCTGCCAGAAATTTTCCAGATAAGCAAGAATGAATTCTCTCATTTCTATTCCTTATAATGATAATTGTTATCATTATAATAGCGTCTTCATTCTCGTCTCAAGCTGAAATGCCTATGCTTTTTTCTTGAGCGCTTTTTCCAGAAGCCTGGCCGCTTTGTCGGGAGAGAGTGCGATGCCGTTCTTTTTCGGCTTGATTCCTTTCTTCCCTTTTTCGAGTTGCTCTTGTGCGAGTTCGCTGATGCGTTTGCGGAGTCTTTTTTTGCGGATCCCCTGCTCTTCGAGAAAAGCATCGAGGGTGATGTAGCCGTCATCGGCCTCCGTTTTTTTTCTCTTTTCCTCTTTGAGTGTTTTGGAAGGAACACTTTTCTCCTGCTCGGTTTCCTCGTCTTCCGCGATCTCTGCCAGAGGAATCGGCGACTCTTCCGCATTTTGGATGTGTTCGATCTGGGCGGCGTAGAGGGTTTTCATCTCTCCGAAAGCCTCTTTGAGCAGTTCCACCTCGCTACGGAGCGTGGAAGTGATCATCTGGTTGGTCTCTTTGAGATCCCGGATCGTCTCTTTGAGGACGGCGATCGTCTCCTCCTTGGCCGCCAGAAGCCGACCGACGTTTTCGCCCCCCGTTTCCGTTCCCGCCGATCCGACAGGCACGTTTTCGGCTGCCGCTTTCTCCTCCATCACCACATAGATTTTCCCGCCGACATTCTTGGAAGGAAGCAGCCCTTTTTTGATCTTGGCATAGACCGCTTGGCGCGAAATACCCATTTTCGCGGCGTAATCGACTGGTTTGATGAGATTTTCCATCGGCAAAACTCCCGGTTGACAATTTTGTCAATCATAACATAAAGCCTCTTGTAAAGCGTCCGGTGACAAATCTCTTTCTCTGCAAAAGAAACACTGTCACTCGATAGCTCTCTGAGATTTTTTTCACAATAGAGTGCTCTGAAGAACCTCCGGTTTCATTCGATAGCTCTGGCAGTCGCAAACGCAAGCGCCCGTTTCACGGGTTGAGTGCTCCTTTGTCGCCATCGAATGAAACCTCTCTTACACGTTATTCAGAGGGCTCAATACTGGATGGATGTCGTCATATCCCGGGAAAATGATGCCCGGAGAGGAAAGAGAAAAACGTCGAATCGGGAGGAAAGCTCTATCGCTGGGTCCCGTCGAGGACCGGAACGAAGAGGCAGGGTTCGATGGCTTCGGAGGTGATGGAGTCTCCCCGTTTGTAGTAGCGGGTGAGGATCTGCAGTCCCCCTTCATCCACGGGCGCCAGGAGAATTCCCCCGTCGGCCAGCTGATCGAAGAGTACCTGCGGAACCTTCTCCGCCGTAGCGGAGAAAAGGATCCGCTCGTAGGGGGCGAAATCCTTCCACCCCCGCTGCCCGTCGTCGTAACGGGTGAAGATATTCTGCATTCCCAAAGCACGAAAACGCTCCCGGGCTTCGCGCAGCAGCGGTTCGATCCGCTCGATGGTGAAGACCCGGCGAACGATCTTGGAGAGGATCGCCGCCTGGTAGCCGCTGCCGCAACCGATCTCCAGAACTTTGTCGACGCCGTCGAGTTCCAGATGCTGGGTCATTTTCGCGACGGTGAGCGGGGAGGAGATCCACTGCTGCTCCTGCAGAGGCAACGCATCGAGCGTGTAGGCCAGATGTCGAAATCCCGGGGGGACGAAGGCTTCACGATCCACCGACAAAAAGGCCTTTTCCACTCGTGGATCGAGGGGAAATTTCTGTTGGATCTGTTCCACCATTTTACGGCGTTGCAACTCTTTGACCATCAATTTCTCTCCGGGATTCCTGGCGAACCCATATTTTTTAATAGGATTTTATCCACTTTGGAGGCTTTGACGGCTTAAATGTCGCACCTTCGGGCCGCAGAACCCATTGTGAACAAATGTTCATAAAAAACCCGCCCTCATTGCATCCGAATATAGCGTCGGATCTTTTTCACGAGGCCCAGGTCGAGCTCCCCCCGGATCGCTTCGCTCATATCTTCCAATATCAACCCGCCGTCCGGGGAGGCGATCAGACTGGAGGCGGCCATATCCTCCCGAGCGCTATTTGCCACCAAGACGTAGCACTGATTCATCACGCCCAACGCCCGGGCGAGGATCTCCAGATGACGCTTGCGCGGCAATCCCCACTGCGAGGGGACGAGAATCACCTCACACCCCTCCAGGCGTTTCCAGAGCTCCTTGAATCGCAGCTCAAAACAGATCAGCAGCCCGTAACGCACCCCGCCGAGTTCGAAGGGATGAATCTCCTCCACCCTACCGGGAACGAGATGGCGATCTTCCTCCCCAAGAAGAAAAAGTTTGTGTTTGGCCTGCCGATGGACGACGCGATGTCGGTGGATGACGATCGCTTCGTTGGCGTACCCCTCCTCCCGACGCACCAGTCGGGTGAGGACGAGGATCTGCCTGCCCACCGCCGCACAGAGCTCCCGCTCCGCTTCGTCGCCGAAAGCCACCGCCTCCTCGATATGCTCATAGTCGTAGTCGGTGAGGCAGACTTCGGGCGCGACGATCAGATCCCGCCCCTCCTCGCTCTCGAGATAACGCAGGATCTTGTCGAGATTTCGCCGATAGGGACGGAGGTTTTTGAGCTGCAGAAGGGTCGCTTGGAGTTCTTTCGCCATCGAACAGGCCTTTTACTGTTTGGGTTATTTGGGTTAAAGGAAAAGCATTATACTATGCCGAAAATTGGGAGAACGCAATGCAGAAGCGACGGACGCAGACTTTTCGGATGGTGCTCGAATCCCTTCAGCCTTATCCCCGGATGCAGTTTCTGCTCTTTGCCCGGGAGTGGGGAGAGATGGAAGCGACCCTGCTGGAATTTTGCGAAGAGGAGGATCACTCCCTGATGCTCTACCGCCTCGAGGGACTCGACGAAGGCGCCTTGCCCGAAACTGCCCGGATCCGGCAGCGCCCCTATCGCCGGGAACAACCGCGCTACAATCTCCAGGGGAAGCTCTACAATCACGCCTTCGTCCTGGGGGAGCTCCCTGAGCCTCCCGGGAAGTTCGCGAAAAAAGTCTATACGGGGATCGCCAACGCCGGAGGGCTCTACGTGCAGTTGCCCTTTTCTGAGGCTGCGCGCTGGGAGCCGATCCTCGAAGCAAGCAATTATGTCGCATTGAGCCGCATCGATCTGGACCGGGAGAGAACGATGCTCTACGCCCGTAAGATGCACGGTTGGGGCAGCTAATCCGAAGGAGAAGATGATGGCAAAACAGAGATTTCGGGACGTCAAGCAGGGGCGCATCGCTCCGCCGCAAACCCGGCAGAAGCCGCGAGCTTCCCACCGGGGAAACACCCCCCGAAACGCAACACTCAGAGAACGCTTCAAAGCCTTTCTGACCGACAGCTTTATGATTTTGATGCCGATTATGTATGTGGTCTTCTATCTGGTTTTCAACGGGAGGGAAGGCTTCGCCGCCCACAAGCTCCTCGGCTGGATCTATATCCTCGTCCCCTACATCATCATCACTGCGCTCTTTCTGATCAAGAGCGGCCAGACTCCGGGGATGCGGGCCTACTCCATCCGCGTCGTCGACGCAAAAAGCGGCAAGCAGCCCTCCGCCGCGGCGATCTGGCTGCGTCAGGTTCTCGCGGTCTGGGATTTTCTGCTCTTTACCTGGATCCTCCAGTTCTTCCTCAAAAGCCACCGTACTCTCCACGAAATCCTCAGCGGTACCGCTATGGTCGAAGCTCCCGAGCCCGGAGGCAGCGGCCGGTGAATCCGCCCCTCTTGCGCCTTCCTCTCCTCCTGGGGCTTTTTTACCTGAGCTATTTCGCCCTGGTAGGGGTCTACATCATTTTTCTCCCCAAAATGCTGGCCGCCAGCGGCTACAGCGCCGCAGAGATCGGGGCGGTCTTCGCCGCCTCTCCGACGATGCGTTTTCTCCTCCCCTTTCTCTTCCGACGGCTCGGCTCCGTCTCCCGGAGGATCTACCTCGGCGCACTGCTCGGGACCTTCGCCTCGGCGCTGCTCTTTTTCGCCACCCTTCAGAACTTTGCCGCCTTTTTTGCCGCCAACCTCCTCTACGGGGCGGCGATGGGCGTCATCCTCCCCTACGTCGATACCCTCGCGCTGCAAACCATTCGCAAGGAGCGCTACGGCCGGGTGCGCCTCTGGGGGTCGCTGGGCTTTATGGGAATCGCACTCTGGCTGGGCCACGTGCTGGAGACTCCGTTGCAGAGCCTCCTCTATCTGGCCGGGCTTGCGGCTCTGACGCTGCTGACGGGATGGATGCTCGCTCCCTACGACCACGCGGAAGAGGAGACAACCGAGCACGGAGAGGGCTTTTCGCTGCTGCGGCACTGGGCCTTTTGGCTTAGCGCCTTTTTGCTCCAGTTGAGCTTCGGAGGGTTTTACAACTTCTTCACCATCTACGAGACGGCCCACGGGATCTCTTTGGAGATGACCAGCTGGCTCTGGAGTTTCGGGGTGCTCTGCGAAATCGCCATGCTCTACTGGCAGGGACCTCTGCTGCGCCGTGATCTGCTGGGGCTTCTCGAGTTTGCCGTCGCCACGACGGTACTGCGCTGGGGCATCCTCTGGCTCTGGCCCGATTCCCTGCCGGCGGCTTTCATCGCCCAATCGCTCCACGCCGTCAATTTCGCCCTTTATTACAGCGCTGCCATCGCCTACATTTTCGAACTCTACCGCCAAAAAAAGCTCGCCCAGCAGTTTTTCCTCGGTATCACCTTCGGCCTGGGCGGCTCCCTGGGGGCGTTGCTGGCGGGATGGATCTACGAGTGGGCACCTCGGGAGCTTTTCCTCGTCGAAGCCTTCGTCGCTCTTGCCGCCTGGCTGGCGATCCGGCTCCATCGCTACCGAAAGGCACGCCATGGCTGAACGCACGGCGGTCATCCTGGCCGGGGGGCGAAGCCGGCGAATGGGCCGGGACAAAGCGCTGCTTCCTTTCGGCGGATATTCTACCCTCGCGGAGTACCAGTATCGACGTCTGCAGCCGCTTTTCGATCGGGTCTACCTCAGCGCAAAGGGAGAGAAGTTCCCCTTTGACGCGCCCCTGATCCCGGATAAGCGGGAGGAGCACTCACCGCTCATCGCCCTCGAAAGCATCTTCACGAGACTCGATCTCTCCGAAATTTTTCTCCTTGCCGTCGATCTTCCCCTCGTCGGCCCCCAGACCCTCACACGTCTCCAAAGTGCCGCCCGCACCCGACCGGAGGTGCAAGCCGTGGTCCCCCGTAGCCCCCACGGACTCGAACCCCTCTGCGCCGTCTATCGCCGAAGCCTCCTCCCCGAAATCCGTCGGATGCTGGACGATGACCGACACCGCCTCCAGACCCTCCTTGCCCGTAGCGACACCCTGGAAGTTCCCTTCGATCGACGTGAGCCCTTCGCCAACCTCAACCGTCCGGAGGAATACGAAAAAGCGATGGAAAGAGTAACAATGATGAGGAAATAATAAAAAGCGATATCAGATTATTTTCTGTTGAGTGTTTTCCATTGTCTTAGATTATGTACAATAAATATTTTAACATCTGTTCGTTCGGCTACATCCTTTATATATTCGAGCAACTCTTTTTCGCTGGAAAAATCTTTTGCTCTCAAGGCCACGGCGACACGATTTTTGTCATAAGAAGAGACAATATGCTCAACCCTTCTGACACTTTTAAAACCGTAGGACATAAAAACAACCAAGTCACTATTCTCGAAAATATCATCCATGACCCTCTTGTAGTGACTAACACTTATTGCGACGCTTGTTTTTTTCCCGAAACGTTTTCCCAACCTATGTGCTTTACGCAATAAGCCGATAAAAAGCTCCAAGTATTCATCACTGTTCTCTTTGAAATCAGGAAGAATATGAGGCTCCACATCAAAGTGCACATCGTATCCACTTTTATAGATGTCGATCAATCTATTTTTGACTTCGTGCCATTTATCGGGAAAGATATATAAAGGTTCACTCAAAACGAGATCTACAGCTTTCCCTTGAGCTTTAAGTTTTTTCATCCAAGCCCTGACTTTTTCGCTTTCAGCAAAAGGCTTATAAGAAAGCTCAATTCTTTTTATCTTTTTTGTCTCAATAAACTTATCGATCTCCGAGATTCCCGACATTTCAAGATCAGTCGACCAAATATACACTCCAAGACTCATCTCTGTTGCGAAGGAAAACGTCGCAGTAGAAAATAAAATCATCGGAATTAGAAAAAAACTTTTAATACTCATCCTTTACTAGCCTGGAAACCTTCCACGGATTCCATCTATCATAAAATGAAGCTTTGAAGAAAATCTCTGCTATGTATGCAAATGTTCTTACCGCTCTCATAAAAAATCCTGTATAAAACGGCATCAAAGGAAGATAGAGCCATAGAAACTTTTCACTCTTTCTAAACGTATGTCCTAAAAAAACTTCAGTCATAGCAAACTCAATGACATTAATAGCCGCATACAATAAGTAGTTTACCAAAAACACAACAAG
>WFQO01000071.1 GCA_015486995.1 Nitratifractor sp. | reverse complement strand
TGCTGGGAGTCACCGGATCGGGAAAGACCCATACGATGGCCCGGATTATCGAAAAAACCCAGCGCCCGACGCTGATCATGACCCACAACAAAACCCTGGCGGCGCAGCTTTACAGTGAATTCCGAAGCTTTTTCCCGAACAACCACGTCGAGTATTTCATCAGCTACTACGACTATTATCAGCCCGAAGCCTACATTCCCCGCCAGGACCTCTTCATCGAGAAGGACAGCTCGATCAACGCGGAGCTGGAGCGTCTGCGTCTGAGCGCCACGGCGTCACTGCTGAGCCACGACGATGTGATCGTCATCGCCTCCGTCAGTGCCAACTACGGCCTGGGGAGCCCCGAAGAGTACCGCAGCATCGTCCAGAAGCTCGTCGTGGGCGAAGAGTACAATCAGCGCGAACTCTTGCTCAAATTCGTCGAAATGGGCTACAAACGCAACGACGACTTCTTCGACCGGGGGGATTTCCGCGTCAACGGGGAAGTGATCGATATCTATCCCGCCTACAGCGAAGAGCTGGCGTATCGGATCGAGTTTTTCGGTGACGAGGTGGAGGCGATCGTCAGCTTCGACGCCCTGACGGGGGAGAAGGTGGCCGAGCTCAAAGAGTTCACCCTCTACAGTGCCAACCAGTTTATCGTCGGCAAAGAGAAGATGGCCCGGGCGATCCAAAGCATCGAAGAGGAGTTGGCTGAGCGGCTGCAATGGTTCGAATCCCGGGAAAAGATGGTGGAGTATGCCCGGCTGAAGCAGCGGACCGAGTTTGATCTGGAGATGATGGAGACGACCGGCATCTGCAAGGGGATCGAAAACTACTCCCGCCACCTGACGGGCAAAAAGCCGGGGGAGACTCCCTATTCGCTTTTGGACTATTTCGAGGCGATGCACGAGGATTATCTCGTGATGGTGGATGAGTCCCACGTCAGTTTGCCGCAGTTTCGGGGGATGTACGCCGGAGACCGCAGCCGCAAGGAGGTGCTCGTCGACTACGGCTTCCGGCTGCCGAGCGCCCTGGACAACCGCCCGCTGAAGTTCGAGGAGTATATCGACAAAGCTCCCCACTACCTCTTTGTCTCCGCGACCCCCGGAGAGTGGGAGATGGAACACTCCTCCGTCGTCGCCGAACAGGTGGTCCGCCCCACGGGGCTCCTGGACCCCGAGATCGAGGTGCGCGACAGTAAGAACCAGGTCGCCGACCTGCACGACCGAATCAAAGAGGTCGTCGAACGGAAAGAGCGGGTCCTGGTGACGGTGCTCACCAAGAAGATGGCCGAGGAGCTGACGACCTATTACAATGACCTGGGTCTGCGGGTCAAATATATGCACTCCGACCTCGACGCCATCGAGCGCAATCAGATCATCCGAAGCCTTCGGCTGGGGGAGTTCGATGTCCTGGTGGGGATCAACTTGCTACGCGAAGGGCTGGATCTTCCCGAGGTGAGCCTGGTGGCGATCCTCGACGCCGACAAGGAGGGCTTTTTGCGCAGCGAAACCGCCCTGATCCAGACCGCCGGGCGTGCTGCGAGGAACGTCCACGGCAAAGTCTTGATGTACGCCAGGAAGGTGACCCCTTCGATGGAGCGCTGTATCGCCGTCACCCAGGCACGGCGGGCGAAGCAGATGGAGTACAACAAACGCCACGGCATCACCCCCACGACCACCGTCCGGGAGCTCGATACCGATCTCAAAGTCGCCGAACCCGGTGAACTCTACAACCGTCACGCCAAAATGGAGAAGATGCCCAAAGCCGAACGCCAGCGCCTCATCAAGGAGCTCAAGGCGAAGATGCTCGCCGCGGCGAAAAAGCTGGAGTTCGAAGAGGCGGCGCGACTGCGGGATGAGATCGCGAAGATCAAAAAGCTGTAAGATAGTGAAAATGAAGAATGGAGGGGAGCGGGTTTTGATGGCTCGGTTTGGAGCAAATGATATAATCTGAAAATATCAGGATCGGGTTTTTCGAGAAGATTCGAATCCTACTTAACTATCGGAGTATCTATGACCATCGATCTGAAAGACCCCTCTCTCTACATCAATCGTGAACTCTCCTGGTTGCAGTTCAATACCCGGGTCCTGGCCCAGACGCGCCGGGAGGAGCTGCCGCCGCTGGAGCGTCTGAAATTTATCGCGATCTACGGGACCAACCTCGACGAATTCTATATGGTGCGTGTCGCGGGGCTCATCTCCCTCTACAAGGCGGGGATCCAGGAGACGGGGCCGGACCGCATGACCCCGGCGGAGCAGCTTGCGGCGATTCGGGACTATCTGCATCGCGAAAAGATCGAGTTGGAAAAAAACTACAACACGATTATGCGGGAGCTGGAGGAGCCCGGTGTCTTTATCCGCCCTTTCGAAGCGATGGGAGAGGCGGCCCAGGCGCAGATGCGCGAAGCCTTTTATGATGAAATCTATCCGGTCATTCTCCCCATCGCTATCGACGCGACCCATCCTTTTCCTCACCTGAACAATCTCAGTTTCGGCCTTGCGGTCAAGCTCAGCGACACCGACGGTAATATCAAGCACGGCCTCGTGCGTATCCCCCGTTTATTGCCGCGTTTCTTGAAAGTGGAGGAGACCTTTGTCCCGATCGAGAGCGTCGTGGAGCACTTCATCGGCGACCTTTTCCCCGGCTACAGCAAGATCGCGAGCACCCCCTTTCGGGTTACCCGCAACGCCGACCTGGCGATCGAAGAGGAGGAGGCCGACGATTTTCTGGAGATGATGGAGGAGGGGCTACGCAGCCGCAACAAGGGCCAGATCGTCCGCCTGGAGCTCACCGGAGATGCGGAACCGGATCTCGTCGATTTTCTCAACGGACACCTGCAGGTGGAGGAGGGGGACATCTACTACTACCGCTCCATTCCCCTCAACCTCGGTGCGCTCTGGCAGATCGTGGGGGAGAAGGAGTTGGCGCATCTGCTTCTGCCGAGCTACAACCCAAAAGTGCTGCCCCCTTTCGACCGGGAGGAGATCTTCGGAGCGATCGAACAGCAAGACAGTGTCCTCTACCACCCCTACGAGAGCTTTGAGCCGGTGGTGCGCTTCATCCAGCAGGCCGCCGCGGATCCCGAGACGCTGGCGATCCGGATGACGCTCTACCGGGTCGGGACCAAATCCCCCATCGTCAAAGCCCTCATCGACGCCGCCCAGGACGGCAAGCAGGTGACGGTACTCGTGGAGCTCAAAGCCCGTTTCGACGAAGAGAACAATCTCCGCTGGGCGAAGAAACTCGAGGAGGCGGGAGCGCACGTCGTCTACGGCATCCCGGGCCTCAAGGTTCATGCCAAGATCGCCCAGGTGATCAAGCGCCGTAACGGCCGACTCAAAAGCTATCTGCATCTGGCGACGGGCAACTACAATCCCGGGACCGCCAAAATCTACACCGACATCAGCTATTTCACGTCCCGCAAAGAGTTCAACAGCGACGCGACCCGCTTCTTTCACTTCTTGACGGGCTTCTCCACCCACACGAAGCTGCATACCCTGGCGATGTCGCCGACTCAGATCAAGCCCCGTCTGCTGCGTCTCATCGAAAAGGAGGCTTCCTACGGCGAAGAGGGGCACATCATCCTCAAGGCCAACTCTCTGGCCCATCCCGAGATCATCCGGGCACTCTACCGGGCGAGCCGGGCGGGGTGCCGGGTCGATCTGATCATCCGGGGGATCTGCTGCCTGCGTCCGGGTGTGGAGGGGGTAAGCGAGAACATCACCGTCTCGAGCATCATCGGCAAATACCTGGAGCATCCCCGGATCTTCTGGTTCAAACACGACGACCCCGGCTGCTACATCTCCAGCGCGGACCTCATGCCGCGCAACCTCGACCGGCGTATCGAATTGATGACTCCGATCGTCGAAAAGGCGCTCGCCGAGCGCATCGAGCAGATTCTGACGCTACAGCTGGCGGACAATCAACTGCGCTGGCTTCTGGATGCCGAGGGGAACTATCACCGGGTTCTTCCCGCCGAGGGCGAGAAGCCGGTCGATTCGCAGGAGTTGCTGGAGAAGTACGTCGGTAAACTCTACGATCGTTCCCGCAAGCGCCGCAGCGGAGGAGACCGCAACTATGTCAAACGTTTGGCGGAGAAACTCTTGAAGGAAAGTTGATGGAAATAGTGAGGAATGAGGAGTGAGGAGTTGGGTGTCGCTTTGCAATGCGGTTGAATGGAGATGGTTCTTCATATCCTCATAGCACAAAAAAAGGAGAACGAAAATGCCGAGAATTCTGGAATATCAGGGGATGAGTCCCGTCCTGGGCAGGGGGAGTTGGATCGCGCCGGGAGCGGTGGTGATCGGCGATGTCGAGATGGGGGAGGACTCCTCGGTCTGGTTCGGTTCGGTAGTGCGGGGAGATGTGCACCGCATCCGTATCGGGGATCGGACGAATATCCAAGACCTGAGTATGCTCCACGTTACCCATTATAAAAAGCCGGACAAAAGTGACGGGCATCCGACGATCGTAGGAGACGATGTGACGATCGGCCATCGGGTGATGCTCCACGGCTGTACGATCGAAGACGCCTGCCTGATCGGGATGAGTGCGACGATCCTCGACGGCGCGGTCATCGGGAAGGAGTCGATCGTCGGCGCCGGCGCCCTGGTGACGATGAACAAAGTCTTCCCCCCGCGCTCTCTGATCGTCGGCTCTCCCGCGAAAGTCGTCCGACAGTTGACCGACGAGGAGGTCGCGGAGCTCTACGCTTCGGCGAAACGGTATGTAGGGTTCATGAAGGAATACCGGGATGGTGGAAAATCCTCGGATCGAAAAGGAAGCAAATGAATTTTACAAAGATTCTCGGACGGGCACTGCGCGATATATTGAGCCCCTCGGTACTGGGGTTCATTTTGAAAGTCGGATTGGGGTCCTTCCTTTTCTGGGTGGCGGTACTCTGGGTAGGGTGGGGGCCTTTCGAGCGTTTCGTGGCAGCCTACATCGCAATGATTCCGGGAGTGGGCGGATGGCACTGGTTTCAAGAAAGCGGAGCTTTCCTCGCCGCTCTGGCGACAGGGTATGCGTTGATCATCGTGACCATTTCTCTGCTTACGTCCCTTTTCAGCGAAAAGTTGATTCTTCAGCTGGCGGCCCGGGAGTATCCGCAGATCCGACCCGTCGGCTCCGCGGCGATTCATCGTTCGATCTACTACACGGTGAAAGCGTCGATTCTCTTTCTTCTCCTTTTCCTCCTGACGCTTCCTTTGATCTTCGTGCCGGTTTTCGGGCAGCTCTGGATGCTTTGGCTCTGGTCGATTCTGCTCAAGGAGCCGACGGTCTATGATGTGGGATCTCTCTTCATCTCCGACCCGAAGGTACTGAAACAGCGCGCGAAGAAGGCGGGTTTCATCGCGATGATCGCCGCGCTATTTAACTACATACCGCTTCTCAATATCTTCGCCCCTCTTTTCGCACAGATACTCTTTTTGCATTATCTACTGGCCAACGGGATTCCGGAAAAATAGAAAATCATGGGTCGAGCGTCTTGAAAAACGTTGTCATTTTTGGCAGCTCTATATAAAATACTTACATAAAATATATACAATGCCTAGAATGAAGATGCAGATGGCGTTCCGTTCGAGCTCTCTCTAATGATCCTTGTGATAGGATTCATTCAATCAAGTTCTCTGTAAAACCGTCGCTTTCTGAGTTGATAGTCAGAAGGCTCGATTTATAAAACGGGGATTTGCCGCGTTGAACATAAAGGAACGTCATGCCATTGGAACTTTTCCAAACGGACGAATATCGTCGCCTACAGCAGGAATATCTCTATAAAACAATCGATTTCCTTCTGAATCACGGGGTGGAGTTCGCCGTCGCCGCCCAGGTCGAGGCCGTGGATTTCGATCCTCCGCTTCCCGAAGAGATCCGCGGGCGTCTGCACGATGTCTCTCTTTTCATCCTCAGCGGCTACACCTATGAGAGCAGCTTTCTGGAAAAGAATGCGTTGCGTTTCGAAGCCGGCTTCGGAGAGGAGAACTACGGCTCCTTGGTGACGATTCCTCTCTTGGCGATCAAGCAGATTTATGTCGACGAGTTTCCCATCGCCGTCAATGTCGCCGAAACGGCCCCCGAACCCCCGGTTCCCGATCCGTCCCGCTCGATGGAAGCCCTGCTCAAGAACCCAGAAAACCTTAAACTTCTCAAAAAAAAGAAAAAATAGACGCCCGCCGTTAACCGTTTCTCCTTTCCAGTGAAAATTGTTTTCTCTTTTTTTACATAAAAGAACTCCGTATTTTGGGCATTTATTGTTTGCCCCGTTTCCTTTTCGTTAATAAAAAGTTGGAATCCCGTTAATTTCATTGACATTCTTCTCAAAAACGTGTTATACTACGTCCGTAAATAAAAACAAGGAGTTACAAATGAAAAAAGGACTTTTACTCTCGATGGCAGCATCGGCTATTATCTTCGCCGGTGGCGACATCGCTCCCGTAGAGCCTGCAGCACCCGCATCTGCAGACTTCTGGGGACAGATCGGATTCCGCTACGAGTGGAACGATAACGGTGCAGCTTTGGATCTCGGAAGCAAGCAAAACAACAAATTCTCTAGCACCATCGTTCTGGGTGTCGAGAAGCAGCTCGCTTACGGTTTCGGTTTCGGCGCAGAAATCGCCGGATGGAGCGACTTCGGTCTCGACATCGCCGATCTCTCTGCCGTCAGCGGTGAAATCGGTGCAGGCGGTGCCGATGCTACAGATGCGGAAGTTTCTCAGGCTTACCTGACTTATACCTTCGGCAACACTGCGATCAAAGCCGGTCGCCAGGCTCTCCCCAAAGCGGTTTCTCCCTGGGCATGGTCTGACCGCTCCGCAGGCGTACTCGACATCGCTTACGATGCGATCGTCATCGCCAACACCGATCTCGCTGACACTACACTGGTAGGTGCATGGGTCGCCAACGCAGCCAATGAAGGTGAAACGACACAACTGGGTGCCGGACATAGCGGCATCTGGATGCTGGCGGCTGTCAACAAGTCTCTTGCCAACACTACTTTGACCGCTAGCGGATACTACTTCCCCGATGCCAACTTCTGGTACAAAGGTGCGTATCTTCTTCCCAAAGCAAATGACATGTGGTCTCTGTGGGGAAGTGCCGTTACCAACTTCGACACTGTAACCGCAGGTCTGCAGCTCGCTTATGTTGACGGAGATTTCACCAACACCGACGCAACCTTCGGTATCGCCGGAAAAGTCGGCTCCAAGTGGGGTGATCTGGATGCTACTCTGTACGTTGACTACATCAACGACGGTGACTACAGCCTGAAAACTGCCGGTACTACACTCGGTACCAGTGCCTTCTGGGGTAACGCTATCGGCGGACACTTCGGTGGAGATGCCGCCTTCGGTTACAGCCAGTGGGGAACCCGTGTCACTGCCGGCTACAAGCTTCCTGTCGGAAAGCTCTGGGGTGAACTGGCTTACACTGACTACGACAACTCTGCAGCAGGTGACCATGACAACACCTTCGGTGGACGCATCGGTTATAACTTCACTGTCGCCGGTATCAACTCCAGTGTTCAGTATCGCTACTGGAGTGAGAAGTACGAAGCTGCTCCCACTCTCGACAAGCAGCGCGTCCGTGTCGAGGCTTACTACAAATTCTAATCCTCGCATGGAGACAGAGGGGTGAGCCTCCCGGCTCATTCCTAATTTCTATCCTTTCTATTTTTCCATAGACACTTTCACTGTTTTTTTGCCTTTCTTATCCTTGAATATCAATTGTATGATCATCAAATTTTGGAAAATTCTATTTCGTCTCCCTAATGATGGTACAATCCCGATATGAATGGAAGAGTTATATACGGATCGTTTTTTTTGTTGATAATATTGGGTGGATGTGCTACGCAAGCGACACCTCCGGCAGATTTCTGGGGTGGAATAGGTTTCGCCTACGAAACGAATCACGGCAGTGATACGAACAATAGAACGACGACAACCATTGGCTTCGAAAAAGAGTTGGGAAACGGTTTCGGAATCGGAGGGGAATTTTCTGGACAAAAAGAGAAAAAAACTGATATAAAGGTCCATACTCCTCAATAGCTCTGAAATGAGCGCTTTTCGAAAAAACTCGATGGGTGGCAGAAGAAAGGTTCTCTTCGAAGCAAGAAGAACTCAAAAGTAAGCGTCGGAAACAAAGGATATTCATGGCAAAAAAACTCCATCTCGTCAGTCTCGGCTGCACCAAAAACCTTGTCGACAGTGAAGTGATGCTTGGGAAGCTTGCCGACTACGATCTGACGGACGAGGCGAGGGATGCCGATGTCATCATTGTCAATACGTGCGGCTTCATCGAGGCGGCGAAAGAGGAGTCGATCTCCACAGTGCTCAATCTGCATCAGGAGCGCAAAGAGGACTCTCTGCTGGTCATGAGCGGCTGCCTGAGCGAACGCTACAAGGAGGAGCTGGCCGAGCAGATGCCGGAGATCGATATCTTTACCGGGGTGGGGGATTATGAGCGTATCGACGAATTGATCGCACAAAAACAGAGCAGCTTCAGCCCGGAAGTCTATCTGGCCACAGAGAAATCCCCCCGCCTCATTACCGGCTCGAACTATCATGCCTACATCAAAATCGCCGAGGGCTGCAACCAAAACTGCTCCTTCTGCGCCATCCCATCCTTCAAAGGGAGACTTCATTCCCGTACTCTTGACTCCATCGTCGCCGAAGTCTCCGCATTGACGGAGAAGGGATTTTACGATTTCAGTTTTATCTCCCAGGACAGCTCCAGTTACGGACGGGATCTGGGGCTACGTGACGGTCTGATCGACTTGATTCGCCATGTGGAGCTGATTCCGGGAGTCCGTAGCGCACGGATACTCTACCTCTATCCCAGTACGACCACTTCTGAACTCATCGACGCCATTGCCGAGAGCCCTCTCTTTCAGACTTATTATGATATGCCGATCCAGCATATTGATGATCGTGTCCTCAAGACGATGAAGCGGGGCTTCGGAGAAGAGAAAACACGTGAACTGCTCAAAGGGATGCGTTCCAAAGAGGGGAGTTTTGTGCGCACCTCCGTCATCGCCGGTCATCCGGGAGAGAGTGAAGAGAGTTTTCGCAAACTCTGCGACTTTTTGGAAGAGTTCGGTTTCGACCGAATCAATGTCTTTGCCTACTCCAACGAAGAGAATACGGACGCCTACGGAATGGAGCAACTCCCGGAGGGAATCATTTCGGAGCGTACCGCAATTTTGGGGGAGATCGCGAAGAGAGCACGGGAAAAGTCTCTCGAAGCGATGGTCGGTCGGGAGCTTGAACTGGCCATAGACGGGCCCAGCGAAGAGCACGAGTATCTGCTCAGTGCTCGTCCCCTGCTCTGGGCACCAGAGATCGACGGGGAGGTCCTGGTCAATGATACGAACGACCTGGAGGTAAAAGTCGGAGGGCTCTACCGAGCGAAAATCACGGAGAAAGCGGGGGAATATCT
>WFQO01000070.1 GCA_015486995.1 Nitratifractor sp. | reverse complement strand
TGGCGCAGCTGGTGGGGAGTGGCTTTGATCCCATGGGAGCGGAAGAGTTTCTGAACCCGGTAGCGCAGCTGGGCAACGCTCATGGGGGCGTTTCCTTTTTCGAAGAGGTACGCTCCGCCGGGATGGACAGAGAGATAGGCCTCCAAAAGCTTCCGAACCTTCGGAGGGAGCGGCAGCTGCCGGCTCTTTCCCCCTTTGCCGTGGATTGTGATCCACTCCCCCCGGATCTGTTCCCGCCGCAGTGAGGCCAGCTCCGAGATCCGCAGTCCCAGGCCGTAGAGCAGCGCCAGGATCAGCCGCTCCGTCGGATCCGCCGCCTCCATCACCTCCCGGATATACCCCTCGTCGATGGGCTTGGGGAGGGTCCTGGGAACCTTGACCGAATCGTCCCCCTCCAAAACGATCGCCATCTCCTTCTGCTCCTGAAGATAGCGGACAAAGGAACGGATCGCACTGAGTTTTTTGGCCACGGTCCGGCGCTGATTGGCGGCAATCACTCGGCGCAGAGGCATAATGTCCAATACCGTCACACCATTCTCCCCACGAAGCTGATGATGGGCGAGCATCTGTCGCAGCGGTAGTTCATAAGTCTCCACCGTGCTTTCGCTATACCCCCGGATTTGAAAGAGGTAGTCGAGAAAATCGTCCACCAGTTCGGGGAGATTCATCGGAGACTCCTGTGGAGTCTCCGAGTGAAGAGTGAAGAGTGAATAGTGAGGAACAGAATAGAAACTAGTAACGAGTAACTAGTAACTAGAAACTGAAAACTGTGTAGCGTGGGATTGCCATCCCACGAGTTGATAGAAGATGGAAAATGGAAAATGGAAGATTTCGGGGCGCTGCTTCGCAACGCATCTTTTTGGGGGCGGGGCTTCAGTCTCGCAAAAGTCTTTTCCCCAATACACCAATATACCAATACACCAATAACCGCGTCAAAGACGCGCCCAATGACCAATGACCAATGACCAATGCCGTCGCCAAAGGCGACATCACTTGCGACTTGCGACTTGCGACTTGCGACTCTTTTCCTGCTGACTGCCGACTGCCGACTGCCGACTGAATTCAAATGACAAAAAGCGACGCCGTTGGCGCCCCTCTTTTCATTCAAAATCCAAAATCCAAAATCCAAAATTAAACAATCTCTCCTTCGAGAGAGCGTCGCATGGCCCGGGTGATCCGTACCGGCAGGATCCGTCCCAGCAGCTCTTCACTCCCTTCCACGCTCACCAGCCGTCCGTCGGCACTGCGGCCGGCGACTCGGTTGCCGGGGCGGAGCTCTTCGAAATAGACCTCGTGGATCTTTCCTTCCTGGGTGGCCATGATCTCGTCGACGATCTCGTCGTGGCGGGCCTGGAGTCTGCGTAGCCGCTCGGCTGCCACCGCCTCGGGGACCTGCTCCTCGTACTCCGCCGCTGCCGTGAAAGGCCGGGGAGAGTAGCGGAAGCTGAACATCTGATCGAAGCGCACCGCCTCCAGTACCTCCATCGTCTCGGTAAAATCCTCTTCGCTCTCTCCGGGAAAGCCGACGATGATATCGGTGGAGATCGCCACCTCCGGAACCATCTCGCGTATCTTTCGGCAACGATCGAGGAACCACTCCTTGGAATAGCCCCGCTTCATCTGTTTGAGCAGCCGGGTCGATCCGCTCTGGAGAGGGACATGGATCTGGGGGCAGATCTTCGGGTTGGCGGCGAACTCCTCCAGAAACTCGTCATCCATATGGAGGGGATGGGGCGACTGAAAGCGGATCCGTTCCAGCCCCTCCACCTCGCTCACCCGGCGCAGCAGTTCGGTAAAGTTGCCCACCTCATCCTCTCCGGCGCTGAAGCGGCGCCCGTAATTGTTGACATTCTGCCCCAGCAGGATCACCTCTTTGGCTCCGCTCTCCACGGCCCGCTTCACTTCCTGGAGAATCAGGCGGCTGGGGATAGAGATCTCTTCACCGCGAGTCGCAGGGACGATACAGAAAGTACATTTTTTATCGCATCCGATGGAGATATTGACCATCGCTTTGAAGGGATTGCTGCGGTACTCCCCGAAGGGGTAGGTGCTCTCGTCGTAATCGGTCTCCACCTCGACGGCATGCTTCTGCTTCAACACTTTGGTGATCTTGGAGACGTTGCGGGCTCCCAGGACGAAATCGACATAGGGGGCCCGTCGGATGATCTCCTCCCCCAGATGGCTGGCGGTACATCCGGTCACGCCGATTTTGGCCCCCTCTTTTCGCATTTGACGGAAACGGCCGATCTCCGAAAAGAGCTTCGCCACCGGCTTCTCCCGTACCGAACAGGTGTTGATGATGATCAGGTCCGCCTCGGAAAGCTCTTCCGTCAGGACATACTCCTCTTTGCGGGAGAGCTCGGCGATCATATGCTCGGTATCCCGGACGTTCATGGCACAGCCCAGGGTCTCGATATAGAGTTTTTTGCTCATAGGGATGCGTTCACTGCTGAACGATATGGACCTCGTAGATGTATTCGTCCTCGTTGAGTCCGTACTTCACTTCGCGCATGTAGACGTTGTATCCCCGCTCCTCGAAATACTCCATCATCGCCTTGAGATCCTTGTGGGAGTTTTCTCGATCGAAAT
>WFQO01000069.1 GCA_015486995.1 Nitratifractor sp. | reverse complement strand
GACACACTGCGGGAAATCCTGGAGTTTTTCGCTCAGAATATGGAGTTTGAGGGGCCGTTTCGGGCAGCCAACATCGAATCGATGCTGGAGTTGGCCGCCATCGTCGACGAATACGAGCTGGATCTACGTTCGCGTTATCACCTCGCCTGCGCTCCCGCCAGTCTCGGCTCTCCCTACATCGAATCGGTCTACCACCGCTATCTGAGCCATCTCGAAAAAGGCGAAACAGTCCCTTACATCCCGCCCCGGGAGCTTCCGCATTATGCGCATACCAATGAAGAGCTCCTGCACGCCGAAGACCGGGTCAAAGAGGTTTCCCTCTATCTCTGGCTCTCCTTCAAATTTCGTGAACTCTTCCCCGATACCGAAAAGGCGCAAGAAGCCCGCAGGCGTCTCAACCGTTTTATCGAGCACTCCCTCCAAAAGGGGGATTTCGTCAAGCGCTGTCGCCGCTGCGGACGGGAGCTGGATTTCAGCTACCGTTTCAGTATCTGCGAAAGCTGCTACCAAAAAGGCAAGCGTGGCTCCGGCCGCGGCTGGCGAAAGCGTAACGGTTGAATTTCGATGGCTTGCGGTAACATGGATCAAGCAGTTTCCAATTGAGAATCTGGGATAATCCGGGATTCCAACAGAAAGTTTTGGCACATGTCTGACATCCGATACGATCGACTGCATGACGACTACGTGATCATCGCGCCTGAGCGTCTTCACAGACCCGACTGCATTCCGGATCAAAAAACACAGAAAGAGGAGACTCTGTCCCGCTGTCCTTTTTGCGAAGGGCACGAGGCGATGACCCCTCCCGAGATCTTTGCCCTGCGCGATAAAGGTGAAGCCAATACTCCTGGCTGGCGAACGCGGGTTGTCCCCAACCTCTATAAGGCCGTTCGTATCGAAGCCCCCTGGCAGAGCCATGCGCGGGGACCTTATGATCTCTGGGAGGGGTTTGGTGCCCATGAAGTGATCGTCGATACCCCCCGACACCTTCGCCGAATGGATGCCTGGACGCCGGATGAACGGCGCGACTGGCTCAAGACTCTACGCAGTCGCCTCGTCGATCTACGCAAAGATCTACGTCTGGTCTATTTTTCACTTTTCAAAAACCACGGTCGCTACGGCGGTGCCACCCAGAGCCATCCCCACTCCCAGCTGATCGCCCTTCCCGTCGTACCTAGAAGTTTGCTCGACCGTATCCATATCGCCCGACACTATCGGCAGACCCACGGACACTCTCTCTTTCAGGGTATTCTCGATTACGAAGAGGAGAGCGGCGATCGAATCATCGCATCCGACGGACATTGTATCGCCTTCTGTCCCTACGCGTCCCAGTACGCTTTCGAAGTGCAAATCCTGGCCCGCGGTGAGGGGATCGCCTCGCTGGCCGATCTGGACGAATCCGGGATTGAGGGATTGGCGGATACGATCGGCAAAGTAATGGCGGCACTCTATCGGGAGTTGGGAGATTTCGATTTCAATATCCTTTTCAACACTCCCCCGATGCAAAAAAATATCCAAACTGACGAATGGTTTGAGGAGATTCCACAATTTTGGCGCCTAGGGGTCCATATCCTTCCCCGTCTTTACAACTGGGGAGGTTTCGAACTCGCAAGCGGTATGCGCATCAATCCCGTCGTCCCGGAAGAGGCGGCCCGATTGCTGCGGGATGGGAAATGATTTTATCTTCCCGGAAGAGCTCCGGTGTCTCTCTCGCCCTATTCATCTCTCTCGCGTTGATGTCAAACACATTGGCTGCGTCCAAAGGCTCTGCCGGCACCGGCGATAAGAAATACTTCGTCCATATTCACCCCGCCGACAGGCCTCTGGGGCCGGGCTCGATGATCACCTATACCCTGCCCGATCAATTCGGTCGCTCCCATTCTCTCTCCGCCAGCACCCGCATTCTTATTTTCGCCGACAGCCAAAAGGGAGCCAGACTCGTCGAATCGGTCCTCTCCCCACACCCGAAAGGCTTCCTCGAAAGTCACCATGCCGTCTATCTCGCCGATGTCAGTGCCATGCCCGGGGTGATTTTCCGCCTCTTCGCCCTCCCGGCGATGCGCAAAAGCCCCTACCCCATCCTGCTCCTAAAAAACGCGAAGATGGGCAAACGCCTGGCCAAAACCGCAGCCGATGGCAAAGTGACTATCCTAACGTTGAATAAAAGGCGTGTGAGAAAGATTGAAGTGACCGCCGATATCTCTACTATCGAGAAGTTGCTGAAATAAAATAGCTCCGAGCTGATCAAAGCTTCCGGAATATCTCTTTCCAATCTTGTCGGAACTATAGAATCTCTCTCACCAGCGTTCGACTTCTTTGGATAGCAATCCCACGCTTGTGCAACTTATCACCGCCCACTCTTCATCTGCCTCTTCGTCTTTCTTGTCGCCGTAGCCGTGAACGGATCTTCTGGCCAGTAGTGTTTGGGGTAGCGTCCCCGCATCTCTTTTCGCACCTCCGGATAGACGTTTCGCCAGAAGTTGGCCAAATCTTCGGTGACCGCCAACGGCCGATGGGCGGGTGAGAGCAGATGGAGCGTCACGGGCAGCCGCCCGTCCAAAATCTTCGGCGTCTCCACCCAGCCGAAGACCTCCTGCAACCGCACCGGAAGCACCGCTTTTTCCACATCGCCGTAATCGAGGGCGATTTTCGATCCGCTGGGCACCTCCAGACGCTCCGGCACCAACCTATCCAACGCCTGCATCGCCTCCCAGCCGGCCATAGTCCGCAAAATCTCGGCCATATCGAGCTTTTGCAGATCTTTGAGGCTTCGCAAACCCGTCAGGTACGGCAGCAGCCACTCTTCCAGCGCCTCCAGCAATCGCTCTTCGGAAAAGTCGTCGAACCGCTCCGGTAGATGGGCATGGGCGAACCGCAACCGCTGCAAAAGGGTAAGGCTCTTTTTCTCCCAGGATAGCACCGCCAACCCCTTTTGCCGTACCGCCTCCATCAGCGCCCGGGCGATCAGGGCATCGTCGAGATCTTTGATCGGGACGCTTGCAAGCACCATAGCACCCAACTGCTCCTCTTCCCGCGCCTCCACCCTACCCGTTTCATCGTTCCATTCAACCGACTCCCTGCTTTCGATCAGATGGCCGAAGTGTTTGTAAAGCTTTTCTTTTTCGATCGGGGCCGCCTCCAGTATGCGTCCTTCGGCTCCCAGGCTCTGCATCCGCCCGATGGCCAGATATTCGCTTGCGGCCAGGGCATCCTGACTTTTCAGCCGTGCGCCTTTCCCCGCCGCCGTCACATACCGCTCCCGCTCTCCCCGGCTTTTGGCTATCCGCTCCGGGTAAGCTAACGCCGCTATCAATCCGGCCTTTTCGCTTCGCGGACGATTCGGCTTTGCAATCTCCAGTCGATCCAAAAGTTTTTCCAGATGCCGGCGTAGATCCTGCCGCGTCTGTGCGGCATATTCCGTCTCTTCCAAAATCTCTCGCAGATCGAGACTTCGCGCTTTGAAAGGCCGCTCCTGCCACCACAATGCCAGGAGTGCCCCTTCGTATCCCACTCCCAATTCTTTCGCTTTCAAGAGCATATGGGCGATCCGCGGCGACTGCCCCAGAGCCAACGCTTTTTCCCCGTAAGGTGTGATTTGGCCCGATTTTCCTATCATATTCAAAAATATTAGAAGATTTTCAGCCTCTTTCAGGGCATAATCGGGAGGTGCATCCACCCATTGCAATTCATCGGGTGTCGCACCCCAGGCGGCCAATTCCAGCCGCAGTGTCGAAAGATCAGAGGTCAGAATTTCGGGTTTCCTGGCGGGCGGCAACGCTTTGGTCTCGTGCCAGAGGCGGTAGCAAACTCCCGGTGCCGTCCGCCCCGCCCTGCCCGCGCGCTGCGTGGCCGACTCCTGGCTGACGGCGCGGGTTTCATAAATGTCCATGCCGCTGCTTGCGTCATAGCGCACCCCCCGCTCCAACCCGCTGTCGATCACCACCCGCACCCCTTCGATCGTCAGGCTCGTTTCGGCGATGTTGGTGGCCAGTACCACCTTGCGTTTGCCCTTGGGCGCCGGTTCGATGGCCGCTCGTTGGGCTTTAGCATCCATCGCCCCGTACAGGGGTGCTATGAAGACATTGTCATCCACCCGTTCTTGCAGCCATCGCTCGGCTTGCCGGATCTCCCGCACCCCCGGCAAAAAGAGCAGCAGACTCCCCTCTTCCTGCTTCAGCGCCTTCAAAGCCATCTTCGCCGCCGATTCGCCGATGTGTTCAGGCAATGGAATCGGCGCTTTGATATCCAAGTAGCGCACATCCACCGGGAAACTGCGCCCCTCGCTTCGCACGAAGGGTACATCCCCCAGCACTTGCCGCAACGCTTCGGCCTGCAGCGTCGCCGACATCACCAGGATTCGCAGATGCTCGCGAAAAAATTCTTGACTCTGCAGCGCCAGAGCCAACCCCAAATCGGCGTGGATCGAGCGCTCGTGAAACTCATCGAAAATCACCAGCCCCACCCCACCAAGCTCCGGGTCGCTCTGCAGCAGACGGGTCAAAACCCCTTCGGTGACCACCTCGATACGCGTTTTGCCCGACACCCGCGTCTCCCCACGCATCCGATAACCCACCGTCTCGCCGACTCTCTCTCCCAGCGTCTTAGCCATCCGCAAAGCCGCCGCCCGCGCCGCCAGCCGCCTGGGCTCCAGCATCACGATCTTTTTCCCTGCCAGCCACGGCGCATCCAAAAGCGCCAACGGCACCACCGTCGTCTTCCCCGCGCCAGGAGCGGCTTGCAAAACGGCACGGGTATGGGTGGAAAGGGCAAGTTTGAATTCTGTGAGAATGGAGTGGATGGGAAGTCGTGTCAAAAAGAGTGATTCCATTACATCAAATCGCAGATTTTCGCTTTCAACGCCTGCAGTTCATCAGGTAGAAGCTTCGTAATGACACCTTTTTCGATCTGAATTCGCTTCAAATCGAGAGTACAGAGCCAATTGGCCAGGATGAAACTTCGCTTTTCCAACCGATCTCTGGGAGCAATTTCGATTTTGTACTCGGTCTGGATATCCTGGGTCGTCAACGGTACGACCAAAACAGAGCGGTATTTGCTGATTTCAAGTGCCCGGTTGAAAAAGTCGTTTTGCAAAACGACGGCGGGGCGAATCTTACCGATTTCGCTGTTGGATTTTTTGGCAAAATCGACCAGATAGATCTCCCCCTGTGCGATCACAGCTTCTCTCCCACATCATCGACCACATTATCGAGAATCTCAGGATGACCACTCTCCAGAAGCCCCCGATTTCGCTCCAGCCAGATGCGATATTCGATCTCTTTGAGAGCGTCACACAGCAGCGATTCGAAGCGTGCGGGAATGACGATACTTTTGATCTCATTCTTTCTTTTGTCCTCGATATAAACGATCTCTTTAGGTTCACTGACGATTTTTGGGTGCTTCGCAATTTCATTGACGGCCACAGTCATACGATCTCCTTTATACTAATAATAGTATTCGTATAAAGAAATGTCAATCTATTTCCCTTTTCATCGTTGTTATTGGCTGCAAGGTATTTGTGACGATCAGTTGTATGATATAATGTATGAAAATCTTCATACAGGAGTCTCCGGTGGTCAGAAAAACCGTATCGCTCGATGAAAAAATTCTGCTGGATCTTCAGCAGTACGGAGTACTGGAACGGTTCAATAATTTTTCGGAATTTGTCTCCGTGGCGCTGCGCGAAAAGATCGAAAAGATCAAAGAAGAAAACTACCGTGCACAGATCGCCGCCGCGGCAAAGGATCCGATGGTTCTGGAGGATATCCGATCGGTCGAAGAGGATTTCCGCTACGCCGATAGCGAGTGGTAGGGATGCAGTTTGCCGTCTATTGGGCCGATCTCAACCCGGTCGTAGGCCGTGAACAGGCCGGCCATCGCCCTGTCCTCGTCGTTTCCAACGATATCGAAAACCAGATGGACAACGTCACGATTGTTCCGATCACATCCCGCAAGTCGGGCCGCAGGATCTACCCCAACGAAGTGGGTTTCACGTTGATGGGCAAAGAGGCGATCCTGCTTTGCCATCAGATCCGGACAATCTCGAAAAAGCGCCTCAGCAAAAAAATCGGAACGTTAACCGAGCCATCACTGCGCGAACGAATCCTGCAGACCGTTTGTAGGCGCGTGACGCCGGTAT
Organism: Nitratifractor sp.; assembly: GCA_015486995.1. Lineage (GTDB taxonomy): Bacteria > Campylobacterota > Campylobacteria > Campylobacterales > Sulfurovaceae > Nitratifractor. The sequence goes on along the minus strand of WFQO01000069.1, from coordinate 1,372 downwards.
CACTATAAAAATCTCTGAGCTACCTTTCATTCTCGTTTCCACGCTCTGCGCGGGAATGACTACGGGACGCACGCAGTCCATTGCAACGAGGCTAGGGGACGGGAGAAACGAGTGCAAACAACTACTATCGAATCCACGTTCTTGATATAATTGTCGAATGTCGTCCTACATTGCTCCATTAATCTCACGGATTAATTCAACAATCTCATCTCCCTTAAACTGCGTTCGGAACTCAATCTTCACCGCATCGCCGAAAAACTTCTCGGCATGACGAATCTTTTTGCGCTCTTCGTTGCGTAGCTCTTCGTCCCCTTCGACATTTTTGGTCTCGACAATGAAGTGCAGCCGCTCTTTACCGTCATTAAATCGTATTACATAGGCAAAATCGGGTGAATAACTCTTGCCGCCAGCCACAGGAATTTTGATAGAGTTTTTCGGAATTTTGGTAAAAACGACAACTTCACGGATCTCTTCGACGATGTTTTGTCGCTCTAATTCCGAATCATAATAAAGCTCTTCAAATAGGTAACGGTCGCTTACCCTTCCCGCATCATAGAGCACTCCCACATCACTAGCATTGATTTCGGAGAGCACATTGCCGCTTTTGTCAGTCAATTTCGTCGGATGGATGCGGTTGGTCACTTTTTGATAATCAACCGTATAGCGATCAAAGGATCGATACAACAGATAGTCATTGAAGCGCGAAGCGAGTTTCCGTATCGTCGTAGCGTTGAGTGCATTGGTGATAGCGACTTCGCTGGCTACGATCGCCCGATGTAGCGTCAAAAGATTGACATGCATCGCATCGGCCAAACTCCTCACAAACGCATCGTAGCTCATCAACGCAACAGGCATATTATCCGCATAATTGACCGAATGTTCTTCGACACTTACAGCCTGATCTCCTTCGATTTGCACCTTTGCTTCCCGCTCTTTGATTCCGTCTTCAAAAAGCAGCTTTTGGTTCTCTCTAAAAAAGTCCGTCAGCAAGGTTTCAAATTGCCCCTCATCCTCAAAACGATACTCCAGCACTACTTTTTCATTGAGTTTCTCCCATAGTGCTTTGAGTTCAGGATACTTTTCGGTACGCACACGGACTTTCTTTTTCGGATCGCTTGCCTTGCGGATTTTGTTGCTGCCAACACCGTCGAAGATCAGAGGATAGTTCCGTTTAATAAAGTCAAATCCTCCCGTTTTGAATTTATTGGATCGCGTAATGACGTTTTCTTCGTCCAGACGCTCCAGCAATGTATCCTCATCGATCCGATACGTTTCACAAATTTTCTTGATCATCTCATCACTGAGCATCTCAGGAGCCTCTTCACTGCTGAAGGCTCCCGACTTGGCGTTGATCTCATTGACCAGCTTATCG
>WFQO01000068.1 GCA_015486995.1 Nitratifractor sp. | reverse complement strand
TTCGCCCGGGAGCTTCAGCGGCGGATCTTTCGGGAGTTTCATCTGCCGGTCTCCATCGGCATCGCCCGGAGCAAGTGGACCGCCAAACTGGCCACCGAATACGCCAAACCCTACGGGGTGCTGAAGGTGGAAGATGTGGAGGATTTCATCCGGGAGGTCCCCATCGACAAGTTCCCGGGCATCGGCCGGGGCTACCGCCGGCGCTTGGAGGGACGGGGGGTGCATACTCTGGGGGAGTTGATCCCGATGCGGCGGCTTTTCGAGAGCTGGGGGCTCCCGGGGCGGCAGCTCTATCGCCGGATCCTGGGGATCGACGGCGAGGGGATCGCCCGCCGCCCTTCCCGCCAGTCGGTGGGGATCAGCCGCACCTTTGACCCCATTGTGGAGCCCGAGGAGCTCCGCCGCCGGATCATGGTGATGGCCAGACACGTGGCCTATATCACCCAGAAGCTGGGCGCCAACCCCACCCGATACTCTCTGCGGATCCGCTACCTGCAGAACCTGCGGGCCAAGGGGGCGGTGCGGGTGGATCGGATCTTCAGCGAGACGTTGTTCAAGGCGGAGCTCTCCCGCCTCTTCGACCGGATCCACCGCCCGGGGGAGGGGGCGATCAAACTGGCCCTCTCGGTCTCGGACTTCACTCATCTCCACCCCCGGACCCTTTCACTTTTGGATCTGGAAACCGATCGCCGCGCCCGGGCGATCAGCGAGGGGATGCAGCGGATCCGGGAGCGCTTCGGCCTGGATGCGATTAGGACGGGGAATGAGCTGGCGGCAGTGAATGAGGAGTGAGGAATTTTTGGAACCGGGAATTCATTCCCGGCAAAGGGTATATCTCGTTAAAGTGCCTGAACGAACCAGGTAAACGTAGCCTGAGATGTCAAAACACCAGGATGGTGGATGAGTTTTGTGTCTCTGGGATAGGCGTAGGTTTCTCCGGCACTGACTATTTCGTAGAAAATCGGCCAGATCTCTTCAAAGTCCTCGTGAGTAGCTTCTCTGATAGTCATAAAAAAGTTTATCTATGATTTTTATCAGAAAGTATTATTTCATATAGGCAGAAAAAGAGTAGGAAAACTACCTGAAGGGAGGTGGCCCTCAGCCCTTGTAGTTTTCGATCGCTTTGGCAAGGATCGCTTCGGCCTCTTTTTTGCCTTTGTATCCGGTGACTTTGACCCACTTGTTGGGTTCGAGCATCTTATAGGTCTCGAAAAAGTTTTTGATCTTGGCGAGAGTGTGCTCGGGAAGATCGTTGATCTCCCGGATATCTTTATAGTTGGGGTCGATCTTGTCGGCGGGGACGGCGATGAGTTTCTCGTCGATGCCGCTTTCATCCTCCATCATCAGGACACCGATGAGGCGACTTTTGATGTAACAACCTGGGTAGAGGGGGTATTCGCCGAGGACAAGGATGTCCGCCGGATCCCCGTCATCACTGAGGGTATTGGCGACGAAGCCATAGTTGGCGGGATAGAAAACCGCCGAATACATAACACGATCTACCTCGATGGCACCGCTCTCTTTGTCCAGTTCATATTTGACGCTGGAACCGTAGGGAACTTCGATGATCGCTTTGACGGCGTCGGGATTCTCTCCGTGTCCGATTTTACTAATGTCCATGTATCTGTCCTTTGTCGATGGGATTTTCAGGGGGATTGTAGCATATTAGTGTACTGTTCTCAGTCATTCTCGACGCGGCAGTGGGATTTGGGAGTTTCCCAGAACTCCATCGCCTCGACACGGACCCCCAGTCCCTGCATCCGATCGCGGACGATCTGAAGGAGCCAGGCGGTGAGTCTTTCGCTGGTCGGAACAAAGTCGACGACGACCATCCCTTCGTATTTCTCGATCAACGCATCGGAAAGATTTTGAAGCAGTTCAAGGCGGGGAGTCCAGTACCCCTCTTCATGGAAAAAGAAATGAGTTTCATCCATTTTCCCCGAGTCGTCGGCATAGTGACTCATCAAATCTCCGAAGAGGGGGTCGCTGCGATCGAGGATAAATTTATGGTCGAGGGTCGCATCCAGCCAGGCTTTGAACCAGTTAAGGTGTTTGAAGTCGGTGACCATCCCATCGATAAGTTCCGTAGAAGAGAGAAAAATTTTGATCCGACCCTGATGACCGTGGAGGTGACGGCACATCAGGCACTCATCGAGACTGTACTCTTTGTCTAGACTTTGGGACCAGACACGATGGCCGTAACAGAAATCGAAAGATTTGTCGATAATCCAACGCATGATATATACTCTCTTTTCTGATGGAATTGACTCGAACTCGCATTTCTCGTTAATTTGAAGCGCGGTACGTCAATCATAGCATGAAAGCATAAACTCTCAGAGAAGAAGTCCGGCTTCTTTAAATGCACGGATCGCACCGGGATGTTGGGGGATGGATAATCCCCGGAGCAGCGCTTTTTTGTCAAGCGATCGGAATGCCGGATGGAGTTTTTTGAAACGATCAAAATTTTTCAACAGGGTCTTGGTCAAAGCGTAGACGACTTTTTCAGGTGTTTTGTCCGTAGTGACGAGAAGCGCTTTGACGCCGAGACTGGGCGTAATATGTCCGACACCTCTGTAGCAGGCCTGAATCACTCCTTTGCTGTAATAAGGGTATCGGGTAACCAGGGCATCGACGGGTTTCCCCTCAATAGGAATGAGATCGATGGGAAGAAGATTGGCTGCATCTTTGATGGCGGTGGCAGGATGTCCGAAAACACCGAAATATCCATCGATTTTTCCCGATTTGAGCCATGCGGTATCTTCATCGGTATCTTTAGCTTTCATATAATGAAGATCGCTCTCTCTGAGGCCGAAAGCATGTAGGACGGTATCCGTGGTGATCCGGGTACCGGAGTCCGAAGCTCCAAGATCGATCTTTCGGCCTTTGATGTCGGTAAGTTTTGTGATGCCGTCTCCTTTGCGTACGACCAGCGTAAGGAGTTCAGGATAAAGAGCTACGATGCTGCGTAAATGTTTGGCGGTTCTACCTCGGAAGGACCCCTTTCCATGATAGGCGCGGTAGGCGACATCGGACTGGACCAGGGCAAAATCAAGATTTCCCTTTTCAAGGCCTTGAACGTTTGCAAGGGAACCTTCGGTAGCTTCGACAGAGCAGCGGATACCTGTGGTTTTCCGGTTTTGGTTCATCATTCGGCAGAGAGCACTGCCGGTGGGGAAATAGACTCCCGTGACCTCTCCGGTTCCGATGGTGATAAATCCGGCGCCGAAGAGGAAATCACTCAGAAAGATTATCACGGCACCACCGAAGATGTAGAGCATGGATTTTTTTCCGAACATTCGGACTCCTTTTGCATATCACGACATTTATCGTCCCCAAAAGGGACGAACAACTTTCCCAATTTAGTGCTCTAAAAACCTCCGGTTTCACTCGAAGCTAAAGGCAGTCGCAAACGCAAGCGCCTGTTTTACGGGTTGAGTGCTCCTTTGTCGATATCGAATGAAACCTCTCTTGTACGCTATTTAGAGGGCTCAATTATAGGATATTTGAGAGGAATGAGTATTACGGTATAGTTTTTTCTATAAAAACATTAAAGATCTACAATAAGGTCCAATGAAAAGAAAGGGAAGCGTATCCGATGATCAGTAATCATGATGAATATCGCAAGGCAGTTGCCCAACTGAAAAAGTGGGCCTACGCCTATTATGTGGAGGATAATCCTCTCGTGACCGATGAGGTTTACGACAAACTTTACCGGGAGGTGGAAGAGTATGAGAAGGCTCACCCCGACGAGATCGACCCCACGTCGCCGACGCGGCGGGTCGGCGCTCCCATCAAAGAGGGCTTTGTTAAGGCGAAACATCTGAGCCGGATGTGGAGCATGGAGGACGTCTTCAATGCCGCCGAATTTGAAGAGTGGATGCAGCGTATCGAAAAGCAGTTTCCGGGTGAGCGCTATTACGTCGAGCCCAAGTTCGACGGAGCGAGTCTCAACCTGATCTACGAGAACGGACTGCTCAAACAGGCGATCACTCGGGGCGACGGGGTCGAGGGGGAGGATGTGACCAACAACGCCCGCACAATCCGGTCGATCCCCCTGGATATCGAGCACAAAAGCCTCATCGAAATCCGGGGGGAAGTGCTGATGACGATCAAGGAGTTCGAACGGATCAACAAGGAGCGGGTCGCGGCGGGTGAGCCCCCATTCGCCAACCCCCGCAACGCCGCCGCCGGGAGCCTGCGGCAGCTGGATCCCTCCATTACCGCCAAGCGCAACCTTATCTTCCAACCCTGGGGGATCGGGG
>WFQO01000067.1 GCA_015486995.1 Nitratifractor sp. | reverse complement strand
GCTTTCGCGTACAAAGCGATGGTGACGGCGTAACGCTTGGAGGCGTTGTAACGGGTGATGATCCGGTAGTTGACGTCGCCGAGGTAGAGGGCATAGCGGCTCCCCTCTTTCAGACGGATGTAATAAGCCTCTTTGGAGAGAAAGCTCCGGGTGGGAGTGATGCCGTAGCGTTTGAGAGTCTCCAGAGAGTAGCGGCTGCGGTAGCCGCTGCGCAGTCGGAGAAAGGCATCGCCGCTGTGTCGGGCGGGGACGAGGGTAGGGCGGGAATCCCTCCAGCCGTGCCGGTGGAGAAACGAGGCGATGGAGCCGATGCAATCCGCCATCGAGTCGGGATCTTTGCGTCCGTCTCCGTCGAGATCGACGCCGTAGCGAAGCTGGATGGAGGGGACCTGCTGCACGCAGCCCATCGCCCCGGCGAATGAGCCTCGGAGTTTCAACACATCGAGGCGGTTTTTTCGGGCCAGGATCAGCAGCTGTTCCAGCTCGTCACGGAAAAACTTCTGTTTGCGGTTGGGGTTGAACGCCAGGGTCACCAGAGAATCCCAGACCGGATATTCATGTCCGTAGAGGCCGAACTTGCTCTCGACCCGGATAAAGGCGCTGATGATTTCCGGGGCGACGCGGTAGCGGCGGGAGGCGAGTGTCAGCCAGCGGCGGTTTTTCGCCATAAATCTCCGTCCAAGCGCGACGCTTTCGGCGATGAGGATTTTTCGTTTGTAGCGGCTCCAGCTGAAGTCGGTGCTTCCGACCTTGTGCCGTCCCCGGTATCGGGCGAGGGTTTCGCTCTGATGTTTCGCCCGTTTCAGCAGCGTGTAGAGACGGGCTTTGTCGAAGCCGTATCTGCTGTGCATCTTTTCGACAAAAGCCCGGGCGGCGGGAAGGCGGGAATAATCAATCGTCCTTGCCTGAAGGGTGAAAGTGACGAGAAAGATCAGAAGAGCGAAGCGAAAAAGTGAGTGGGCAGTGCGTAATGGGTAGTGGGTAGAGCATCGTGTGACCGCTTTATAATGCGGACATCCTCCATCCTCCATTTTCAATTCTCCATCCGAGGATTTATCGTTGACGATAAATCCTCGTTAAGTGTTCCATCTTCCGTCCCAGGTTGAGCAGGGCCATATCGGCGAGGACCAGGGCCATCATCGCTTCGCAGACGACACTGCCCCGGATAGCGACGCAGGGGTCGTGTCGGCCTTTGAGGGAAAAAGTGACGGGACGGCCTTCGAGATCGACGGTCTGCTGCTCCTGAAAGATGGAAGGAGTCGGTTTGAACCAGGTGCGTACGTAGATTTCGTCCCCGTCGCTGATGCCGCCCAGGATGCCGCCGCTGTGGTTGCTGGCGAACCCTTTGGGAGTTATCGGATCGTTGTTTTCGCTCCCTTTGAGTCGGGCACTCTCGATGCCGCTGCCGATCTCCACCGCTTTGGCGGCGTTGATCCCCATCATCGCTTCGGCGAGAACGGCGTCGAGTTTGTAGTAGAGCGGTTCGCCCCACCCGGCCGGTACACCCGTCGCCCGGGTCAGGACGACGCCGCCGACGGAGTCGTGGGCCGCCTTGGCCCGAAGGACCGCCTCCTCCTGGGCCGCTTCCGCTTCGGGATCGAGGGCGTTGAGCGGGCTGCGACGGGCGTGGTCGAAATCGTAGCGTCGGGCGGCGATGCCGTCGATCTCCAGGATCCCCGCCTCCACGGTGACCCCCAGCTCGGAGAGCATCCGTTTGGCAACGGCGCCGGCGGCGACCCGGGCGGCGGTCTCCCGGGCGGAGCTTCGTCCGCCGCCGCGGTAATCCCGGATGCCGTATTTCTGCCAATAGGTAAAGTCGGCGTGACCGGGGCGGAAGACCCCCTTGACGTTCTCGTAATCCCGGCTTTTCTGATCGCCGTTGTAGATGACCATCGCGATGGGAGTGCCGGTGCTTTTCCCTTCGAAAGTCCCCGAAAGGATCTCCACCCGATCTGCCTCTTTGCGGGCGGTAGTCAGCGCGCTCTGTCCCGGACGGCGTCGGTCGAGTTCGCTCTGGATGAAGGCTTCGTCGATCGTCAATCCCGCGGGCAGGCCGTCGAGGATGCAGCCGATGGCCCGACCGTGGGATTCGCCGAAGGTCGTCATTACCAGGCGGCGTCCGAAACTGTTCATCGCTTCGTCTCCTTCAGTTTTTTCAAGGCGATTTCGGCGGCTTTTTGCTGGGCGCTTTTTTTGCTGTGCCCTTTGGCGGTGGCGATGGTCTCGCCTCCGAGGAGCACAGCGACCTCGAACTCTTTGCGGTGGTCGGGACCGCGGCTGCCCAGGAGTTGATAGTCGGGAGTGACGCCGTGGCTCGCCTGGGTGAGCTCCTGCAAGGCGGTTTTGTAATCCCGACAGAGAGTGTCGAGGTCGATGACGGGGTAGGTGCTGTCGAGGAGCCGTACGACGATGTCGCGGCTGGTCTCCAGGCCCGCTTCGAGATAGATCGCACCGATGACGGCTTCGAAAGCGTTGGAGAGCAGGGAGGGTTTCTGTCGCCCGTTGTTGTTCTCTTCGGCGGGGGAGAGGTAGATGTACCGACCCAGATCGATGGCGCGGGCGAGGGTCGCGAAGCCGCTTTCGTTGACCAGGGAGGCACGGATTTTGGAGAGTACCCCTTCATCCGAATCGGGAAACTTGTGAAAGAGAAACTCTCCGACGATCAGGTCGAGGACCGCGTCTCCGAGAAACTCCAACCGTTCGTTGTTGTAGGGCTTTTTGTAGCTTTTGTGGGTCAAGGCTTCGACGATCAGTTTCCGGTCCCGGAAACGGTAGCCGAGCTTCTCTTCCAACGCCTGAATTTTATCCATTGATCGACTCCTTTTGTCGTTCCGCTTCGCGACGGGCGAGGGTGTCGCAGCGTTCGTTTTCGGGGTGTCCGGCGTGTCCGCGTACCCACTCGGCCCGCACAGTGTGGGGCGCGGAGACTTCGAGGTATTCGCGCCAGAGATCCGGATTTTTTACCTTTTTGAACTCCCGCCGTTTCCAGCCCTCGAGCCATTCGTTGATTGCCTTGGCGACGTAACTGCTGTCGGTCACCACCCGGACGTTGCAGGGGCGTTTGAGAAGCTTCAGCCCCTCGATGACGGCACGCAGCTCCATCCGGTTGTTGGTGGTATGCGGTTCTCCTCCGGCATACTCCCTGCGGTGTCCCCGGTAGTCGAGGATACCGGCGTAGCCTCCGGGGCCGGGATTGCCGAGGCTGGAACCGTCAGAATAGAGTGTCACCTCGTCGGGGTTGCTGGGGGGCAAGTCTCTCCTCCACTTTTACGGTATTGAGGGCCATACAGCCCGGGCAGCGGATGAAAGAGACGGGAAAACTCCTCTTGCATTCGCTGCAGAGATAGGCGAAGTGCAGATCGCCCTTCTCGAAGCCGCTTCGGCGGGCGGCGCAGAGCAGATCGACCGCAAAAAGCCCGCTCGGTGCTTCCGGAGGCTCGGGCAACTCTCCCCGGGCATAAAAGAGGGAGTGCAGGCCGGAATTTTTCGCAATTATATCCAATTGGAGTTGGGCCGGGGGGAGAAACCAGAGGATATCGAGAAGTTCATCCAGGCGCGCGGGATCGAGGCGGGCCCATGCGGCGTCGGTATCGAGACGGAAAAGCTCCTGGAGGATGGGACGGTACAGCGCCGGCTCCTTCTCGAGCAGACGCTCCAGCTCTGCGCGTTTGCTGTCACGATCGTGTTCCCGGTCGGATTGAATCTCCAGAAAATGCAGATAGGCCCGCAGAGCCGCCGTCTCTTCCCCTTGGGCTTCCAGAGCGTCGAGGGCATCGCGGGCCTGGGGGTAGCGGTGGAGTTTTTCGTAGAGGAGTTCCAGTTGCATCAGAACGTCACTGCGGCGGGGATGGCGGGAGAGGATCTCCAAAAAGATATCCTCCGCCCGCTGCAAAAACCCCGCCCGCAGATAGACCCGTCCGAGATAGATCAGCAGTTCATCGTCGTCGCTATGACGGATCAGATAGAGTAGGATGCTGATAGTCTTGTCGTAGTTACCGCTCTGTTCGAAAGCTCGTGCGAGCATCAGCAGAGGTTTGGCCATTCCCTCTTCGTAGGGGACATTCTCCTCTTCGAGACTGCACGAAGCGGT
>WFQO01000066.1 GCA_015486995.1 Nitratifractor sp. | reverse complement strand
TCTTCGATGGCGGTAATGAAATCCATCAGTTTGACGGGATGGTTGTTGCCGATGTTGTAAATCTTGTAGGGGGCTTTGGAGCTTCCCGGATCGGGATGCTTGCCGCTCCAGTCGGGGTTGCCTTTGGGCGGGCGGTCGATGACGCGCACCAGTCCTTCGACGATGTCGTCGATGTAGGTGAAATCCCGCTGCATTTCTCCGTAATTGTAGACGTCGATGGGACGTCCTTCCAGGATCGCCTTCGTGAAGAGGAAGAGCGCCATATCCGGGCGCCCCCAGGGGCCGTAGACGGTAAAAAAGCGCAATCCCGTTGTCGGGAGATTGTAGAGATGGCTGTAGGTATGGGCCATCAGTTCGTTGGACTTTTTGCTGGCGGCGTAGAGGCTGATGGGGTGGTCGACGTTGTCGTGGACGCTGAAGGGCATCGTTTCGTTGAGACCATAAACGCTTGAACTGCTGGCGTAGGCCAAATGGCCCACATCGGTATGGCGGCAGGCCTCCAGGAGGTTGACAAAGCCGACGATGTTGCTGTCGACATAGGCGTGGGGATTGGTGAGGCTGTAGCGTACCCCCGCCTGGGCCGCCAGATTGCAAACCGCGTCGAAGCGCTCTTTTTCAAAGAGCTCTTCAATGGCGGCACGATCTTCGAGATTGAGTTTGGTGAAGGTGTAGTTCCCGTATTTTTGACTTTTGATCGGTTTGGCGTATTCGATCGTTTCGTCGCCCTCGATGCCGGTTTCGCGCAAACGACCGTATTTGACCCGTACATCGTAATAGTCGTTGATGTTGTCGAGGCCGACCACCTCATCGCCCCGCTCCAGCAGGCGTTTGGCGAGGTGAAAGCCGATGAATCCGGCCGTTCCGGTAACCAATATTTTCATAAAAGCTTAGCCTTTGTAATCTTCCAGATACTTGGTGTCAAAATTGTTGGAGATGAAGTCGGGATTGCGCATCATTTTGCGGTGAAAATCGATGACGGTGCGCACGCCCCCGACTTCGAATTCATCCAACGCCCGGCGCATCTTGGCGATGGCCCGGTCGCGATCTTCGCCCCAGACGATCAACTTGCCGATCATCGAGTCGTAATGGGTGGGGATGATGTAGTTGCAGTAAGCGTGGGTATCGACGCGGACATCCTTGCCCCCCGGGGCGATCCATTTTTGAATCTTGCCGGGGCTGGGGAGGAAGCTGACGGGATCCTCCGCGGTGATCCGGCACTCGATGGCGTGACCCTTGAGGGTGATCGCCTCCTGGGGAGGCAGGGCTTCGCCCTCGGCGACGCGGATCATCCACTCGATGATGTCCAGACCGCTGACCATTTCGCTGACGCAGTGCTCGACCTGCAGACGGGTGTTCATCTCCATAAAGTAGAAGTTTTTGTGCTTATCCACCAGGAATTCGAAGGTCCCCGCCCCCTCGTAGCCGATATGCTCTGTCGCCCGGACTGCCGCTTCGTGCAGTTCACGGCGTCGTGCCTCGTCGAGGACCAGGGCGGGGGACTCTTCGATCAGCTTCTGGTGGCGCCGCTGCATTGAACAGTCCCGCTCACCGATGTGAATGGCACGGCCGCGGCTGTCTCCCATCACCTGCACCTCCACGTGGCGGGGAGCTTCGATGAATTTCTCCATATAGAGGGTCCCGTCGGCGAAGGCACCCACCGCCTCGGCTTCGCAAGCCAGGAAAGCGTTTTCGATGTAGCTCTCGTCCTCCACGACCCGCATTCCCCGACCGCCGCCGCCGGCGGCGGCTTTGAGGATGACGGGATAGCCGATCTCTTTGGCCAACTTCTTGGCGGTCTCGGCATCGGGGACGGCTCCGTCACTGCCGGGAATCGTGGGCACACCCGCTTCGGCCATCACCTGCTTGGCCTTGGATTTATCGGCCATCATTTGCATCACTTCCACCCCGGGGCCGATAAATTTGAGGCCGTGGTGCTGGCAGATTTCGACGAAGTTCTGATTTTCGCTCAGAAAGCCGTAGCCGGGAAAGACGGCGTCACACTCCGCCAGTTCCGCCGCGGAGATGATGGCGGGGATGTTGAGATAGCTCTCGTGGGCTTTGGGGCCTCCGATGCAGATGGCGGCGTCGGCCAGTTTCAGGTAGGCGGCATCCTTGTCGGCGGTGGAGTAGACCGCCACCGCTTCCTTGCCCATCTCTTTGATCGTCCGAATCGCCCGCAGGGCGATTTCACCCCGGTTGGCGATGAGGATACGCTTGATCTCGGCCATTTAAAGCCTTTCGACCCGGAAGAGGGGCTTGTCGTACTCCACGGGTTCACCGTCCTGGACGAGGACTTCGAGGATCTTGCAGTCGAATTCCGCTTCGAGTTCGTTCATGATCTTCATCGCTTCGAGAATGCAAAGGGTCTGGCCTTTACGTACGGTGTCTCCCGCCTGAACGAACGGGGGGGAATCGGGGGAAGGGGCAGAGTAGAAGGTCCCGACCATCGGGGAAG
>WFQO01000065.1 GCA_015486995.1 Nitratifractor sp. | reverse complement strand
CCCCCAAAGCGCTCCAGCCGCCGCCTCCTGTCGATCCCAGGCTCTATCGGGCACTCAAGGAGCTTCCGCCGCGACCGGAGAAAGCCAAAGCGGCTCCCCAAAACCTCGAGCGCAAACCCCGTCACCGGCATGCGCACGCCAAACGCCGTGTCAATAGACGCGGCAATCGCGGCTCTACGCACGCATCATACGCTTCGGTCCGTTCCCGGGCCCGCCGGGGAGGGCGGATCCATGCCGCCCGCTTCCTGGCGATGATCAAGCGACGCATCGCACACAACCGACGCTATCCCCCCGCCGCCCGCCGCCGGGGATTGCAAGGCACGGTGCGGGTGAGCTTCGTCGTGCTCCCCGGTGGACGGGTAGGCTCTATCCACGTGAGCGGCCCCCGGGCCTTCGCCGCCTCGGCGAGAGAGGCGGTCCGACGGGCCTTTCCGGTCAATACCGCCGGAGTGGCCATATCGCTTCCCAGACCACTCAGTGTGACGCTGCGCTATCGGCTCCGTTAGTTTATTCGGTGGGCTCCAGGGTAAAGTACTTTCTACTGCAAAATTTGGGATAAAGTAGGCTTCGTCACCCTGGAAATGATCCGGAGATGTAGGGGTGCCTTGTATTGAGATTGAGTTCTCTGAAAAACTGAAAAGATTCCTCTTTCTCATCCTAAATGTGATTCGGGTTTTACGGTGTCAAGGGAGACTGAACCCCCGGATTCCGGTTTGAGCCCGGAATGACAAAGGTTTTTCAGAGTGCTCGTTCAGAATCTGTATCGGATATTGGCGTAGACGTAGCGTCCGGGTTCGTTGAGGAGCATGACCGGAGCGTTGGGGTCGCCGGTGATGAGATTGAGATCTTTGTAGGTATTGGAGACGGCGTAAGTTTTGTCGAAGAGGTTGTCGACTCCTACGGTCAGCTCCAGATGATCCCCCCAGGTTTTGCGGGCCTTGAGGTTGACAATCCCCCAGCCGCCCAGGACCTGCTCGCCGTTTTCGGCGTCGACATGATCCCAGCGACTCGAAGCGACGAACTCGGCCCGCAGGGTCGTAGTTTCCCATGGCATCCAGTTGGCTCCCAGCGTCACTTTCAGCGGCGGGATATCGGGCAGGTCGGTATCGCTCTGGCCGGTGAGGGGATCTTTCTTTTTGCCGTGCGTCCAACTGAGGCTGCCGTCGAAATAGAGATCGTCACTGAAGTTGTAGTTACCGGTGAGCTCTAGGCCGTAGATGTAGGCGTCGTCGTTTTCATATTTTTGGGTTGTGGCGTTATAGAGGATATCGTCGTTAAGCGCGTTGTAAAAGCCTTTCAACCGGAGGTTGACCGCCTCGACGTTCCATTCCGCCCCCATATCGATCTCGTAGTTACGTACCGCGTCGAGATTTTCGTTGCCGATGCTCATCCCTTTTTTACTTCGGAAATAGAGCTCTTTGGGGTCGGGGACCCGCATACCGCTCCCGGCACCGAGGAAAAGGCTCCAGTGGTCGTTGAGGGCGTAGGTGGCGAGGAGGTTGCCGCTTAGACCGTCGAACGTGCGATCCCGGTCGCCGGGTCGGGGGGTATCGACCTTGACATGGTCGTAGCGTACTCCGAGATTCCAGGTGATGGAACCCGTGTTGAAACGATCTTTGGTGTAGGCGCCGTAATCATCGGTATCGACATCGTAAATACTATGAAAATTTGCGGGAGGAAACGGTTGGCCGTTTTTGTAATATTTCCCATCCCAGTTGCGGCGGCTGAACTGCAATCCGCTCTCCAGATGATGAGTGCCGATTTGATAGTTGTTGACGATATCCCCGCCCTGGACTTCACTGCGCAGCCAATGTTTGATGACCCCTTTCATCATGCTTGATTTCCGGTAGCGGTTGGACATAGGGTGGTCGACGTAGGTGCGATAGTAGTGGAGGCTCAGTTTGTCCGAATAGCTTCCCAAATGGCGGAAAATGTATTTGGTATCGAAGAGATCGGATTTGTCATAGTCGGCATCCATCGGCGTATTGGGGTAGAGGATGTCGTTGCTTCGGTTGGCGGTATAGCTCACTTGGAGGCTCTGGTTGTCGGTGATGTCCCAGAAGATCTTCCCCATAAACGTCGATTTGCTATAGGCGTCGAGATCACGATATTGGGGGAGATATCCCATTCCGGCTGCCGCCGGATGATTATGGATGTAGCGATCCTGCTGTTCGGCGAAGTCATCTCCGTGGCCGTCATGGTATTGCCCGGCGTCTTCGGTAGAAAAGCCCAGTAGGAAACGGAAACGATCCGTTCCTCCGTTGACGGAACCGGCAAGTTTGCGATAATCCCAGGCTCCCAGCCCCAGGTTGAGATCCCCTCCGAAGGTATCGGAGGGTTTGAGGGTGTGGATCTTGACCGAAGCTCCCAGCGCCCCGGGTTCGGTCACGTCAAAGGGGCCTTCGGTCACTTCGATCGTGTCGATATTGTTGGCCAGAATATGGGAGATCGGCGGATCCATCCGGTTAGGGCACCCCCCGTAGATCTTGGCGCCGTCGATGGTGACGGAGAGGTTGTCCTTTTTGAGACCCCGTACGACGATATCGTTGGAGACGGCGCTGCGGCGAATCAATGTCACTCCCGGGACCAGCCGGGCCAGAGCCGCCCCCACATCCGCCGAGCGGATCTCTTCGCCGGCGACATCATTGACAACCGAACTGACAAACGTCGAATTGACGTCGATATTTCCCAGGTTTTCTGCCGGTCCGGCCTGGAGTATCATGGCCGTGATGGCAGAAAGCATATAGACCTTTTTCAAAAGTTTCCTCCTTTTGTAAATTCCCGGCATTATGATTAGGCATGTGTTAAGAGGGTGTTAAATTTTTTGAAAGGCGATATAGAAATAACAACAGCTTATCTCTTTTATAGGTTTCTGAATGTTTTATGCCCCCACTTAACACTAATTTAACACTGCTGCTCTACAATCGTTCCCTAGAATAAATCAAAGGAGTGAATATGAAACGTTTGATGCTGATCGCCGCGGTGGCGTTGGGGATGCTCATGGGGTTGCAGGCTGAAGGGATAGGCCAAGGGATGCACCATCACGGCAAGATGATGCCTAAAAACTTCCGGATGGTTCCCATGGGCAAAGCCCAGATCCTGCAGAAGGGCGAGGCGAAGATGTACTGTCCCAAGTGCGGGATGACCCTGCCGATGTTCTACCGGACCAACCACGCTGCGAAAGTAAACGGTAAGACAGAGCAGTTCTGCTCTATGCACTGTTTGGTAGAGGAGATCAAATCGGGTAAAAAGGTGACCGATATCCAAGTGGTGGACAACAGCACGCTCAAATTCATCCCCGCCGAGAAGGCCTGGTACGTCGTGGGCAGCTCCAAACCCGCGACCATGTCCAAGGTGAGCAAATACGCCTTCGGGACGAAAGAGGCCGCCGAAGCCTTCGCCGAGAAGTTCGGCGGGAAGGTGATGCCCTTCGATGCGGTCCTCAAGATGGCCGAAGCGGCCTATGACAAAGAGGCGGCGATGATCGCCAAGCGCCAGGCGATGATGGCGAAAAAGGGAGAGCAGATCTACAAGAAGATGTGTAAACCCATCGAGAAGAAATTAACCACCGCGGCCGAGGCCAAGGCGTACATCAAGGCCAACAATCTCTGCGGCAATCTCAAAGGCAAACCCCTCCAGGCGGTCGGCCTCTATCTCAAATCGATCGGGCAGTAAGGCTTTTCCCTGTTGAAGCGGGGATTTCCCGCTTCTGAATGATGTTTTGATATTCGTCATCTTCTCTTATTTCCCAAAGTGTTACAATGCTGCCATTGGAAAGGAACGGAAAAATTATGAAATCACTTCTTTTATTCGTCTTTTTGTTTGCCGGCATCGCACAGGCGTCGCAGGTCAATGCTGCCCAATACGCCCGACTCGTCGCCAAAGGGGAAAAGATCGCCCTCCGGCTCTGCGATCCTGAAAAACTGCCGAAGCTCAAAGGGGGCGAAAGCCCCGAGGAGATCGCCAACGCCGTAAAAGCCGGCGGTGCCTGTCCCCCGCTGAACGAGCAGAAAATGAAAGCATTGGTGACCTTCCTGCAGGCCGGTGGGGTTGTAGAACACGCCGCAAAAGGCAAAGAGATCTCCGTTCCCGAAGGGGCCAAATGCCCCGTCTGCGGAATGTTCGTCTCCAAATACCCCAAATGGGCCGCCGAAATGGTCATCAACGGTAAGACCTACTACTTCGACGGGGTCAAGGATATGATGAAGTTCTATATTTTCGACGGCGATTTCCCCTATGACCGGAGCAAAATCGAGAAGATGCTGGTGACCGACTACTATACGCTGGAGGCGATTCCGGCGAAAAAGGCCTACTACGTCATCGGCTCCAAACTCTACGGTCCCATGGGCAACGAACTGATCCCTTTCAAAACCGAAAAAGAGGCCAAAGATTTCATCGCCGATCACGGCGGAGACCGGATCGTCCGCTTCGATCAGATCACCGGGAAGATGGTGATGGGGTTGGATGGGATCGATTATAGTGAGGAGTGAATTTGCGTCGTTTATCGTTTGAACGGGGCTTCGCCCCTCTTTGTCGTTTGATTTTAGTCGGCAGTCGCCAGTCGGCAGTCGGCAGGGAAAAAGTTGCCAGTTGCCAGTCGCGAGTGAAGGCGCCTGCGGCGCGGTTATTGGTGTATTGGTATATTGGTGTATTGGGCGCAAGGCTTCAGTCCTGCAT
>WFQO01000064.1 GCA_015486995.1 Nitratifractor sp. | reverse complement strand
TTTTTCGATCGCTTCACGGTAGAGGGCGAGGGTTTTTTCCCGGCCGATGAAGGCACTGACGAGCATGATCAATGTGCTTTTGGGCAAGTGAAAATTGGTCAGCAGTGCATCGACGCGGCGCGGAGGATTGCCGGGATGCAGGAAGAGGTCGCATTCTCCTTCGGTCCGTCCCGTACGGGTGAACTCTTCGATGGTGCGGGTGACGGTGGTGCCGACGGCAAGGATAGGAACGTCCGAGCGCAATACGGCAGCGGCTTCGGGCGGGATGTGAAAAGACTCGGAGTGCATCGGATGCTCGAGGATCGTCGGGCTTTCGACCGGTTTGAAGGTCCCGGCACCCACATGCAGGGTCAGCGTATGCGTCGGGTGACGGCGGCGCATCCTCTCGAAGAGCTCCGGCGTGAAATGCAGCGAAGCGGTGGGAGCGGCGACGGCGCCGGCTTCCCGGGCGAAAAGGGTCTGATAATCCCGGGCATCCTCGGCGCGGTCGCTGCGCTGCATATAGGGGGGCAGTGGGATATGTCCGATACGCTCGAAGAGAGCGACGAGATCCTCGAATCCGGGTTCTTCTCCTTCGACCAGGAAGCGAACGACGCGGCTGCCGTCAGGATTGAGCCGGCAGACTTCCGCTTCGAGCCCTTCGTCGAAAAAGAGACGGATACCCGGGGAGACTTTGCCCCGGATCATCACGAGATATTCCCCATCGCCCAGCGCTTTGTTGAAGAGCAGCTCGATTTTTCCTCCGCTCGTTTTCTTCCCGAAGAGACGGGCGCGGATGACACGGGTGTCGTTGAGGAAGATCTCCGTCTCGGGCGCTAGAAAATCGAGGAAATCCCGGAAACGCACGTGGTGGATCCGATCCGTTTTGCGATCGTAGACAAGCAGCCGCGCGCTGTCGGCGGGGCGGGCCGGTTCGGTGGCGATCCGCTCGGGAGGGAGCTCGTAGTCGTAGGCGTCGGTCAGGAGATCGGGGTTCATCGCTCCCGGCCCGTCTCGTCATCGAGCGCGTCGAAGCTGCGCTCGACGTCGTCGAAATCCTCATCCTCTTCATCCTCTTCGTCTTCATCTTTTGCGGGATTGACGTGGCGGACGATCAGGATCGAGAGGCCGTAGAGCAGGATCAGTGGGCCGGCCATCAGCATCTGGGTCAGGACATCCGGAGGTGTCAGGAGCGCCGCGAGGAGGAAGATGATGACGATGGCGTACTTGAAGAAGTCCTTGAGGGTACGGTCGGTAATGAGTCCCATCAGGCCGAGGAAGTAGGCGACCACCGGCATCTCGAAGGCGATCCCGAAGCCCAGCATGATCTTGGTGAAGAAGCCGACATAATCCTCGATGTTGATCAGCGGGGTATAGAGGAAAGATCCGAACGTGATCAGGAACTGGAAGCCGAAGGGGGTGACGACGTAATAGGCGAAGAGGACACCGATGATGAACATCACCGAACCACCGATGACGAAGGGGAGGACCATCTTTTTCTCGTGTTCGTAGAGCCCCGGGGCGATGAAGAGCCAGAGTTGCCAGAGGATCACCGGCAAAGCGAGAAGCAGCCCGGCGAAAAAGGAGACCTTCAGCGCGACGAAGAAAGCTCCGCCGACCTGGTGGGTGGTGATCATCCCGTTGTAGCTGGCCTCTTTGAGTTTTTTGCCGAAATCTTCCCGGGTGAGGTTGTTCTCTTTGGCGAGAGTGTTTTTGAGGATGCGGCTGTTTCGGGCGAGCTCTTCGGCGGCTTTGGCGGCGTCACCGAGCAGTTTCCTGAGCCGGGGGTTCGCTTCGATCTGCGACGCTTCAGCGAGGGATCGATGGAGGGTTTCCGCACTTTTGGCGTGCTCTCCGAGCAGAGCCTCCGAACGGTTTTCCTGCGCTGATTTCTTTTTCGATGTTCCGTGTGCGGCGGCTGCTTCGCTTCGCACTTTCCAGGTACCCATCTCCCGCTTTTCGACGATCTTGCCCACCTGGACCAGTGCGTCGTTGAGGGGACGGGTGATCCATCCGAGGATCGTGTTGTGGAAGCTGAAGGCGATGATGAAGCCGACGAAAATCGCGAGAACCGAGATAGCCAGGCGCCGACGGAGCTCCACCAGATGGGGTTTCATACTGCTGAACATCAGCTCGCGCTCCCGCTGAGGTTTTTGAATCCGGTGGGGCGGGGAGCGCTCTCGCTCTTCTTAGCCTCGGCCGTTTCCTCTCCGGCCTTGTCTGTCTGCGATGCGTTTCGTGCCCGAAGGGCGGATTCTTGCGCTTTTTGCAGGGGGCTTTTCCCCGCGCTTTCGCCCGTGGCTTTTGGTGGGGCTTCGCTTTCCGTCACTTCCGCTTCGTACTCTTCGGAGAGCTCCTCGAAGTCGTCGTCGAAGCCCTCCCATTTTTTGTCCTCGTCGAGCTTGACGCCGTCGAAAGCCTCACGCACCTCGTCGACGGGGTTGGGGATGGCGTTTTTGAAGCCGGCGATGTCCTGGCCCGCCTCTTTGAGGGTATGCTGATAACTCAGCGCTTCCTGGCGCAACTCTTTGAGGTTGACCTCTTCCTCGAAGGTGCTTTTGGCTTCGTTGACGGTCTTTTTGAAGCTGTTGATGAATTTGGCGACTTGCACCATCGCTTCGGGGAGTTTGTCCGGCCCCAGAAAGAGGATGGCGACGACGGCGATCATCAAAATTTCGGTAAAACCCATTCCGAACATGGGACTCCTTCGTTCGTGCTGTACAGATTTTGAGCTCAATTCTATCCAAATTCTTTGAACAGCTCCGCCTTTTCAGTCGAGAAGGTAGAGAGCGATTTCATCGGCGAGGAAAAAGTCCGGGTTGTCAAAGCGGCCGGCTTTTCGACGGAGTTTTCCTTCGCGGACGAGGAGCTCGGCCCGTTCGAGCTCGGCGGGATTGAGAAGCGCTTCGGCGATGCCCAGCCGAGAACGTAGCCCGAGAAAGAGGCGTTCGGTTTTGAGCTCTGCGGCGCTGAGCTTTTCGACACTGTGGGCGAGAGGGTCGGCGAGGTAGGCGTCGATGGAGCGGGGAGGGTAGAAGCGGCGGTCTTCGAGAAAACCGACGGCACCGGCGCCTACGCCCATATAGTTTTCGAGCTTCCAGTAGCCGAGATTGTGGCGGCAGGGGGTGCCGAAATTGGAGATTTCGTATGGGGCAAAGCCGCCCGAGACGATGCGTTCGGCGACGAAGCGGGCCTGGGATTCGTCGTCGAGTCGGACGGAAGGATCTTCGGCGAAGGGGGTCCCCGCTTCGAGGGTGAGTTCGTAGGCCGAGAGATGGGTGATGGGCAGAGCGAGGGCTTGCTCGATGTCTCGGGCCAGGAGGGTGCGGTCGTCGCCCCGGCAGTTGTAAATGAGATCCAGAGAGATCTGGGAAAACCCGGTTCTCGCCGCGTTTTCAACCGCTTGGATGGCCTGGGTGGGGTTGTGGGCCCGTCCGAGGCTTTGGAGTTTGTCGGCGTCGAAACTCTGTACGCCGAAGCTGATGCGGTTTACCCCGAGTGCCCGCATTCCTTCGAGCCAGTACGGTTTGGCGGAGTTGGGGTTGGCTTCGCTGGTGATTTCCGCTCCCGGGGCCAGGTAAGGAGTGATGGTTTCGAAGAGGGGGGCGTAGAGTTCGGGAGCGACGGTGCTCGGGGTGCCGCCGCCGATGAAAACGGTCTCGATACTGCCCGCCTCGGCACCGAAACGCTCCAATTCGGCCTCGAGTTGGCGCCGCAGTGCCTCCATATAGGCGGGGCGGGTATCGAAACGGTCCACATAGGAGTTGAAGCTGCAATAGTGGCATTTGGAGTCGCAGTAGGGAATATGTAGATAGAGGAGCATGTAGAAGCCAACGCCTTTTTCAAAAGTCTGTAATCGCTTTTCCGATAGAATGGTATCAAAATTCAACCGGCCTTTGCGCGGCGACGAAATGGAACGCCGCGCAGGTTGGAAGTGAGCGGACAATGGATCAATACAATGAATACCGCCCGAACGTGGCGGCCATTGTACTCTCGTCGAATTATCCGGAAAAACTCGAGTTTATGATCGCACGGCGCAAGGGAATGCGTCGGGGTTGGCAGTTTCCTCAGGGTGGCATCGATGCAGGTGAAACAACGCAGGAAGCCCTGCTGCGGGAGCTCAAAGAGGAGATCGGGACCGACGACGTGGAGATCGTCGCGGAGTATCCCGAATGGATCAGCTACGATTTTCCCAAGAAGAGCAAGAATATACGCCGCTACCCTTTCAAAGGGCAGCGGCAGAAATATTTTCTCGTGCGCTTGAGAGAGACGGCGGTCATCGACCTCGATGCCTTCGAGACTCCGGAATTCGAAGAGTACAAATTTGTGGGAATGGAAGATCTCTTTCGGCGAATTACCTTTTTCAAGCGAAGGGTCTATCGTCAGGTGATCGATTATTTTGTGAAAGAAGGATTGTTGTAGATGTTGATTGTGCAGAAATACGGCGGCACCAGTGTAGGCAGTCTGGAGCGGATTGAGAATGTGGCCAAGCGGGTGGCCAGGGCCCGGGATGAGGGGAACGATCTGGTCGTCGTCGTCTCCGCGATGAGCGGGGAGACGAACAAACTGATCGAATACGCTCAGCATTTTTCCAAAACCCCCTCCAAACGGGAGATGGATATGTTGCTCAGCTCCGGAGAGCGGGTGACGGCGTCGCTGCTGGCCATCGCTCTGGAGGAGATGGGCTATCCCGCCATTGCGATGACAGGGCGCCAGGCGGGGATCCGGACCGACGATACCCACACTTACGCCCGCATCGAGTCGATCGATACGGAGCCGATCCGTCAACAGTTGGAAAAAGGACGGATTGTCATCGTCGCCGGTTTCCAGGGGATCAACGAACATGGAGAGGTGACGACGCTCGGACGCGGCGGCAGTGATTTGAGCGCCGTGGCGCTGGCCGGTGCGCTGCATGCGGATGCCTGCGAAATCTACAGCGATGTCGACGGGGTCTATACCACCGACCCCCGGATCGAACCCCGCGCACGCAAGCTCGACCGGATCTCCTACGAGGAGATGCTCGAGCTCTCCAGTCTAGGGGCGAAAGTCTTGCAAAACCGCTCCGTGGAGCTGGCCAAGAAGATGGGAGTCAAAATCATCGCCAAGAGCTCGTTTTCCGACGGGCCGGGCACTATCATTACGGAGGAGAATGAACAGATGGAAGAAGTACTTGTCAGCGGAATCGCACTGGATAAAAATCAGGCGAGAGTCTCCCTGCGGGATGTCGTGGATCGTCCCGGAATCGCGGCGGAAATTTTCCAGCGTTTGGCCGACGAGCAGGTCAACGTCGATATGATCATCCAGAACGCCAGCCGCGAAGGGACGACGAATCTGGGCTTTACCGTCCCCCAGAGTGAGATCGAGCGGGCCAAAGAGGCGCTGGAAGGTTTCAGTGAGGACTACGGTGAAGTCGATTACGATGAAAACGTCTGCAAAGTGTCGATCGTAGGCGTCGGGATGAAATCCCACAGCGGCATCGCCGCCAAAGCTTTCAGCACATTGGCTGAAAACAATATCAACATCGAAATGATCTCCACCAGCGAAATCAAAGTGTCGATGGT
>WFQO01000063.1 GCA_015486995.1 Nitratifractor sp. | reverse complement strand
GTTATAAAAAATGACGAGTTATAACTTGTTAACCAGATATTAATGTTTTATTTATAATTGCTACGATAATATACAGAAACTACCTTTAATAAATAGGAGATGTGATGAAAAGGCTCGTTTGGCTTGCAGGTATAACAAGCCTCCTGCTCTTATCGTTAACAGGATGCGGACGGGATCGTACACTGTTGCAGACGCAAGAGACGGTTCTGATCAAACCGAAGGTAAAGATCAGTTACGATTATCGGATCAAACCCAATGATCGGGTAGCGATTACGGTCTATAAGTATCCTGAACTGACTCCGACCAGTATGAGTGAAAAGGGGATTCTTGTCGATGCCGGCGGTTATATTTCGCTTCCCTTGATCCATCGGGTGCATTTGGCGGGATTGACTCAGACACAGGCAGCCCAAATGTTGGAACGGCGTTATGGAAAGTATCTGAAGGATCCTTCTCTCAATCTGGAAGTACTCAATAAACGAGCCTATATTCTCGGCGAGGTCAAAAAACCCGGACTGGTCCCCATCGATCGGGAAAAGACGACTGTATTCGAAGCACTCGCTGCAGGTGGGGGCATGACTGACGATGCGGTAAGAGATAATGTTCTAGTTCTCAGCCATGATTCTCAGGGCAATCTGGAGCTGAGAAGAATCGATCTGAGTAACTATCACAATATCGCCTTGAGCAATCTGACGATCAAACCGGATGATGTGATTTACGTGCCGCCGAGTGGGTGGAAAGAGTTCCGTATCAACAGTGACCATTTTACCAGCGTTCTCAAAACTATATCAGATATTGCTTCACCTTTTGTAACGTTGAAATATCTTTTTAACGACTGATGTAAGAACGATTGGTTATGGTGTGGGGTATAGGTATATCCGCATTGATAAGCGGATGTCTTATTCTCTTCATCCGCCATTATGCCGACGTTCTACATTTAGTCGATGAGCCTAATCATCGAAGTGCTCATAGCCATCCTGTGCCCAGGGGAGCTGGTATCGCTTTTACACTAGGGGCGATTGCAGCGATTTGCTCCGGGGATCACCGATTGATTTTCCAACACATATATACTTTGTTGGCAATTCTCTCAATTTTAACTATCGGTATACTTGATGATCGACATGAAGCAGCCCCCCGAACCAAATTTATTGTATTGCTTTTAGCTACATTCCTCATCTGGCATGAGGGGCTGCGTATCGATGATGTCGGTAGGTATTTCGGAATCGATATTCATTTTGCCTGGTTTGCTTTTCCTTTTACCTATTTTGCGGTGGCCGGTTTCAGTAATGCAATGAATCTTATTGATGGGCTTGATGGTTTGGCAGGGGCTGTCGCTTTTTTGATTCTTTCTTTTTTCCTTCTGTTAGGTTATCAACATCACGATAATTTTCTTATAAATATCAGTCTTTATTTTATGGTAGGTATTGTTGTTTTTCTTTTTTTTAACTGGCATCCGGCAACCATTTTTATGGGGGACAGCGGTTCGCTAACACTGGGGCTGGTGATTTCTGTACTGGCGATTCATGCTCTTAGGTATATTCCCTCCGTTTCAGTTCTCTATCTGGGGGCTTTCCCTATCATCGATACACTCGTGGCAATGTTCCGTCGCAAACTTCAGGGATACTCGGTTACTCAGCCGGATAAATGCCATATCCATCATCTTCTTCTTTACATAACTGGTAGCGTACACAAGACGGTTTTGATTATTGTTGGCATTCAGCTGCTTTTTCTTCTGATCGCATTGGCTTTACCCAAAAAAATGGATCAGAGTGTGCCACTAGTCATCTTTTTTATGATCCTGGCAATGGCTTATAAAACAATTCTTTATCTTATCGATAAGTATAAGATCGAATGTTATGCAAAACAAGATAAAGAGACCCGTGGAATTGGTTGATTTCTATTTGTTTCTGGCTCCTTATTCTTTTCCGGATATAAAAGAATATATCGGAAAATAGCATTCCAAACCGAGTGTGAGGTATATCGGAAATGACCCGATGGGGGAGGAAGAAAAAAATTAAAAACGATAGGTATTATTAGGGTGAATAGCAACGTTCCCGATCACTTGACTCCCGCCGCCAAAAAACTGTTGACGACGATCTTGCTGATCTTTTTTCTCCTCTTTCCTCACTATAGCGGTTATCTCGGGCATCATATCTCAGCAACCTTTTCGGCGAGCGATCCTAAGTTTCTTTTTATGCTGGTTCATTTTGTAGCAGGTCAAACCCTGGGAATTGTTCACGAAGCGGGACACGGGGTTTGCTATCTGTTGCCTTGTCCCCAATGGATAATGGTGGCAATGGGTACGGTCTTTCAATGGACTTTTCCGGCAGGGATCGCTTGGTACTTCTGGCACAGAGGTGAACGATTCGGGGCGATGGTGGCGCTTTTTTTTCTGGGGTTTTCCATGCAGTATACCGCCTGGTATATCTCGACGGCTCATGAGGGGCTTTTCGTCCCGGCCTCCAAATCTTTTCTGGGAGTGGACGGTTATCATGATTTTAACTATCTACTCTCACTGATGGGGTGGGTCCGTTATGACGGCCTAATCGCCGGGATCGTACGCTTTTTCGCCTATCTAGTGATGCTGACAGGGCTGATTGGCATGGTTCTGGAGTCTTTCATCTCTACACCGAAAACCCACGCAAAAAAATCTCGCCAACGTCGATAATCTTATTAATTTTTAAGTACTTCTGAATTAACATAACTAAAGGTGTAGAAAAAGGAGTGCTAATGAAAAGTGTCCTCTCTATCATGCTGGTGCTTGGTTTGCTCTTCATAGGGGGGAAAGTCGAGGCTCGTCCCTATTCCCAAATGAGCTGCTATGAGCTCTGGTATGCCCGTAATGCGATCTTTGCCAAGGAGGGATACTGTTTCACCACCCGTCAGGCTATCAACACTTTCGGTCGGCGATGCTATCCCCCTTATGGACGTCTCAACAGGTGGGAAGCCGACGAAGTGGACCGAATCAAATATTGGGAGCGGCGCAAAGGCTGTAGCGGCGGCTACGTCCCGCCGGCCCCCGCACCCTCCTACGGGAACTACGGAGGCTATGCTCAAGTGGTGGGGATCCGTCCGGGCGGTTTCCTGGCGGTGCGTACGGGGCCTGGGACCGGCTATCCTCAGATCGGCAGCCTCTACCGTGGTGATTCGGGGATCCGCGTATTGCGCTGTATGGGGCGATGGTGCCGTATCCGCTACGGCAATTTGGTGGGATGGGTCTATTCAGGCTATCTGAGGTTTTACTGAGAGAGTAGTAATGATGACCCGCGCGGTGATATTTCTTCTTTTTTGTGCTCTAAATCTTCGAGCGGGTATATCTTATATCTCCACCGACGATTCGATCCTCGTGCCCACCTACGGCAACGCGGAGCGCACAGTGAGCAAGCGCGATTGCAAAGCCTTCGAGAGCCGGATCTTCTGCATGCGCTGCACTCTGAGCTATCCCCTCGCCACCGATGGGGATGCGCCGGAGTTTTTCCATTTCATCCACCGTCAAATCAGGGATATCCTGCGCCAATACCGAAAATGTAACCTCGCCGAGAGTGTGGGGGAAATGACCGAAAACGATCTGCCCGAGGTCGATTTTTATCGGGAGTGGGAGGTGGACGTATCCGATGTCACACCCACGACCTATACCCTGACGATACAACATGCCGAATTCAGCGGCGGAGCCCACGGCGATGAGGGGTTTGAATTTCGCAACTATCGACGCAAAGACGGAGGGCTCCTCGGGCTGGAATCGCTGCTGAAAAAAGGATCCATGAACCGCTTCAAAACAATCGCCGAGAGACGCTATCGCCAAAGCCACGGCCTCTCGATGAAAGACGATCTGAGTGACAAAGCGGGATGGTTCGAAAACCGCTTCGTCCTGCCGGCAAATTTCGAGATCACCACGAAAGGGCTCTACTTCGCCTACAACGTTTACGAAGTCACCCCCCGATCCGTCGAACCGCCCACCTTTCTCGTCCCCTACCCGGCGTTTCGCAAGCTCATCGACCCCAAAGGCCCCATCGCGTTCGCCCTCGATCCCGATCATCCGGTCTCCAAGACGAACAATGCGCTGCTTTCCCTTTTGCGTCTCGATCTGCACAAAGAGAAAAAGGGCGTTTTGGCGGTCGATCTGACCTTTCGGATCCTGGACTATGACCTGGAGGATCCCCTTTCTTACCGATCCAGTTGCATCACCTTGCAGTTTCCCGCTCTCAAAAAGGCCGATGCGGTTCTGGATTACGAGGCGAACGACGACGAGGACAACGTGACGATCATCCCGGCCGGAAAGCCGATCTATCATTTCAAACGCAAAAAAACGGTCCAATCCCGATGGCTGCAGGTGAGCCTGCAAACCACCGACGACCAGAGCCCGAAACATGGGATCCATCATCTGCATCTACGGCTGCGACTCCCCAAAAAGCGCCCGTTTATCCTCTACTATCGTCTCGAACGAACCAATGACAAGGGCAAGATCGAGCGCGACCCCCTCGTGGAAGGCTTCGAAGAGGGGCAGCAGGGATTGCCCAACTACACGATCGAATGGGGGAAATGATCCGATGCGCACGCTGATCGGTTTTGCGGTGCTCGCGTTGGCGCTTGCTCCCCTTTGGGGACATCGGGTGCCGATCGAAACCGAAGGTCTCACGGGAGCCCGGATCCGGCTCTACGCCCTGAAACCCTGGGGAGAGCGCAGACTTCTGATGCACCGCTCAAGCGCTCAAAGCCCTGATCGGCCTTTCAGGCTCCAAGTCCCCACACTCCACGACGACGCGCTCTATCTGATCCGCGTAAACGCAGGAGCGCTTCGCCCGGGATTTCTCGAGGGACGATCCGCCCCCGCCTTCAATCGGGGGGTCTTGCGGGCCCTGGTGACGGGCCGAGATTTGCGGCAAAAGACCCCGATCCGCGTCACCGCCGTGAGCGAACTGCTCTACGAGCGCTTCGCCGCCCGGCTCAGAAGCACCCCGTCGCCCCGTCGGCTGATTCCCCGGATCGATGAAGAGGCGGGGGCGATTTTGGCACGGGATCTCACCGGCGACGGACGGATCGACCATCGAGACATTCTCCGTTTCCGCCTCGATCGGGATCGGGGGGCGCTTCGCCCAGCCTACCGGAGGGATGCCGTCCTCCAAGCCCCCTACCGGGGGCGGGCGGCACTCCTGCAGTGCAGTAGGGAACTTTCCCGCACTCGAGGCGATTTTTCCCAGATCCTTTCGATTGCTTCGATGCCGAAACACCTCTGGGCCCTGTGGTATGACGGCAATCTGAGCGATCTGGCCGCCGCGGATCCGACACAGCCGGTCGCCCGATTTGCTGGAACCGACTCGTTGCGCTGGGATCCGGAAACACGTCAGCTCTTTCTCCTCGATAGCTCCAATGCCAAATTGCGGATCCTCGACGCAAGGGACCCCCGCCGCCTCCTCGCTACGATCGACAAAGCGGTCGACGATCTCCAGAGCCTGGATGCACGCCTCTACCTGCTCGAAAACGGCGCGTTGAAGATCCTCGATCGCAACACGTTGCGTCCACTCGGCACCCTCCCCGTCCCGAAAGGGAAATATCAAGCGATCACCCTCGATCGAAAACACAAACGGCTCTACCTCAGCGGGGAGGGACCTTTGCGGGTCTATCGGATCACAAAAAACGGCACGCTTCGCTTGATCGGAAGTCACCCGGATCTGGCCTACTGTTACGGCCTGGCGCTCTACGACGGGGGAAAACGAGGCCTGGCGATCGTCGACTCGGGGATGGATGGCTTGAAGGTGCTGGATCTGAGCGATCCTCGAAAGATCCGTATCTTGCATAGCCTCCGTTACGGCGGATTGGTCCGTTCTCCCATCCGTATCGCCGGCGATCGGGCGCTGATCGATTGGGACGGGATTCTTGCCCTGTTCGATCTTTGCCAAAACGATCACCCGACGCTTCTAGGACGGTTCGCTTCGCCGATGCGCTCCGACTCGCTCAACTCTCCAGGTTACGCTTTGACAGATGACGGACGCGAAGCCTGGGTGGGGGGCGACGCGGGGCTGATCCGTTACGATGTGACCCTCTATAGCGCCCTGTTTACCCTCGATCGCATCCACTTGAGCGATCCGGACAAACTCTGGATCGATCCCGAAACCCGCCGGATCTATCTGACCCATCAAATCGGCGACGCATTTCAGTTAGTCGTTTTGCGCCTAGAAGGGGGGAAACTCCGCCTCCTTACCCGTTTTCCCGATTACGACAAAAAGAGAGGGCCTTTGTTTGAGTGGATGATTTTCACCCCTTTGGATTACGGACGGGCATTTGCAGCCGACGATCAGGGGGAGTCTTATCTCCTGGATCTTCGCGGGGCCCGAATCCGGGTGCTCCGTCATCTAACGGCCGTCAAAAAGACGTTCGATTCGCTTATCGACAGCCTGCTTCCCCTGGAGGGAGGGCGGCGACTCCTCGTGGGGGGCGATAACGGAACCCTCGCCCTTTTCGCCGTAGCGCCCGGGAAAAAAGAGCGGCTCCTCTCCCGACTCCGCCTCGGCGGATCGATCGAGGGGCTCGCTTCCTGGGATGCCGGCACCGTCTTGGCCCTCGTCGCCGGGACGGGGATCGTGCGCCTGGGCCTCTCCGCGACCCAAATCGACCATCCTACGACGCTCATCCATGCCCCCAATGCCGTCTCTTTCCGACTCGACAGAAAACACCGCCAGCTCTATCTCGTCGACAAAAACGGCACGATCCGGCGCTACGCTTTTCATGCCCAAACCCCCATTTTGCAAAAAACGCTTCAACACAAAGGCAACGAATTCACCACCCTCGCCCTCTCCCGCGACGGACGCTTCCTTTTTGTCGGAGACAAGGGGCTGGAGGTGTACGACCGCCGGAGCTTGCGACGGCTGGGACGCTATCCGATCGCGGACGTGACGGTGATCCGCCCGCTGGATGAGACGCGCCTTCTCGTCGTCACAGAATCCGCACTGCTGACTCTCGATCTTTCGCTGCTCGATCCGATCGGACACGACAAACCAAACCGAAAAGACCAAACATCGCGAAAGGACCATCGATGAAGATTGCGCGCTTTTGCAAGCATTGGCGATCCCGAATGGGAAAACGTTTCGCCGTTTCTGTATGGGGTGCGACGCTGATCGGCGCCGTTTCCTGGGCAGGCACTCCTCCATCGGCCAAGGTCTACGCCCTGGCGGGGGCGAAGGTGTCCATCGAGCGCCTCGGTCCCTTCGGCAAACGGAACCTCCTGTGGCGAAGTCGGACGCAAGGAGGGAAAACGCTCAAAGAGATAGGACGCTTCGATCTGCGCCGAAAGGATCTCGATCCTCAGGGCCTCTACCTGATCGAAGTACGCGGAGGAAAACTCCTCGATGCCGATCTGGACGGCCGTATCGATCGCCATCCGGCCCCCAATCGGGCCACCCTTCGCCTCGTCGCCCGGGGATCGACCCTCAAACGGCTCCCCCGGATCCTCGTCACGTTCACCAGTGAACTCCTTTACGAACGGGTCGCCGCCCGGTTGCGGCGACTCCGTGACCCCGCACAGGTCGGATCGCTGCTCGATCGGGAAGCGGCCAAGATCCTGCACAAAGACCTCGACGGCGACGGTCGCATCACGGCGGCCGATATCGCCCTTTTCGTGCCCACCCGGGACCGGGAGGCCCTCTGGCCGATCTATGCAAAACAATACCCCAAACTCGCGGCCTTCTATCAGCGCCACCGACCGATCCTCCCCAATCTTTCGGAAGTCCTGTTTGAGATTCCTTGGCAATCGTTTGGAGTCGAAAACATCCGGCGCATCAAACTGCTCGATCATGAGCGCAAAGCGCTGCTGTTGCACGACGGGAATCTGACCCTCTATGATCTCCACGATCCCGGCACGCCGCACCCGATCTTCACCTGGCAAATCTCCAGGGATGATGATGCACCACTTCGTTACGACGCCGATTGGACGGAAAAAAGGATCTATCTCCTTGACGATATGACCTTTCGTGTCTTGCGAATGGACCGGGAAGGAACGGAGCTGGCCCGCTTCGAGAGCGCCCATCCCACCAATGGAAGGATGGACGATTTCGCCCTCTCAAAAGACCGGATCTTTCTTCTGGTCGATGGCGGAATCACCGTCGTCGATCGCCCAACGCTAAAGAAGCTTTCTCGAATCGATCTGAAGCTCCCCATCTCCGGAGAGACCGAAGCGATTCGCGTCCGTCGTGACGGCCGGCTGCTTCTCGTCAATTGGGGCGGAAACTGGCTCAAGGCGTTTCGGGTCCGCGAGGATCGGATCACCGAGCTTTCGACGATCCGAGAGGATACGGATGTCAAAGATTTCTCATTTGTCGAAAAGGGGCGCAAGCTGGTCCTGATCGATTCTGAGAAAGGAATCATGCTTTATGACCTGGGCGATCCGATCCATCCCAAACTCTTGAACAAACTCGATAGCGTTTCTACGAGCGACGACGCTGAAATCCGTGGATCGGGAACGACGGTGGCGTTTCATAGTGACAGCCCATGGGCGGATTCGAAGGTGCTTTTGTTTACCGTGGCGGGAAAACGCCTGGAAGCGATCGGAGAGGTCCAACTATCCCAAGGGGACGACGGCAAATCCGACCGGATCGTCACGCTTGAAAACGGTGGAAGACGGATCTGCCTTGCCGGGGGGAAAGGGATCAAAGCGATCGATACGACCCTGATCGATTGGAGACTCTTCGCCCGATCGTTCACCTTAGACGGAGAGGCTATCGATACGTTCGTCACAACCGCTGATGGGCACGCTTACGGGATCGAAAGGGCGGCAAATTGGATCGCCGCGATCGATTTTCACGATCTTTCGCAACTTCGTGAAACGGGGGCTTATGCCGGAGAGAGTGACGATGATTTTTACAGTATCGTTGCAGGGCCGCGTCCCGGGATGCTGACACTCGGCGATCAGAATCAGGGGATTCGTCTTTTCAGGATCGAAGGTTCTACACTGATCGAAATACCCGGAGAATTGATGGAAAACGGAGTGGGACTTGTGCGTTTCGTCGATCGTCATCATCTTCTCGTAGAGGATGGAGTGGGCAGTCCGGATACGGAAGCGTTGGCGCTCTATCGGATCCGATGGAAAGGGAAAAAGGTTTCGTTCCGACGCTTGGGCCGGATTCCTCTGCCCGGCATCGTCCAAATCCGCTACGACGCACATCGTAGGCTCGCCTATGTAGCAACCGAAAAAGAGGGAGTTGTCATCGCACGCGTCACCGGCAAAGGGACGATCGAACGCATCGGCACCGTCGATCAAACAGCCAACGATCTGCGCCTCGGCAACGATCGGCTCTTTGTCGCATCCAAAGACGGGGTGCGGATCTACTCCCACCCCGGCCGTCATCCCCGCCTCGAAGCCTTCATCCCCCTGCCGGAAACGGCCTTGAGCCTGGCGCTGGACGCCCGCAAGGATCGACTCTTCGTCGGCACGATGAGCGGACTCTATGTCTACGATCTCCAGA
The DNA here is from genome assembly GCA_015486995.1 of Nitratifractor sp. Taxonomy (GTDB): domain Bacteria; phylum Campylobacterota; class Campylobacteria; order Campylobacterales; family Sulfurovaceae; genus Nitratifractor. The sequence continues at coordinate 4,231 of WFQO01000063.1, read as the reverse complement.
CCCGCCACCGCCTGGCCCGCTATCCCGTGGGCCGGATCAGCGACATCCACCTCTTACCGGGCAAAAACGCGACGCTGATCAGCGGCTTGGCCGCCGGAGTGATGGCGATCGACCTGTCGCTGCTCGAGGACTGAAGGGAAGGCGCTTTTATAGCAGTCATGAAGAGAGAACGTCAATCGAAAAGTCTGTCATCTTTGTTGATGGGAATTCCCGCATCGATCAGATCTTCGATTTTTAAAAGGCGTCCTTTTGCCGTGCCGGGAATTCCTTTGATATCGACGAGGGGAGTTTCGTCTTTGATTACTTTGACGCCCACGGCTCTACTATGATCTTCAGCGGAAAATTCATCATACAGCACATAGAGATAGCCTTTGTTTACAAAGCGCAAAAAGTTCAAATCCACTCCCGCATTCATAGGGCCGCCTCTTAGATAGTGGGAATAGGTGAATTTTGAAAAAGAGTCCTTTCGGTCAGGAGGATAAATAAATTCGATGTGACCTTTTTTCCCGAAACGATAGATGAGGTATCTTTTGTGAGCTCCCATCGCCATTGAGACGATTTTTCCACTTTTCGTTTTGAAAGCAAAGAGCAGCGTCTCTCCTTTTTGGAGAAGATAATCTCCCGCGAAGAGAGGGAAGCTGAGCAAAAGAGTGAAAGCGAGTTTCTTCATAAAGAGTCCCCCGATCACCTTCTATTCTTATCGAAATGCTGATAGTCCTTGATGCTATGCCAATCGCCGCCCCAGCGCCATCCGCGTTTTTTAAAAGCACGCACCGCTGGATCGCCCGGCAGTAAAACGGCGCGATATTCGGGCCTAAAAGGGTTTTTGCGCACTCGTCGGCGATAGGGGAGGGAGGCTTTGTGGCCGATATGGCCGCTCCGGGAGATGTAGGGGTTTTCCAAAGGATTGAGATCGATCGCTTTGCCGTAAGCGTGGTTGGACCACTTTTTGCCCCCGGTGACGGGGCGGCAGTTGAAAGCCGAGGTGTTGTCGGCTTCAATGGAGCGGAAGTCGCTGCCGCCGTAGTCGCTGACTAGCCGCATCCGACGGATGGGATATTTCATCCGGTAGAGTTCGCCGAAGATCTGTGTCACCTCTTTGGCGACATCTTTGTGGACGACCATCTCCCCGGTATGATCTTTGCCGTCGAAGCCACGATAGGTCAACCGCAGATAGCGCAGATTCCCGAGGGAAACTGGGCAGCCGTTTTTGTAGGAGTGGCCCTTGCGCATACGCTGTTCGGTCTTTTTGTCGATGGGGTGGATTGAGGCGTGGTAGTTTGCATAGATACCTACACTGGCAAGAATAGAAACTATAAGAATCTTTGGCAAAATTTTCATGGGTAGATTATAGCAAGAGGTATGAGAAACTAGTAACTAGTAACTAGTAACGAGTAACTAGGAATTTCGGTATGCGTCGCTGTGCGACGCTTTCTTTGTTCAATCAAAAATCCAACATCCAAAATCCAACATCTTCAAAACGCCCTCGGCGTTTTGGGCAAAATGGTATAATCGCGTATTTCTCAACAGAGGATCGGTATGGAAATACTCCTGGCATTGGTGGGTGTAGGCATCGGAGCGCTTTCGGGCTTTTTCGGGATCGGGGGCGGGACGGTGCTGGTGCCGGTTCTGCTGCTTATGGGCTTCGGCTTCAAGCACGCCGTAGGGATCTCCATCATGCAGATGGTCTTCAGCTCCGTTTACGGCTCCTACCTCAATCTCCGCAAAGGTTCTCTGCAGTTGGGAGAGGGGCTCTTCGTCGGATTTGGGGGGTTTGCCGGCGGTTATCTTAGCGGCTATCTCACCCCCCATGTTCCCGAGAGGGTATTGCAGTTCGTATTTATCGGATTTGTCCTCTTCGCCCTGATCCGGATGATGACTTCCCGGGCTCACGAGGACGAGAGTGCCAGTCAGACGTTGCCTAAATGGCTACTCTTCCTCATCGGTACCGGTATCGGGGTCATCGCCATCAGTATCGGCGTCGGCGGGGCGATCATCCTGATTCCTCTGCTGTCAGGTCTGCTCCACTATCCGGTCAAAAAGGCTGTCAGCGCCGGACTCTTTTTCGTCGTATTCTCTTCGGTTGCCGGGATGCTAGGTCGGTTGATTCACGGTCAGATCGATTTGGTGCATGGAGCGATCATCGGAGTCGGCTCTTTGGTAGGGGTCTATCTGGGGATCTGGCTCAAAGAGCACGTGAGCAATAAGAGCCACAAAAATTTCATTGTCGTGATGTATGCGTTCATTCTGGTGATTATGGTATATAAGATGTTTTTTGCACAGTGAGTGTTAAGTGCTATGTGCTAAGTGCTACGTCTTAAAGGCATAGCGCGGGATTGTGCCATCCTACGAACGAAAGGATTCGATATGGATTTTTTTGAAAAATTGTTTAAAAAATTCATCGATTATCGGGATATCGTCATTGCCGAAAAACGTTCAAAAGAGATAAAGCAGGGTATAGAACAGACGATACCCTTCGAGACGATCAAGAAAGATTTGACGACAAAAGGAAACATGAATCAATGAGCAAAAAACATGACATCATCGACGTCAGAGGTGCCAGAGAGCACAACCTCAAAAGCATCGACGTCCAGATCCCCAAGAACAAGATGGTGGTCATCACCGGGATCAGCGGCAGCGGCAAATCGACGCTGGCTTTCAGCACCCTCTACGCCGAGGGGCAGCGGCGTTACATCGAGTCGCTCAGCTCCTATGCCCGGCAGTTTCTGGGCCGTGTGGGCAAGCCCGACGTGGACAAGATCGAGGGGCTTACCCCCGCCATCGCCATCGACCAGAAGACCACCTCCAAAAACCCCCGCTCCACCGTGGGGACCATCACCGAGATCTACGACTATCTGCGGCTCTTTTTCGCCCGCGTGGGGAAGCAGCACTGTCATCACTGCGGCAAGCCCATTTCCAGTATGAGCGCCAGCGACATCATCACCGAGGTGCTGCGCCTGCCTGAAGGGGCCAAACTGGTAATTATGGCGCCTCTCGTCAAGGAGAAGAAAGGGACCTTCGCCGATCTTATCGAATCCCTGCGCCACAAAGGCTACGTGAGGGCGATGATCGACGGAGTGATGGTACGTCTGGATGACGAGATCGAACTGGCAAAGACCAAAAAGCACACCATCAAAGTGATCATCGACCGGGTGGTAGTCAAGGAAGGTTCCAAAGAGCGGATCGGCCAGGACATCGAAAAGGCCCTCAAAGAGAGCTACGGCGAAGTGGAGATCGAGGTGCTCAACCACGAGGAGGTGGGGCTGGACCGGAAGGATTTCCACTATTCGGAGCACCTGGCTTGCTTCGACTGCAAACTCAGCTTCGAACCCCTCGAACCGGTAAGCTTCTCCTTCAACTCCCCCAAAGGGGCCTGTCCCGCCTGTGACGGGCTGGGGATCCGCTACACCCTGGATCTGAGCAAGATCATCGACTCCAGCCGAAGCATCAGCGAGGGAGCGGTGCGGATCATGCACGGCTTCAACAAAAGCTACTACGCCAAGTTTCTGGCTGCCTTCTGCGAGCAGAACGAGATTCCCACCGATGTGCCATGGGAAGAACTGCCGGAGCATCAGCGCAAGCAGATCCTCTACGGGGTGGGCAGCGAGCCGGTGAATTTCACCTGGAAGCGCCACAAACTCAAGCGGGAGTGGCCAGGTGTCGTCAAATTCGCCCATGAGATGTTCACCGACGAAAAGGACCTGGCCGACTACATGACCGAAAAGGTCTGCGACAAGTGTCAGGGCAACCGCCTGCGCCCCCGCTCCCTGGCGGTCAAGATCGATGGCAAAAACATCGCCGACATCATCAACATGCCCATCGAGGAGAGCTACGCCTACTTCGCCGAAGAGAGCAACTTCTCCCACCTCACCGAGCAGCAGAAGCTCATCGCAGAGCCGATCCTCAAGGAGATCCGGGAGCGGCTCTTTTTCCTCTACGACGTAGGGCTGGGTTACCTGACCCTCAGCCGCGACGCGCGGACCATCAGCGGCGGGGAGGCTCAGCGGATCCGCATCGCCAGTCAGATCGGATCGGGGCTGACGGGGGTGATGTATGTCCTCGACGAGCCCAGCATCGGTCTGCACGAGCGAGACACCCTCAAGCTGATCCGCACACTGCAGTCCCTACGGGACAAGGGCAACACCGTCATCGTCGTGGAACACGACAAAGAGACGATCCTGGCCGCCGACCACATCGTGGACATCGGCCCCGGAGCCGGGGAGTACGGCGG
>WFQO01000062.1 GCA_015486995.1 Nitratifractor sp. | reverse complement strand
GCCTACATCAAAATGAACAATGTCTGCGGCGGCCTCAGAGGCAAGCCCCTTCAGGCGGTCGCTCTCTATCTCAAGTCGATCGGTCAGTAAGAGCTTCTTTCTCTTTGGGCGGGGGTCTTCCCCGTCACCGAAAGTTTTTTTGACATTCGTCAACCGCTACATCCTTTTCAAAGTGCTACAATTCTGACATCTCTTTAGAACGGAAAAAATATGAAAATTCCCCTTTTGTTCGTCTTCCTTTTCGTCGGGATTTCCCAGGCGCAGGTCAGTGCTGCCAAATATGCCCGCCTCGTCGCCAAGGGAGAGAAGATCGCTCTGCGACTCTGCGATCACGAAAAGCTACCGAAACCCAAAGAGGGGGAAAGTCCCGAGGCCATTACCCAAGTAGTCAAAGCGAGCAAAGCCTGCCCGCCGCTGGACGGGCGCAAAATGCAGGCGCTGGTCACCTTTTTGCAGGCCGGAGGAACGGGAGTACACGCCGCAAACGGTAAAGAGATCGATGTCCCCGAAGGGGCCAAATGCCCCGTCTGCGGGATGTTTGTCTCCAAATACCCCAAATGGGCCGCCGAAATGGTTGTGAACGGCACAACCCACTACTTCGACGGGGTCAAAGATATGATGAAATACTATATCTTCGACGGGGATTTCCCCTACGACCGCTCGAAGATCCAAAAGATGCTCGTTACCGACTTTTACACTCTCGAAGCGATCCCCGCCAAAGAGGCCTACTACGTCATCGGCTCCAAACTCTACGGTCCGATGGGCAACGAACTGATCCCCTTCAAAACCGAGAAAGAGGCCAAGGATTTCATCGCCGATCACGGCGGAGACCGGATCGTCCGCTTCAAGCAGATCACGGGGAAGATGGTGATGGGGTTGGACGGGATTGAATATAACGAGGAATGAGAAATGAGGAATGAGGAACCGAAAAAGGCAGTGAGATCCGCTTCGCGGATCGGCATTGGGCATTGGTCATTGTGTGCGCCTGCAGCGCAGTCATTGGTCATTGGTCATTGGTCATTGGGGGAAGGGCTGAAGTCCCGCCTCCATAAAACCGAGTTGCAAAACAACGCCCCAAAATTCTCAATTCTCAATTCTCAATCCTCCATCAAAAAACTACCCACTACCCACTACCCATTATCCACTCGTAGATGGAGCGTCCGATGATCGCACGTTTCTACGGCGTTGCCGCTTTTCTCCTTTTCCTGTTGATCGCGGCTTTTTCCCATTATTTCCTCAGCGACCGGACGGGGATGGAGCGGAGGCTTGCCGCGACGGTGGCGGTGACGGGGCTGGATGCTCCGGCGCTTTCGGTGCAGTGGTTCGAGCCGCGTCTGCGGCGTTTCGAAGCGTCGTTCAACCCGGCCTATCCCGAGCTCTTTCCGACGGACCGGCTCGATTTTGTCTACGGAGATCTTTATGGGAAATAATCCCTTTTTTCATTTTCTGGCTTTAAGCCTTTTTGCCGAGCGGCGCAAGCATCTGATGGTGGTCGGGCTCTCGGTCGTGCTGATTTTCCTGCTCGCTTCGACCCTCTTCATCTCCTCGTCGCTGCAGCACTCTTTGCGCAGTGCACTGGTCAGCGAACCCGACTTTGTCGTGCAGAGGGTGCGGGGAGATCATCTGCTGCCGGTCCCTCTGGACTGGGCCGATGAGATCGCTCAGCTCCACGGGGTGGATCGGGTGGCCTCCCGGGTCTGGGGGCGCTACTACACCGAACCCAAGGGCAGCTTTTTTCTGATCGTGGGAATCGATTTTCTGGAGGATCAAAGCCACCGCGCACTCTCGAAACTGGTCGAGGGGACGGATCTGCGCCGTTTCCTCTCGGGAGATGAAATGATCGTGGGGCAGGGGGTGGCCCGCTGGATGCGCAGCCATTTCTACCCCCACAGCTACAATTTTCTCACTCCGGAGGGCGCGTTCGTCAAGCTCAAGCTTTTCAAGGTCCTTCCCCGTGACAGTTCCCTCGTCGCCGACGATATGGTGATCGTTCCCATCGAGACGGCCCGGAAGATTCTGGGGCTCTCGCCGGAAGAATCCACCGATGTGACCTTCAACGTCCCCAACGACGACGAATGGAGCAATGTCGAGAGCAAGGTCTCGGCGATGCACTACGATTTGCGGGTCATCTCCAAGAAAGAGACCCGTGCCGCCTACGATCGGATCTTCAACTACAAAGGGGGATTTTTCCTGGTCCTCTTCCTAATCGTGTTGCTGGCTTTCGTCCTGATCCTCTATCAGCGTGCCAGCCAGGTCTTCTCCCGGGAGAAACGCAGCATCGGAATTTTGAGGGCTTTGGGCTGGAGCATCCGGGATGTTCTGAGCCTCAAACTTTACGAAACCCTTGTCATTGTCGTCAGCAGCTTTATCCTGGGAAGTGTGGCCGCCTATTTCTACGTCTTTTCCCTCGGGGCTCCGCTGCTGCGCCAGATTTTCCTGGGAGCGGGCAATCTCGCCTCGGCTCCCCGTCTGGTCCCGGTGCTTGATTTCTCGGTCCTGAGCTCGATCTTCCTCCTCTACGGCGTCAGCTTTATCGCCGCGGTGTTGCTTCCCGTCTGGAAGATCGCCGTCACCGATCCGAAGGAAGCGATGTTATGAAACCGATCATAGAGATTCACGGGCTCAACCGTCATTTCGACAGTGGAGAGGAGCGTTTCCACGCGCTCAAAAACATCGATCTGACGGTGGAGGAGGGAGAGTGTGTGGTCCTCAAAGGGATCAGCGGAAGCGGCAAGACGACGTTGCTGAGCATCGTCGCGGGGCTCGATCGGCCCAGCAGCGGGGAAGTCCTGGTGGAAGCGGAGCCGATCGCCAAGCTGCCCGATCGACACCTGAGCCGTTTCCGGGGTCGACACATCGGGATGATCTTTCAGCACTACAACCTGATGGAGCATCTCAGCGCCCGAGAGAATGTGGAGGTGCCGCTCGTGCCGATGGGAATGGGGATGAAGGAGCTGGAGACGAAGGTCGACGCGGCGATGCGGCTGGCCAACATCGCCCACAAAGCCGAGCAGAATGCCGGGCGTCTTTCGGGCGGAGAGAAGCAGCGTGTCGCCATCGCCCGGGCTCTCGCCGCCGATCCCCAGATCATCCTCTGCGACGAACCCACCGCCAACCTCGACCGCGCCAACGCCCGACGCTTCCTAGAGATCCTGACGGAGCTTCACACCCTGGGCAAAACGATCCTCATCGCCACCCACGATCCGATTTTCGAGGAGTTGCCGTTCGCGCATCGGATTGTGGAGATGAGCAACGGAACGATCGTCAATGGACGATCGAGTGAGGAGTGAAGAGTGAGGAGTGAGGAACCGAATCGGGCATTGAGATCCGCTTCGTGGATCGGTAGTGGGCAGTGGGCAATTTGTGCGCCTGCAGCGCAGTCATTGGTCACTGGTCATTGGTCATTGGGGGCAGGGCTTCAGCCCTGCATTGCGGGACTAAAGTCCCGCCTCCATTCAATCGCGTTGCGAAGCAACACCCCAAAACCATTCATCATTCATCATTCATCATTCATCACTGAGCAACACGGGAGTCAAAAATGACTCCCGTGTTGCTCAACACCCAAGTATTGGTCTATCTCCTGAGTGAAAGTGTGGTCTGGGTTCTGCTGGCGATCGCTTTCGGGGTGTCGGTGCATATTCTCTGGCGCTGGGATTTCAGCAGTACCGACGAAGAGCAGTATGCGCTGGAGCGGCGGGCCTATCTGGTGATGACGATCATCCTGGCGGCGTTCGTCATCAAATTTTTTCTCCTTCCTTTTTTTGTCTTCGCGATCGATCGGCTTAGCGATCTGGTTCCCGGAGCGATGTGTGCGGCGGGAGTGATCAGCGCCAACGGTTACGGGCTGCCGCTCCTCTTTCTCAAGCTTCTGCTTCTTTTCCTGTTGCTGCTCTGGATGGCGATCAACCATTACGATCTGGAGGCGAAGGATTACCCCTGGTTTCGGCTCAAGGGGTGGCTCTTCGTGCTGATCTTCGCGTTGGCGACGGTGGAGCTGGGGATGGATTGGGCCTATTTTACCCACATCGATATCCACAAAGCGGTCAGCTGCTGCTCGGCGCTCTTCGGGCAACTGGAGGGGGCCAATCCTCTGCCGTTCGGCCTGGATACGGCAAAGCTTCTGCTGCTTTTCTACCTTCTCTATCTTTTTATCGTGGCGGCGACCCTGGCACATCGAAGCTGGATGGAGTTGGCAGGGTACGGGCTCTTCGTCTTTGTCGCCTACTACGCCGTCGTCTACTTCTTCGGGACTTACGTCTATGAGCTTCCGACGCACAAGTGCCCCTTTTGTATGCTTCAAAAAGCCTACTATTACGTAGGATACGCTATCTGGGGGACGCTCTTCGGCGGGGTTTTTCTGGGCTTGACGGCCGCGATACTCCAGCTTTTCCTCGGAATCGAGAGTCGGCGGCTGGAGCGCTTCGCCCTGGCGCTCGTCAGTGCCTTTGTGCTACTATGCTCCCTCTACGTAGGGGTCTATTATCTTCGAAACGGAGTCTTTCTATGAAAAAAGCGATGCCTTTTATCGCCACGGCGATTTTCGTCGCCGTCGTGGCCCTGATCTTTTTTTCGATGGCGAAAAAGGAGGGGCCCGTCACCATCGTCAAAGGCAACACGGCCTTCAAACCGCTGCCGATCAAATTGGATAGGACCAACGACACCGAATGCAAAATGCTCATCAAAACCGAGCGCAACGCCTGCGAAGTGATCGCTCCCGACGGGCGGACCTGGTTTTTCGACGATCCGGGCTGTATGATCCTCTGGCTCAAAGACAAACCCTGGGCCGACCGGGCGAAGCTCTGGGTCCACACGCTCGATACCAAGCGCTGGATCGACGCCCACAAAGCCTGGTACGGTGTCGCGGACGCTACGGCGATGCATTACGGATTCGGGGCCCGGGAGAAACGCTGCAAAGGGTGCATCGATTTCGAAGAGATGCGCTTGCGAATGCTGCGGGGCGAGAACCTCACCAATCCGAAAATCCGCAAAAAACTCCTGGGGGTCTGAGGTGGGCGGCATCGACATTCTGGCGATCGTGACGGCCGCCTTTCTGGGGAGTTTCGGGCACTGCCTGGGAATGTGCGGCGGGATCGTCATCGCCTACAGCTCCGCGAAGATCGACAAAAGCTGGAGCAAAGCCCACGAAGTGACGGCACATCTGCTCTACTCTTTCGGACGGATCACCACCTATGTGACGCTCGGAGCACTCTTCGGTGCCATCGGCGGTGTCGCCAAATTCAACAATTTCGCCAACGGCGTCTTGACCATTGTCGCAGGTGTCTTTATGATCCTTGCCGGCCTTTCATTGGTGGGCAAGATTGGCTTTCTCAATTCTCTGGAGCATTCGCTCTCCCGCAGCGGATGGTATCAGCGGGCTTTTCGCTACATTCTGCGCGACCGCTCCCTCTACAGCTTTTATTTGTTGGGGCTCCTCAACGGTCTACTCCCCTGCGGGCTGGTCTATTTCTTCGCCGTGGAGGCGGCCAGCACCGGCAGCCCGCTCTGGGGGGCTTTCGTAATGCTGATCTTCGGCCTGAGCACCGTTCCGGCGCTGCTCGGCCTGGGGCTTTTTACCGCGCTTTTTACCCGCAGCAATCTGCGGCGCGTGATGATCAACCTCGCGGCGGTGGTCGTGGTCCTCTACGGGCTGTATACGATCTACCGGGGTGTCGACTTCATCCGGCGTCCCGACAAATCGCTGCTTAACTGTTGCGAGGGCGAAACGGCTCCGGCCGCCGCACCGGGCGAATCCGCAGGCAAGCCCCCGCGCTTCAAGGTCGAGGGGAATGCACAATAGTTTCAACGACTTTTGGCTATACTTGTGACCATAAATTCAACGATAGGAGCAAAGAATGGCAATTCTGGATGAAGTCAAAGAGGTAGTGGTCGAGCAGCTGAACGTCAACCCCGACGAGGTAAAAGAGGATTCCAAATTCGTCGAAGATCTCGGAGCGGACAGTCTGGATGTCGTGGAGCTGGTCATGGCGCTCGAAGAGAAGTTCGACATCGAGATTCCCGACGAAGAGGCCGAGAAGATCGCGACCGTCGCCGACGCCATCAAGTTCATCGAAGAGCACAAGTAAAACGCCGCCCCTTGGGGCCGACGTGGCAGTTGCGAGCTTTCGCGGAAGGTTCGCAACTATTACGTCAGAGAGGAGTCGAAGTTGAGAAGAGTCGTCGTAACGGGTTTGGGGATGATCAACAGTGTCGGGCACGATAGAGAGAGTGCCTTCGAAGCCATCGTCAGAGGAGAGTGCGGGGTCGATACCATCACCCTCTTCGATCCGGAAGCCTTCTCGGTCAAGATCGCGGCGGAAGTGAAAGATTTCGATCCCAAGACCGTGATGGATCCCAAAGAGGTCAAAAAAGCCGACCGCTTCATCCAGCTGGGCCTCAAAGCCGCTGCCGAAGCGATCGCCGATGCGGGGATCGATGAGACTGTCGAGCGGGAGAGCTTCGGGGTCAGCTGCGCCTCGGGTATCGGCGGTCTGCCGACCATCGAAAGAAACTCCGTCATTCTGCACGAGCGCGGCCCCCGACGTATCTCTCCCTTCTTCATCCCCTCAGCTCTGGCCAATATGCTGGGCGGATTCGTCTCCATCGCCCACACGCTCAAAGGCCCCAATCTCGGCTCCGTGACCGCCTGTGCCGCCGGAACCCATGCCATCAGCGAAGCGGCCAAGACGATTCTCCTGGGGGGAGCCGATCGGATGCTGGTCGTGGGCGGCGAAGCGGCGATTACCGGCATCGGTGTCGGAGGATTTGCGGCGATGAAAGCTCTCTCGACCCGTAACGACGATCCCAAACACGCCTCACGCCCCTTCGACGCGGAGCGGGACGGCTTCATTATGGGCGAAGGAGCCGGCTCGCTCGTCCTCGAAGAGTACGAGGCCGCCAAAGCGCGCGGAGCGAAGATCTACGGTGAGCTGATCGGCTTCGGCGAGAGCGGCGACGCCAACCACATCACCACCCCGACGATGGACGGTCCGCTGCGGGCGATGAAAGCGGCGATGAAGATGGCCGGAAATCCGAAGGTTGACTATGTCAATGCCCACGGAACGTCCACCCCCATCAACGACAAGAACGAAACCGCCGCGCTCAAAGAACTCTTCGGCGGCAAAGAGAATTGCCCGCCGGTGAGCTCCACCAAGGGGCAGATCGGTCACTGCCTGGGGGCCGCCGGTTCCATCGAGGCGGTGATCGCTCTGATGGCGATGGATCGGGGGATCATCCCTCCCACGATCAATTACACGACGCCCGACGAAAACTGCGATCTCGACTACGTCCCCAACGAAGCGCGCGAAGCGAAGCTCGATGTGGTGATGAGCAACTCTTTCGGTTTCGGCGGCACCAACGGCGTCGTCATCTTCAAACGGGTCTGATCCGATTCGATGGCCACCTATCTCGATTTCGAAAAGCCCATCGAGGCGATCCAGCAGGACATCGAGTCGGCCCGGGCCCGGGGAGACAATGAAGCGGTGGAGATCCTCCGCAAGGATCTCGAAAAAGAGGTCAAGAAGACGTTCGGTTCCCTGAGCGATTATCAGAAACTTCAGCTGGCCCGTCATCCCGACCGTCCCTATGCCCTGGACTATGTCCGTCTGATGATGGAGGATGCGCAGGAGATCCACGGTGATCGGATGTACCGTGACGATCCGGCGATTCTCTGCTATCTGGGATGGATCGACGGCCAGCGTACCGTGCTCATCGGTGAGCAGAAAGGCCGGGGTACCAAACACAAGCTCCGCCGAAACTTCGGAATGCCCCATCCCGAAGGGTACCGCAAGGCGCTGCGTGCGGTGAAGCTGGCGGAAAAATTCGACATTCCGGTCCTGATGCTCATCGACACTCCGGGCGCTTATCCCGGGATCGGAGCCGAGGAGCGGGGACAGAGCGAAGCGATCGCCCGTAACCTCTTCGAACTCTCAGGAGTCAAAGTCCCGCTGGTCTCCGTGGTGATCGGGGAGGGGGGCTCCGGCGGTGCCCTGGCCATCGGGGTCGCCGACCGTTTGGCGATGATGCGCTACTCGGTCTTCGCCGTCATCTCCCCCGAAGGGTGCTCCGCGATTTTGTGGAACGACCCCTCCAAAGTCGAGCAGGCCACCAAAGCCCTCAAAATCACCCCCGACGCTCTCAAAGAGCACGGCCTGATCGATGACATCATCGATGAACCTCTCATCGGCGCCCATCGGGATAAAGAAACCGCCGCGAAAGCGGTCAAAGAGTACTACCTCGATGCCGTGCGCAGTCTTCGGGAGTTGAGCAAAGAGGAGCTGGTGCAAAAGCGCTACGAAAAGCTCATCTCCATCGGCGCCTACAAAGAGAATGACTGATTGAGAATTGAGAATTGAGAATTGAGAATTGAGAATTGAGAATTGAGAATTCCGGTTGGCGTCGCGAAGCGACGCACCTTATTGAAAAGAATAGCTTTCTTCATTGAGGTGTTCAACCAATGCTGAACACCGTCATAGATTGGATCGTCCAGACCGTCAACGCCTGGGGCTATTTCGGTATCTTCGTCGCGATGTTTCTCGAGAGCAGCTTTTTCCCTTTTCCCAGCGAAGTGATTATGATACCGGCGGGATATTTGGCTTTTCAGGGAGAAATGAATCTGGAGTTCGCTATCACGACAGGAATCCTGGGCTCTGTGACCGGAGCGCTCTTCAACTATTGGCTGGCCTATCGCTACGGACGCCCCTTTCTTCTGAAATATGGGCGCTATCTCTTTCTCAAGCCTGAAAATCTGGCGAAGCTCGAGCGTTTTTTCGCACAACACGGCGAGATATCGACTTTCAACGGGCGCCTGATCCCCGGAGTGCGGCAGTACATCTCTCTGCCGGCGGGGTTGTCGCGGATGTCTCTGGGGCGTTTTGTCCTCTACACCGCATTGGGAGCGGGGATCTGGGTGACGGTCCTGGCGCTGCTGGGCTATTTCCTGGGAGCCCATAAAGAGGAGCTCTCCCGCTATCTGCACAATGCGACGATCGTGGCGCTGATCGCCGTCGCGGGATTGAGTCTCTTTTATTGGCTGCGCCATCGGGCGAAGGAGGAGCTGTGATTCTGGCCGATGTGGGAAACCGTCACATCCACCTCTACGAAGAGGGGAGGGTGCTGCATCTGGATACCGACGATGCGATCGGAAATTTCGGGGAGCGGATCGTTCACTACATCAGTGTTTCCCAGGCCACGAAAGAGCGGCTCGTACGTGAAAGTTATTGGCGGGATATTTCGGCGAAAATCTCTCTGCCCGGGGCCTACGAGGGGATGGGAGTCGATCGCCGGGCCCTCTGCCTGAGCCGGGGAGACGGGATTTACGTCGATGCCGGCAGTGCTCTGACCGTCGACAGAGTGGTCGAGGGGATGTACCGGGGGGGATTTATTCTCCCGGGCCTTCACGCCTATCGTCGTGCTTTCGCGGAGCTCTCCCCCGCTCTCGATCTGGAAAGCGAATGGCCCGCGTCATGCGATACCCCTCCCAAAGGGACGCGGGAGCAGCTCGGCTATGGTATCATTGCGCCCATCGTTCACGAGATCGAACGCCTCCGCGAGAGTCTGCCTCTCTATGTCACCGGCGGAGACGGCCGCCTGCTTGCCTCCTATCTTGCAGAGGCGGTTTTTTCAGAAACCTTGGTCTTCGAGGGAATGATGAACGCATTGCGTTCAAATTAGGAATGAGGAATTAGGAATGAGAAATTTTTGGCGAAAGCAAAGCTTTGGGAAGATGGAAGATGGAAGATGGAAGATGGAAGATTATTTCATAACGCTTTCCATCAAAGGGCAAAACAGCGCCATAGGCGCTGTCAGTTCCTCATTCCTCACTCCTCACTCTTCACTTTGTTCCTGTAAGGAGCAACTATGCTGACCATCGCCCTTCCCAAAGGCCGTATCGCCCAGGAGACACTGGCGATCTTCTCCGAACTCTTCGGCGAAGGATTTGAATTCGAGAGTCGCAAACTGATTCTCGAAGCGCACGGCTTTCGATTTCTCAATGTACGCAATCAGGATGTCCCCACCTACGTCGAGTACGGTGCGGCGGATCTGGGGGTCGTGGGACTGGATGTGATCACCGAAAAAGAGCTCGACATCATCGACCTTCTCGACCTGGGGCTCGGACGCTGCAAAGTCGCCATCGGAATCCGCAACGAAGACGCGCTCGATTGGAACCGTCCCGACATCAAAGTCGCGACCAAAATGGTCAACATCACCAAAAACTATTTCGCTTCTAAAGCTGTCGGTGTGGAGGTGATCAAACTCTACGGCTCCATCGAGCTGGCTCCTCTGGTCGGCCTGGCCGACGCGATCGTCGACATTGTGGAGACCGGCAATACGATGCGTGAAAACGGCCTCAAGGTCGCCGAAGACATTATGGAATCCTCCGCGCATCTCATCGCCAACAAAAACAGTTTCTACGCCAAAAAAGAGGAGATCCTCGATCTTTACGGGAAGATCAAAGGGATTGTGGATAAGAATTAGTCGATTTCCGAAGGAAACACCGATGTCCAATCCTGCCGATGCTCTTGATCTCTACGCCAAAGTCGAAGACATGCTCGGGGTCTACGAAGCGGCGCCGAAACTTTATGCGCATTATTTGCTGGCGTTGCGGGAGATCGATTTCGATACGTTGCTGGACGTCGGCTGCGGGAGCGGGGATTTTCTGCTGCAGATGCAAGGAGCCTTTCCCGGTGCCTATTTCGAGGGGATCGATCTCAGTCCCGAGATGGTGCGCAGAGCCCGGGCCCGGGGTGCGCAGGCAGAGTGCATCGATCTTTGTGAACTCGGCGGGAGTTTCGACGTCATTACCTGCGTCTTCGATATGCTCAACTATCTTAGGAAAGAGGAGTTGTCGTCTTTTCTCGGATGTTTGGTAAAACGGCTCAATCCCGGCGGTTATCTGCTTTGCGACCTCAATACGCTCTACGGCTTCGAAGAGGTAGCCGTCGGAGCTTTCACCGCCGAAGATGCAGATCGTTTTTTGGCTATAGAAAGTGATTTCGACGCGGGAATCTACCGGGCGGATTTCACCCTTTTCGAGCGCAGAGGGGAGTGTTGGCATAAGCATTCGCAGACGATTCGGCAATACGAACACGATGCAGAAAAAATCGCTGAGAGGGCGGGAATGGAGATTTTGCGCTGCGATCCCGTCACGCTTTACGGCGAGGAGCCGGACAAACTTTTTTTCGTGATGAAAAGGAAGTGACGTACCCATTATTTTTTGGACGATCTTTGTTTTGAAACGGGGCGTGGGGCGGCAATAATTTGGATTTAAGAGAGCTGCCGCTATCATTGCGGGCTTCGTGTCCCCATCGCTTAACCGGATAAAGCAGGGCCCTCCTAAGGCCTAGCTGGAGGTTCGAGTCCTCCTGGGGATACCACCCTTTCAGAAAATTTTGCTATAATCCCCTTCCAAAAGTCCTGATGAGTCTCTTGCCGTCAAAGAGAGTTGTCAGAACTTTTCAAAACACACCAAGCAAGGAAACATCATGACCGTTATCAGACTGACCCGTATGGGACGCAAAAAGAAGCCTTTTTATCGTATCGTCGTCACCGACAGCCGCAAACGCCGCGACGGCGGCTGGATCGAATCGATCGGTTATTATAACCCTGTCGCCAAAGAGAAAGAGGTTAAGCTCGACGAAGAGCGTCTCAACTACTGGCTCGGTGTCGGTGCTCAGATGAGCCCCACCGTCAAGCGTCTGGCCGGCAAGTAAGCCGATGGTTCGCGACTTCATCCTCTCCTATGCCCGTCTGATCGTTCGTCATCCCGACGATCTGCGCATCGAAAAGCGGGAACTGGATGAAGGCTACGACGAGATCACCCTCTATGCCAATCCCGAAGATGTCGGGAAACTCATCGGCAAAGAGGGACGGATGATCAACGCCATCAAAGCCGTTGTCTCCGGCTGCAAAGCCAAAGACGGCAAAAGCTATCGTCTCAACGTTCAGTCCGTAGGCTGATCGATGAAACGGGAGCGATTTTTTATCGCCCAGGTGGGCAAGACGGTCGGCCTTCGAGGCGACCTGAAATTTCATCTTCATACCGATTTCCCCGAACAATTCAAGACCGGTGTTACGCTCGAAAGTTCCCGCGGACCGCTCATGATCGAAGCCTACGATCCGCGCAGGGGGCTGATCCGATTTCGGGGCTATGAGAGCCCCGAAAAGGCGCGAGAGCTTACAAATGCCAAAATCTACAGTAATGAAGCCCAAACCCGGGAACTCTGCCCTTTGAAAGAGGGAGAGCACTACTGGTTCGAAATCGAGGGCTCATCCCTTTATGAGGGTGAAGAGCTTCTGGGGACGGTTCGGGAGATTCAGCGGATGCACGATACCGACTACCTCCTGATCGAAAGTGCCGACTCACTGAAGAGAGAGGGACTGCCCGAGACTTTCCTTCTTCCTTACATTCCCCGGTATATCCTCTCCTTTGATCCCGAGACACGACGGATTCAGGCACGGGATGCCCGGGATATTCTCGAGGCGAGCTGAGATGCGTTGTACTTTTGTAACGCTTTTCCCTGAAATCGTTGAGGGGTATTTCCGTGCATCCATCCTCGCTCGGGCGATCGAGGCAGGGCATCTGCGGATCGATTTCGTCAATCCCCGGGACTACAGCGAAAGCCGCTACAAAAAGGTCGACGAAGCGATGGTGGGAGGCGGAGCGGGAATGCTGATGTCCCCGCAGCCTCTTGACAGCGCTCTGGAAGCGATTCGCCGGAACTCTCCCGAAGCGCGGATACTTTTTCTCACTCCCGTAGCCAAGCCTTTTCGTCAGAACGATGCCCGGCGTCTGGCCCAAAACGTGGAACATCTCGTTTTTGTCGCGGGGCGTTACGAAGGGATCGACGAACGGTTGATCGAACTGCATGCCGATGAAGTTTTTTCCGTGGGGGACGCGATTCTGACGGGAGGAGAATTGCCGGCGATGATGATCTGCGATGCCGTCAGTCGTCTGCTCCCCGGGGTCCTGGGTAATCAGGCTTCCTTGGAGGAAGAGAGTTTCGATGCGTCACTTTTGGAAGCACCCGCATTTACCAAACCCGATGAGTTCCGAGGCAAGCGGATCGTTTCAGAGTTCCTAAAGGGGAATCATAGTAAAATCGCAGCCATTAAAAATCGGATGGCACTGTCGAAAACAAAATACTTCCGCCCCGATTTATACCAAAAAGCGAAGGCGAAACTATGAAAAACAAATACATCGAGAGCTTCGAAAAATCTCAGATCGAAGGCAAGAGCGTTCCCGAGTTCCGGGCAGGTGATACCGTCCGCGTCGCGGTTCGGATCAAAGAGGGGAACAAAGAGCGGGTTCAGAATTTCGAAGGCGTCTGTATCTCCCTGCGGGGTGAGGGTGCCGGTAAAACCTTTACTGTTCGAAAGATGGGAGCCAACAACGTCGGTGTCGAGCGGATTTTCCCCCTCTACTCCGAAAGCATCGAAAACATCGAAGTCGTTCGCCGCGGTCGGGTTCGCCGTGCCAAACTCTTCTACCTGCGTGATCGGAAAGGGAAAGCCGCCCGGATCAAAGAACTCCGCAGAAAGTGATCTTTTGTTCCGCTTCGCTGCATCTTTGCAGAAGCGGTTCAGTCACTTACTATTCGTAAGCTCCTTCTCCACAACCTGCAAATCTACAGCAAATCGAAACAAAATCTTGACTTTCTCATTTCCAAAATCCTTTTTCTTCACTGAAAGACTCCTATGAAAAAACTCCTCTACAAGATTACGCTGCCGATCCAGTATCTCCTGGTCTTTCTTTTTATTGTTTTCGAGGAGTTCATCTGGGAGGGGATTGCGGTTCCGGTCGGAGAGTATCTGCGCTCACTGAGGCTCCTGCAGGCACTGGAGCGTGCAGTTCGGAGGATGAACCGCTATCTGATCCTGGTACTCTTTGTCCTGCTCTTCGGCGGAGTGGAGCTGGCGGGGGTGACGGCGGGGGTTTTGATCGTCCAGGGGATGCTCTTGCCGGGTTTCCTGCTCTACGGGCTCAAGATCCCTATCGCCGCTTTTACTTTCTGGCTCTTCGGCGTCAGCCGCGAACAGCTTCTCTCTTTTGCCTGGTTCGCCTGGGCCTACGAGAAAATCCTGGCATTCCTCGCCTGGCTCAAATCCCGGGCAATCTACCGCAAGAGCATGGCGGCGGTTCATCGTCTCAAGGCGGACCTTCGCCGAATCTGGCAGAAAGTCAAAGCCTTTCTTCCCGCTGGAGAAATCGGTCTCCTATACCGGCTCAAAGCCCTCTATTGCAAGGTGCGTAACGAATTGCGACGCAACAAAATTCAATAAGTGTTTGCTATCAAAGTCCCCGATTTTTCATCGCTTGGGCCGCTTCGCGATCTAGGGTACGGCGTTTGAGAGTTTCGCGTTTATCGTGGAGTTTTTTTCCTTTGGCCAGGGCGATGGAGAGTTTGGCCCGGTTGCGTTCGTTGAAGTAGAGCATCAGGGGGACGATGGTGAGGCCCTCTTTGTTGACTTTGCCGTAGAGTGAGTGGAGCTGCTTTTTGTGAAGTAGCAGTTTTCTAGGGGCGCGTTCTTCTCGGACGAAATGACGATTGGCGGTCTCCAAATGGCCTATGTGGGCATTGAGCAGCCAGAGCTCTCCTTTGATGAAGCGGCAGTAGGCGTCGTTGATATTGACGCGTCCCTGGCGTAGGGCTTTGACTTCACTGCCCTGAAGTTCGATTCCCGCTTCATATTTTTCCAGAATTTCATATTCATGTCGTGCTTTTTTATTTCGAGCAATGATTTTGATGGCCATGATCCGTTATTTCTCTTTCTTTGTGCCTCTTCGGCTATATAGGCTATAATT
>WFQO01000061.1 GCA_015486995.1 Nitratifractor sp. | reverse complement strand
TCCGTCCCTACCTCAACCGGATCCAACGTGAACGATGTCGGGCCAATCTCCTGGAGTTGGAACGGCTGGAGCGGGAGTTTTATCGTGTCGACTATCCGGAAGATTTCGAACATCTCCATCGGCAGCTTCGCCGTTATCTCTATCTCGAGAGTGAAGATTTGGCCTGGGTCCTAGGCAGAGAAAGTGTTCGAAAATGTTCGCTTTTCCTGATATGAGAGGCAGACGATGACCCTGGAAGAGATCGAAGAGGCGATTCGTGAAGAGCCCGGTGTATTGCTCTATTTTTCGGGTGAAAACTGCAACGTCTGCCATGCCTTACGTCCAAAATATCGGGAGCTCTTCGAGAGGGAGTTTCCCACGATTCGACAGATTCACCTGGATGCGCACGAAAACCCGGAGATTGCTGCCCGTTTTCAAGTCTTTTCCGTACCGACGGCCATTGTCTTCCTCGGAGGTCGTGAATTTGCACGGGAGGGGAGGGCGGTGAGTCTCCATGCACTGTACGAAAAACTTCGCCGGCCCTACGAAATCCTTACCTCCGACTGATGTCTTCTCGTGTTTATAAAACAGTGAAAAATCGCGGAAACGGGGATGCGGGAATGGGTATAATCCTCTTTGCAAAAATCAATGAAGCCGAAAGATGAGTGAACGTCGCCGAAGGTTGTGGCGTTTCTCTTTCGGAATGAATCGAGTCGAGAATGAGAGCTGATTACGGTCTTTCCATCTGGGGAGAAGAGAATTTCGTCATCCAAGGTGATACCGTCAACGTCAACCACGGCCGCCGTCCTTCGCTGCTGGAGATCACCGAGAATGTACGTAGTCGCGGTTATCGTGGACCGCTGCTTTTGCGTTTTCCCCACCTCATTCGCAAACAGATCGATACCCTCTTCGATGCTTTCTCCGGAGCAAGGGAAGAGTTCGAATATGGGGGGGAATTTCGAGCGGTCTTTCCCCTGAAAGTCAACCAGTATCCTCATTTTGTCGAGAGTCTTATAGAAGCTTCTGCCGGGCGAAATTACGGGCTCGAGGCGGGAAGCAAAGCTGAGCTGATCATTGCCATGGCCAAAACGCCTATGGGGGCGCCCATCACGGTCAACGGCTTCAAAGATCGAGAGATGATCTCTCTGGCGTTCATTGCGGCCAAGAGCGGTCATCGGATCATTCTGACCATCGAGGGGATCAATGAGTTGGAGACGATCATCGCCGTGCATCGTGAATTCAACGCAGACAGCCCCGATCCGGTGACACCGGGGATCGGAATGCGAATCCGTCTGCACAGCACGGGGATCGGCACCTGGGCCAAGAGCGGAGGATACAGCTCCAAATTCGGTTTAACCTCTACGGAGCTGTTGGAGGCTTATGAAATGCTTCGGCGGGAGAAATTGCTCGACAATCTGTTGATGCTTCATTTCCACATCGGATCGCAGATGGGGCAGATCGGCCCGCTCAAAAAGGCGCTGCGTGAGGCGGGCAACCTCTACGCCGAGCTCAAGCGTCGGGGAGCGGATCATCTGCAGGCTATCAACATCGGCGGAGGCCTGGCAGTGGAGTACAGCCAGCACCGCCGGGGAACGCATCGCAACTATTCGATTCGGGAGTTCGCCAACGACGTCGTCTTCGCTATGAAGGAGATCGCCCGGCAAAAAGAGGTCGAGGAACCCGATATCTTCACCGAATCCGGACGCTTTATCGCCGCGTCGCACGCGGTGCTCGTCGCACCGGTGCTGGAGCTTTTCGGTCAGGAGTATCATGAGCGTAGTCTGAGACTCAAAGAGAAGAATCCGCCGCTGGTTCAGGAGCTTTATGAACTCTACGAAAGTATGCATCGCGGCAATGCCCGGGAATATCTTCACGATGCACTCGATCATCTCGAATCATTGTTGACGCTTTTTGATCTGGGGTACATCGATTTAGAGGATCGCTCCAACACAGAAATCCTCGTACATCTTATCGTCAAAAAAGCGATTCATCTTTTGGATAGCGAAGAGGCGGGAGAGCTTCGCCGGCTGCAAAATCGAATCCAGGAGAAGTATCTCGTCAACTTTTCGATCTTCCAGTCACTACCCGATTTCTGGGGGCTGCATCAGCGCTTTCCGGTGATGCCTATCCATCACCTCAGCCGGAGGCCGACCCGTCCGGCCAGCCTCTGGGATATTACCTGCGACAGTGACGGAGAGATCGCTTTCAATGCGGAGGAGCCGCTGCTGCTGCACGACATCGATGTAGAGAGGGAAGAGTATTTTCTCGCCTTTTTCTTGACGGGGGCCTATCAAGAGGTTCTGGGAATGCGGCACAACCTCTTCACCCATCCTACCGAAGCTGTGGTCCATTTCGACGAAGAGGGGGAATATCGCATCGAAACGATCGTCGAAGCCCAAAACCTTCTCGATGTCCTGGAAGACCTGGAGTACGACACCGGACGTATCGACAAAGCGCTCAAAAGTCGCATCGAAGATTCGACACTCATTGGGGATGCCGAAAAGCAGGAGTTGCTGGGGAAACTCTACCTCTATCTCAGTGAAAACAGTTATCTCAAAACAATTCAGTCGTAGGTTCTGGGGATCGGGTTTTAAATCATTCTCCATCTTAACGTGCATGTAGAAGAGTAATATACGGAATACGGAAGTCGCGAAACACGGAACGCGGGACACGAAGTTATGCAAGACCTCGGTACAATGGGAATTCATGGCCACGGATTCTGGGGCAAGCCGGGAAGGATGGATGTTTTTCAGAACTCCCTATCCGAGAAAATAAAAACAAAAAGGTAAAAGAGACAACATGAATCTATGGCAAACGATTCGCGATGATTTTCGTACCGTCAAGCGTAACGATCCGGCCCTGCATAATACTTTCGAACTCTTTTTCAACTATCCGGGGGTTTGGGCTCTCTTTTTCTATCGGATCAGTCATTCACTTTATACTCGGGGCTGGCGCTTTCTCCCTCGGCTTATCTCCGCATTCGGGCAATTCGTCACCACCGTCGATATCCACCCCGGAGCGCAGATCGGCCGAGGAGTCTTTATCGATCATGCCACGGGCGTTGTCATTGGGGAGACCGCGATCGTCGGGGACAATGTGCTCATCTATCAGCAGGTGACCCTCGGAGGAGTGAGCCTCTCACGGGGCAAGCGCCACCCGACGATCGAATCCAACGTTATCATCGGAGCCGGCGCCAAAGTCCTGGGTAATATCACCGTGGGACAGGATGCCAAGATCGGTGCCAACTCCGTTGTTATCCGTGACGTGCCTCCCGGCTGTACCGCCGTAGGAGTACCGGCCCGTGTCGCCCGCCGCATCGACGGCAAAGCCCCTCTTAGCCACAACGTCATGCCCGACATCAACAAAGAACTTTTCGACTATCTGCTCAAGCGCATCGCCGTTTTGGAGCATACACTCAAAACCGGTGATCTCGATACCATGGAGAAAAGCGATCAAGAACTCGACGAAATCTATCGGAATTTCATCGAAGCGATGAAGCGTTGATTTGTTTTTAGGTTTTAGGTTTTAGGTTTTGGGTTTTGGGACTTTCTCATTGTCAATATCCCCATTGAGAGTGTAATTTTGTAGCGAAGGCTTGCTATCCCGTAAAATCGGAACTTGGATATTCGCTGTTCCGGGCTTGATCTGGCGTCCGGGGCCTGGAGCTCCTTTTCCGATAACGAAACATCGGGCTCCAGACGATGCGATTCCTACTTTTCTTCGAGAAGATGGGCGGAGCTTCCCTGGCAGTTTTCCATCTGGCTGAGGATGTGTTTGGCGATGTGGTAGCCGTGGTTGAGCCCCAGGGCGATGGAACCGCCGGATTCCTGGGTGATGTCGCCGGCGACGTAGAGGCCGGGGACGTCGGTCATATAGTTTTCGTCATGGACCGGTTTGCCGTCTTCGACCCGGATTCCCGAACCCTGGAGGAAGGCACTGGGAGTCGTGCCGCCGATGGCGTAGATGACCCGGTCGAAGGTCTCGGGCTCGCGCTCTTCGAACAGCACTTTCACCCGGCCGCCGTCATCTTCGAGGCCCGTGATGTTCGTTCCCAGCAACGGCCGGACCTCGCCG